>JAIWHF010000116.1:0-8144 GCA_048629905.1 Methanosarcinales archaeon
AGCGAAATTTTCTGCCACCTGGCAGCACCCTTCCGCCATCCGTTCCTGATTTAGCGTGTAGAGTACCTGCTTACCGTGTCGCTCCGATCGCACCAGCCCTGCTGTTTTGAGAATTTTCAAGTGATGTGAAACAGTAGGTTGAGCTACATTTGTTTTCTCAACAATATCGTTCACACTCAATAACACACAGCAGCAGATCGCCATAATGTTCTGACGAGTCTCGTCCGCTATCGCCTTGGCAAATTCAACTGTGTCCACAGATTTTTGCTTCATATTGATATCCGTCTATAAGTTATAATATCGAAGTTCTTCAATATGTCAAGGGGGAGGCCAGTTCCAACCGGCAAAATAGGGGCCCTTTTGGTCCAGCGGACTCAAAGTGTCCTCCGGCAACGAATCTCTTCGGAAGGAGTATCGGCGGTCTCTTGTTGCTTGACATTATTAATGGTGAGAAGGCGAATATCTAGGTCAACCCTGCTTCGTCGGATTCTGGATTGAGCTCCTGCATCCTACCCGACCCGAGGAAAACGACACGCTCAGCGAGGTTCGTGGAGCGATCGGCGATACGTTCAAAATTATGTCCTGCAAATAGCAAGTACAGCCCTCCGGTGGTTTTCTGCGGGTGTTCAGCTATAAACTCCATCAAACCACGGAAAAGTTTTGAATATATTTTGTCGATCTCATCGTCCATCGCTGCGACCTGATGAGCCATAGCTGCGTCGTCTTGCGCATATGCGTTCAGCGCTCGTTGAAGCATCTCGCTGGTCTTCTCGAACATCGACGTGAGCCCAGGCGGTATTTCAAGCTGCTCTTCCTCTTGCATGCGCAGCACAATCGTTGCGATCCCGGCAGCGTGATCACCCATACGCTCGAGATCGCCGACCATATTCATCGCCGCTACGACAGCGCGCAAGTCTCCCGCCGCGGGCTGCTGCGTGGCGATGAGCGTGAGGCTTTCCTCCTCGATATCGAAGCGTTTTGCGTTGATTGCGGCGTCACTTTCAACGACATCCTGCGCCAACACAGTGTCTCGATTCAACAGCGACTGCATCGCCCGGGAAATGGCTTCGCTGGTCATCTCTCCCAGCTGGAGAACATCCTCTTTGAGCTTCGCTAGTTCTTGGTCTAGCGTGGCGCGCATCGGCGATCCAGTCAGCTGTTTGCTCATATCGTCATCCATCTTATTTCACTCCTGATCGGGACCGACCGGTTCTCTCGATTAATTCTAAAGGGCCCGACACGTCACTGATAACCCCGCAACTCTTTCCCCCGTCAAGATGATTTAATAGCGCTTTATCGTAAGACTAAATACCCTGGCGGAACTACTTGCCCTTACATTGTAATCCTACAATGAGAAACGAATCCTGTATTCCATCAATTTACTGTAGCTCAGAATAAAGCCTTTGCGGAGTCTCTGGATAATAATGATAAATCTTGCGGTCTGGGTGCAGCCGGACAATATCGTCGTCAGCCTCCAAACCGCAGCTACATGTGATGATTAGATCACCCTCTCCAAAAGGCTCCACCAAGGGGAGCAATCGGGCGTATTCGAACCACTTTTGCGTGTGAACGATGATCAAAGCGTCCTCCTGAGCGATCTCCACTAAAGCGTCCATGGGCTCACGCGTGATCTGGTATAGGCCTCGCTTCCCCCATACCCGAGCAGGAATATAGAAAACGATATTCATTATTACAAGTAGAGCTGTTATGCCAAACACCGATAGCCGCCGCCAGCGCACCGCATCGCGCCAATTGCCCAGCCAGCCGCCCAACCAGGCTACACCCGCCGCACTACAAATGGTCAATGACGGCAAACCCTCGTAGTAATAACGTGGGCCATACAACCACGACCCGGGCCAGTACACGCCGTAGGCTACGACCAGACTTACAAAAACCGCGAGCACAAGCTTACCGTCTCGCTTGGGACATAGCACAATCAACCCAAAAGGGATGAACAACCAGGAAAGATAGGGCCAACCGAAGAGGTCGTGGATTCCTGCGCTCAGGTTGAAACGCACATTCTGTAGCGCCCAATACAAATTGTGTCCGCTCTCGGTTACGCCAATATCGGCCCCAAAACCCAGGCGATCATACGGCCACCACAACGTATAGAGATTGCGAAAGGGACTGCCGCCGAGCGCCCACTGCCAGATAAGGAGCAAGCTGGCGACACCACTGGTCACCAGCGCCAGAATCAGCAGCTTCTTTCTCTCCCCGGGGGTCCCTCTCGCTAGTAGAAAAATTCCATGCAGAGCAAACGGGAATGCGACGGCGACCGCCGTCAGCGGGCGCGTGAGCGCCAAAAGCCCCAAAGACCCTGCACCGGCAAGAAGAACTAACCCATCAGGAGCCCGCTGCTCTCTCGACACGCCTCTCAGCGGAAAGCTATCCAGCCACGCCAATTGAAAAACCAGCGCCAGAAACAGACTCAGCGTGTGCGCCAAGAGCGAACCGGAGAGCATGAGAAACATCGGGGAACTCAGCGCCAGTATCTCCGCCAACAGCCCGACTCCTTTCCCGAGAATCTTCGTCCCTAACCGGTAGATCAACCACAGCGAAAAACCCGCCAACAGCGAATTCACAAGCCAGGGAAGATTGACCCGCGCCCCGATCGATAGGGCCGCCGGCCATCCCGGCGGGTATTTTGCAAAACGCTGCCCTTCATGATCCACAACAAACGGAACGAGAAAAGCCCTGGGTGTTTCCGGCGAGGGTAGCGAGATCAGACCCTCCGCCATCACCTCCGCCTGCCAGAGATATGCGAACTCGTCCTCGATATGGGGGATGCGTTCGAATACATCATCAGATACCCAACCGGTGATGATCAATCCGCTCAGTGCGATGAGCAGGGCAAGAACGTCTAGATAACGTCCTTTTCTCACACACCCTCCAGTCGTCGGTCTGCGCCGATGGAACGCACAATCTCCAGGGCGTTGTCATGCAGGTGCCTATTCGAAGCGAGTACGCCAATGTTTTCAGTCAATCCGCGTCCGCGAGTGAAATCGAGCGTGTTTCCGCGCAGGTCTGTCACTTTCCCTCCCGCCTCCTCGACGACGATCGAGCCTGCGGCTTGGTCCCAGATCTTCTCCACGTAGCCCGGCTGCGCGGGAGAGAGCAGGCGGAAGAGCAAATCACCCTTGCCCGCAGCCATGAGCGCATATTTCGCCTGACTATCCATGAGCACCGGCGGATGCGCTGTGCCCAAACGCTTGATGATCTGTTCCAGTTTCCCTGAGTCGGTATGGCTGGATTCAAAGGAGCGCAGCACCCGCGCCTGCCCCGGGTCAACTATCGTAGAGACCGAGAGCTTTCCCAAAGACTTCCCCTCCATCGTGAGTGCCCAGCAACCCTGACCCCGAATCGCGACAACGACCACCCCCTCGCCACCGATCTCGGACTCAAACTGGTGATTCAGGTTCGGGCAGCCCAACGCGCCGACGGCAACCTGACCTGCCTCGAGCAACGCCAGCGCAGTCACATATTGATCGCCGCGCAAAAAACCCTTCGTGCCGTCGATCGGATCAAGGGTCCAGAACCGATCCGCCGTTTTTCCGTCCCCATGATCGATCCATCGACAGACATCTTCCGATTCTGCTCCCTCGTGAATGCGGGCAACATACGCCGTCACGGCCTTAAGCGTCTTTGCCCCTTCAGCCACTTGCAGGGTTTGGCTGGACTCCTCCGCAATCAAAGGATCCTGCGGATAGGTATCCATTAATAAGCTGGCGACCACAGCTTGGCTGGCGAAATCTGCCACCGTCACCGGTGATCGATCCGATTTTTCCAACGCCTGGGTGACCATCTCACTCTGAATCTCGCGGCAGAGCTTCGCCGCCATACCCACCACCCGGACGGCGAACATCGCTTCCTCACCGTAGGGTTTGCCTACAAATAGGTCTTGCATAACCTCACCTCTTATTCCATCCTGATCGACTTCGCCGCGACCCGTCTGCAACGCTCTTCGGTCACACTTATTCTCCAATCCAGATATACACCAATTTCGCTAGGGTACAATCGTACGCTACGTATCGCCGGAGGCACTCCCAATGCATCGATTCGTGCTGCTGTTCGGATTCGTCCTGCTCACTGGCTGCGCGCGCCTGCCACCCACAGCCGCGCCCCCATCAACGGCGCTTACGCCCACCTTCACACCGGAGGCGCATCCCACAGAAATCACGACGGACCGCACCATCTCCCTGCCCGACCCCGCTTCGGCCGCCTGGGTGGAAGTGCTCTCGGGGTTCACTCGGCCGCTCGCCCTGACAAACGCCGGTGATAACCGTGTCTTCGTTGTCGAACAACGAGGTTTTATCTGGGCGGTCGCTTGGGATCAGGACAAACCGCAAGTATTCCTGGACATCCGCGATCGGGTGAACGACCGCGCGAACGAGCAGGGCTTGCTGGGACTGGCCTTCCACCCGGCTTTCAACGAAAACGGACGCTTCTTCGTAAATTACAGCGGCGTCAATGGTGAAACCATTATCGCCGAATATCACGCAGACACGAACCATATCCTGGGAAATCGCGAAAGTGAGAGGGTGCTGCTGCGAATCGATCAACCTTATGCCAATCACAATGGCGGGGCGCTGGCTTTCGGGCCGGATGGTTATCTTTATATCGGAACAGGCGATGGGGGGTCTGGTGGGGACCCGCACGGCAACGGCCAGAGCTTGGATACACTGCTGGGAAAAATACTGCGGATTGACGTAGATGCAGGTGAGCCCTATGTTATTCCGCAGGATAACCCCTTCGCAGACAGCGGCGGGAAGCCTGAGATCTGGCTCTACGGCCTGCGGAACCCATGGCGGATTGCATTCGACCGGGCGAGCGGGGATTTCTTCATCGGCGATGTCGGTCAGAGCCAATGGGAGGAGATCAATTTTCTGCCTGCGGACTCGACCGGCGCTACAAACTACGGCTGGAATCTGCGTGAGGGTGCACACGATTACAGCGGCGGAGACGCGGAGGGTCTTATCGATCCAATCGCGGAATATGACCACAGCCTGGGCTGCTCGGTTACCGGTGGCGTGGTGGTTCGCGACCCAAGCCTTCTAACCTGGCAGGGTGTATACCTGTACGGAGATTATTGCAGCGGGCGGGTCTGGGGTTTAATGCAGGATGAGAGCAGTGCTTGGTTAAGCGCGCCGCTCTTCAAAGTCGCAGGGACAATCAGTTCGTTCGGGGAGGACCACGCGGGCCGGGTGTATCTTGTTGATCACAATGGGGCTATTTTCCGCTTGGAACCCGTCCCCTGAGGAAAAAACAGACCATGATGTCCCTCATGCTCACCGGAACCATTCTTCCGGACACCTGCATGCGAACGTCACGGTCTGCATTATGATAATCCGCAAGCTCAATGCCTGCAGCTACGACCCAATCTACGCGTCCGATTCTAGAAGCTGAAGCTGGTAGATCTCTCCTGTTTGCTTTTCCAGATTGGAGGTAAAGGCGCTCAAATGATTGTAAGAGCCTTTTAGTAGATTCTGGTAAACCAGAAGCACATCTTCATTGTCAGTCTGCTCGATATAGTCCTCCAGATCGACAATGTCTACCTCTTCCACCAGGGCGCCCACACGGAGTGCGTCAGCCAACGACTGGCTTCCCTCTTCCATCAACTGGTCATACAGTGCCTGCAGCTCAGGGTTGGTAAACACACCCACGGCCGTATCCTCCGCTGGATCCGGAAGACCATAGCGCTCTAGAAGTCCTGCTATGGCGCTCATGTGCGTTTCTTCGGCTTTGGCAATGTTCTGGAAAATGCGGATGCCCCATTGTTCATAGAGCATCAGATAGACATCCCTGGCCAATTTTTCTTCCTCGCGCATGAAGCTAAGACCTTCCGCCTCAGCCTCGCTCAGATCTGTAGTTGCGATCCCGCTGAATGCGTGGTCCAACGCGTCCGAATCGACATACGTATTGTTATCTTCATCAACAATAGTAATGTCTTCCACCACAACAGGAACGTCTACGGTTGCGGGAGCCTCTACGGTTGCAGGAACTTCAGGAGTCGAAGTGCTGCACGCAGCCAACGCGACGACAAGCAATCCGACCAATAACAAACCCGTATTTAAACTTTTAAACTTTTTCATAATTTGCCTTCCTCATATTCTTGGTCATTTTATTTTCATGACTCTTTTGATGTCCAATTTATATCCTGAGCATTCGAATATGCGGTGACGTTTATATGAAGATCTGATGAATACGCGGCCAGGGGAACTTTGTCGTACTCCACTTTCAGTTGGTCGCTTTAAGCATGGCGCGCGTTGTTGGAAAGACAGAAAAGGCTCAGGGGCCAACCTCAAGAAGATATAGGGTCTGCAATCGGGGTATGTTGTTGAAATACTTTGGAATGTCCTGGGCGCCTACTTGCGAAGCCCAATCCAGAATCGGGGCAAGTAGCGAGGGGTCCGGCTAAAATAATCCTCTGCACCGGGCAAACGCATCTTCAATTCCCACTCTTCGAGTTCGAAGAGCAGCGGCGAGAGGATTGCCCAGGCCAGCAGCCATACCCAACCCGCCGGGTTGTTCGTGAGAAGTGCGAGTCCAAGGGCGATCAATCCAATTCCTACCCCCATCGGACGGCGCAGGTAGTCGTACGGGCTTTTCGTAACTAACCGTGCCCCGGGCCAGGCATAGAAGGTTTGTCGCGCTAACGCTATCACCGACCAAATCAGAAGAATCCCTCCGGGCACCACAATCAACATGCCGATCGCCTGGAAAACTACTGCTGGAGGCTGAAGTTGGGGAGGCTGCGTAGCTACCACCCAGATAAATGACCAAACGAGGCCGGCTGCGGACAATGCCGAGAGGATCCCGGCCACCCCCCAGAGCCATTTCCCGACCATGGGCGCCGTCCGTCGAACGAGGATGGCACTGAACTCAGCCAAGGCCGCGGCGAGGAGTGCAAGCACGAACGGATACGATGAAATAAATTCGATCATCAAGATCTCCGCTAACGAAAGAGTAGGTACGCTACCACAGCCAGTAAACCCAGGCCTAGCGCTGCCGAAAGGCTCAACCCCGCACTTAACACCCATATAGCCAATGTCGAACGCAACGGGGATTTCTCAACAATGCCGTCGTCAACCACGCCCTGTGAGCGTGCAGTTGCGGTGAAGCGGGGACGCAGGAGGAAGATCGCAGCCAGAACAACCACAATAAATGAAGTCGGAGGGACGAAAAGTAGGCCTGCCCGCACCAGGCTTTCCAGCGGAAGACGGCTGATCACACGCGCGAACCGTTCCGGTTGAACGTAAAAAAACGCCAGTGCTGCCAGAGATCCCAGCAACGCGGGAATTGCCGTGAACAGCACAATGCTAACTGCATAGTCGATCAAGCGCCTGGGTTCTTGTACCCCATGCGCGAGCCGCGCCTCAGCACCCTCGACCTTGTCGCTCTCCATGCCCTCTTTCCCGCGTTCTAAAGAAGATAAAAGCAGCACTGCGATGAGAGCGAGTGCAAAAAACACCCAGGGCAGGAACGGTGTAGCTGCGCGCAAGTATGTCTCGCCCGGAAACGGCTCGATCAGGCGATCAAAACGGGAAGGTGAGACGAAGGAAAGTGCCCACACAGAGAGTGAAAACATAAACGCGGGGAGGGCGGCGATCAACATCAGCATCCCCGCCGTCCTTGCGACTGGCAGGCTGCGCTTTCGAGGCTGGATCTTTACGGGCTGAGTTTCGATCTCGGCGCGCGGTTTCTCCACCGCGTAGAGGACAGCCAGGACCACAATCGCAAACAGCGTCGCCGGCGCGAAGACAAGCGCCGTACGGATGAACGATTCCCCGGGGAGACGCGCTATCAAGCTCCCGAAGCGCCCGGGAGCCAAGTAAAACAATGCCAGAGTAGCGATGGAGAGCAGCAGCATCGGCACCGCCGGGAAGAGAACCAACGCCGCCACCACGCGGGTATACGGCCATGGCTGGCCGTGACCAACCATCCGCTGGCTGCTGTTTGTAGGAAAATTATGACCCATCGCTGCACCTCAAGATCGTACAACCGGCGAAAATCATCGCTCTGTCTGAGCGATTCTTCGCTCCACGCGACAATCTCGCGCCGAGTCTAACAGGGAATACTGGAGGGGTCTACACGGCCTCATATTTGACAATAGAACGTTTGTTCTATATAATCGAATTGCCAGCGGT
>JAIWHF010000117.1:0-8032 GCA_048629905.1 Methanosarcinales archaeon
TGGCGGATGACACTCATTTGCTGTTCTACATTTCCCGGTTCACCGAGGGAGTGACCGAACGGAAATTCCACGGCGAGCGACCGGGGGGCGCCGACTTTCTCCGCCCAATACGGCATCATCGTGACGAATACGGTCGACAACCCTGCGGCTTCGAGCGTTCGTGCCAACACGGGCACGTTAATCGCACAATCCGGTCAAGCCGGTGTGAGCAGGACACAGTTGACGCCTTCGTTCAGGAAAGCCTCCGCCACCTCAGGGCCGTAACGCTCTTCCCATTCTGTTGTGTCGGGAGGGAAGCCCTGAAAGCCCATGAAAGAATAATTGCTTGCAGCCAATCCGCCTATTCGCCCCTCTTCCACCAAGGTGAGAAAGCGATGGATTGGGAGCTGGATGTTGAAATCAGCCTCTACATCAGCGGTGTTGAAGTGAAGATGGCTCGCGCCGACTGCGCCACTCTCGATGTCGCTGGGGATGACCCGGAAGCTGGGATCACCCCAGGTGGGTTTCTGGCGCTCGCCCTCGACATCAAATGGGCGACCGGACTCGCGTGGGTACAGACCAGCGGATGTCACCAAACCGAATGTGCATTCACTAAGTGGGCGTCCGAGTGGTGTCCAGGGGATCGGCATTTCCGGTTCGCGCTTGGTCATGCGGTAAAACATGGCGATCAAACGCGGTAGGAATTTGAAACTGTCGACGGTCATTCAAACCTCCTCAGTTCTGAACGCGATTTTTCATAGGGTCAAGTGAAAACTGTTGATCTGGATCGGGCGATAGATCGTTCTGGTGTTGCCGCCCATGCTACTTTCCCAGCAACCGGCATGTTTCGGCAGGATCATCTGTGAGGATGGCGTCGCATCGCAAGAAGCGGTAATACCAGAGGCGGGAATCGGGCTTGGGATCCAGCGGACAGATGATCTGCTGGCGGGAATGGGCATGCAATACGTAAAAGGGATTCAGGAAGAGCAGCGGCCAGAACGGTCCGATCATCTCCACCCCACTGATCGGCCAGATTTTGGAGAGCGTGATCCAACCTACAGGCAAGTCAGGCGCGACCAGGCGGAGGGTATCTAATCGTGTCAAACTGAAGGAGAGCGCCACAGTGCGCGCTTTCAAGCCGAGTTGTTCTAACTCCTGAACGAGGCGCCGGCATGTGGCTGGCTCGAGGAAGCGGTCGGTTTTCAGCTCCAAAGCCAGCCCGATGTCTGCAGGGAGAATCTCGGCGAGGTCTCTCAGTGTGGGAATTGGCTCGGGAGGAAGCTCCGGGCGGGCTGCTGCGGCGTTTAACTTCTTCAGTTCGCTCAAGCTCATTTCTGCTACAGCTCCGCTGCCGTCCGTCGTCCTATTGACGGTTCCATCGTGAATGCACATGAAAACATCATCTGCCGATAGGTGCAGGTCGGTTTCGATGAGATCGGCACCGTCTTGCAGCGCCTGCCGAAAGGCGGACATCGTATTCTCAGGGAAGGCGACCTTATTCCCGCGATGGGCCATGACGTACGGTTTCTCCCTGCCGGGGAGATGCAGGTTGCTTCGAGATTTCCTGGACTTTTTATATGGATTCAAAGCACATCATCCATTTTAATCCCGCGTGCAGCGGCGCGGTCCATGCGCCACTCGGTGATTGTCTCGGGAACCGGCAGTACTTCTTCGGAAGGTCTGCGTTCAAGGGTCATCGCTTCATCAGGGCAGTGAAGCGCACATAGGCCACAGCCTACACAGCGATTCCCATCGACGACGGCGATCTCCGTATAGGTGATCGCGTCGAACTGGCAGTAATCCGAACAAGTTTCGCATTTCGCACATAGGTCCTCATCAACCGTGGCGACAAAAGGCGAGCGGGCAACAACATTCGCCACCCCCATCTCGGCCATGCCGCGCAGGATCCCGCAGGAGCACGTGCAGCAATTACAGATATACGAATGCCCGTCCTGTTTATTGCCGATTGTATGCACAAGACCAGCGTCGGATGCCGTACGCATGACGGCATACGCTCCTTCGCGATCCAACGCGCGAATGACGGGATTCCCGTCGAAGGCGTCAGGGCGCTCATTGAACACCATGCATACCTCCAGAGGGTGATCGCAGGCTTCGCCGATGAGCGCCTTCTGCTTACGGCATATGCAATCAAGGACTCCCCAGGAATTGGCTTGATCGATGAGCGAGGTCACACTCTCGAAGGGGAGAACCTCCATATCGACTCCCACAGTCTCATCAACTGGGATCACGCGGTGGAAGTGGGGTGTAATCTCCACCGCGGTGCCAAATGCCTGCTGGTAGTAGTCCTCGAAGAGTTCGGCTAACTTCTTGTCAATGCGCCCAGCCTGGTTTTCATATATACCAACGACGAAGGGCTCTAAGCCAAAGCCGATGCCGCCATCAATTTTTCCGGCGGCAATGAGCCCTTTGCGGGACATCTTCTTCAATAGATCGCGAGTAGGCTTATGGTCCACTTCGAGGCGCGAGGCGATTTCGTTCGAAGTTTCTTTTGTCAAACGGAGCTGAGCTGCAAGCTGAGCCTCCTCGGGCGTATAGAGAAATTGGAGCAGGCGTAGCTCCGCGCCATCCTCCGTCGGCGGGAATCCGTCAGGGAGCGCGTTCAATCGTTCTGCGAGCGATTGATAAGGGGTTAATTCCATCTCTATCTCCTCTGTTTTCGGAAAGTTGTCAAACGCATCAATTAGTGCGTGGGGTCGCGAGGTTTAATCCTCGCTCTGCGCCTGCTCGGATAATTCTGTTAGCGTAACAATGCGAAAGTCGCGGGCTATAAGCGCAGGTAAAACCGTATCTAAAGTATCCACCGTACGATGACCGCGGCTGCCAATGTCATGCAAAACAATGATGGCTCCAGGTTGGGCCCGCCACAGGATGTAGTTGGATGCAAACCAGGATGAGGGGATCTGTGAGTCAAAAGGGTGGATTGAACCTAGGGCGAGCCGATAACCATGCTGAAAAAGGACATCGCGCATGGATTGGTTATACCAGCCCGATCCGGGTCGAAACCAGTGGACCTCGCCAAACTGAGAAAGGATATCCCGGGCGTGGAGTAATCGACCCTCAAACTCGTCCACAGACAGGCGGATGCTCGGTTGATCGTCGGTCAGATGGTTGCCGATCTCATGGCCTTCATCCACGATACGCTGGACGAGGGCTTCGTTGCCTGGAATGTGATCGGATAGCAAGAAAAAAGTCGCTCGCGCTCCATGTTCCATTAGAAGATCAAGAATTCGAGGTGTGGTCAATGGATCGGGCCCGTCGTCGATCGTCAGGGCGAGGATGGGCTCTTGCGTCTGAACGGAGTATAAGACATCGGGGGAGTGAGCTGATAGTCGGTTGAGGAGCCAGGAAGGTTGAAACATTAACACACTGCCGATTATAAGAATAGAGACGATGCCCAATCTCTTCAAAAGCAACAGAATCTCCTTATTGTACGACCAGTTTGACCTAGGTCAAAGATTAGGGATTCGGTATCTTGCTGGTGTTCCTCAGCCAGGATCAGAGCGGAAAGGTGACTAACCCATCAATTGTAGGTGGTGTCATCGATATCTTCAGTTGCCGGTAGGAGACACGGTGAGATGCTACGTCGGGTCCTTGACAAGCATTCTTCGCAGAACTTTACCCACGAAGGACTTGGGCAGCTCCTCACGAAACTCGATTTCCCAGGGAACAGCATAAGGTTCGAGCCGCCTGTTGCAAAGTTCGATGAGCTCTTCCTTCGAGAGCTCGCTGCCGGGGCGGGGGACGACGAAGGCTTTCACTCGCTGCCCACCGTCCTCTGCCTGGACGCCAACAACGGCGACCTCCAAGACCTTGCTGTTCTCGTAAAGCACCTCTTCTACATCGCGCGGGTAGATGCTATAGTCACCAGCCATGATTGTGTCGCGCTTCCGGCTGATGATCGTGAAGAAACCATCCGTGTCCATCGCGGCGACATCACCCGTATGCAACCATCCATCTTCGATAGTGGTTCCTGGATCAACGCCGCCTTTTTTCTCGTCCCAGTAACCTTTCATAACCTGGGGGCCGCGCACGAGAAGTTCACCAATCTTTCCGGGAGGCAGGTCCTCTCCCGAGACGAGATCGATGATCTTTGCATCTGTGTTTGGGATGGGGATGCCCATCGCGCCCGGTTTCTGAGGTCCGTCGAAAGGACTTGCGTGGGTCACAGGAGAGGCCTCAGTAAGACCGTACCCCTCAACCAATCGACCTTTTGTGAGCTTCTCGAATTTCTCCTGGACCTCAATTGGCAGTGGCGCTGCCCCGCTGATGCAGGCTTTGATCGAGGAGACGCCATAAGAGCGCGCATTGCGCGCTGTGTTAATAGCCATATAGATCGAAGGCACACCTGGGAATATGGTCGGTTGATACTCTTTAATGTGGTCGAGAACCTGTTCCAATTCAAACACAGGGAGCAGGACGATCGTCGCGCCCAGGGCAATGGGAATATTCATAGCGCTGGTCATCCCGTAACTGTGCGTCAACGGAAGCACAGCCAAAAAAGTCTCGCGGCCGGTCTCTAGATCGGGGATCCAGTGCCGCGTTTGGAGTGCATTGGCGACGAGATTTTCGTGTGTCAAACAGACACCTTTAGGCTCGTCGGTTGTGCCGCTCGTAAAGAGGATCGCAGCTAGATCATCTGGTGAGACCTGCACATCAGGAGGTTCCCGAACGGCGTCCATCATCATTTGATCCATGTCCAAACCGCTGCTTGAATCATCAGTGGCCTGGGACGGAACGTCAATTCCCCAACGGGCGAAAAGCTGCCGGTAGGTCCGGCGGGAGAGTGCGTCCTTTATTGCCGTCACAATCACATGAATGCGTAGTGTGTCCTGGACCGCGGTTACCAACTCGGTGAACTCGCGCAGGGTGACCAGCACTTTAGCTTCTGTCTGCATGAGCTGCTGCACGATGCCCACCCCTCGAGCATCTGGGTTTGGCAGAACGACAACCCCGCCGATTTTCATAGTCGCGAAATAGGCGATGATCAACTGGGGCATGTTGGGCAGGACGATCATTACGCGATCGCCCGGACGCACACCCATGCCATGAAGTGAATGGGCGAATTGGTTCACCCGCCGCTCTAATTGAAGATAGGTGAGTTTTGAGCCGTAGAAGACGGTCGCTGTCCGTGAGGGAAACCAACTGGCGGCAACTTCGAGGAATTTGTGCAATGGCTGGTGTGGGATAGGGATGGTATGGGGAGTGTGTGAGCCGTAGCTGGGCAGCCAGGGACGATCGGGATGGGTGGGTGATCGGTCGAATCCCCCCCGCCAAGAGGCGCGCTTGGCATCGTCTTCAGGGGCAATGAACCGCTCGATGTCGCGATTTACTGCTTCGTGGCGTTCGAGCTGAACTTTGTGTTTCGATGCTCCGATGTCGATGACCTCCGCATTGGGGATCCCCTCGGCGACACGCTCGTAAACGTGACTGGGAAAATATCGGTCGCGCTCACCGGTGATAAGTAGCGTGGGCGTTTGGATAGATTTCATAGAATCCCAGCCCTGCCATTTTTGCATGTTGTTGAGCATCATCCGTTTCATCACATGGATTTCTGCATTCCACCGAGGTCGGAAGCGCCAAAACGGTCGGAAAGCGGCTGCTGGAACGTGTGAGAGCAAGGAAGCGCCTTTCGGTAGAGGGTACTCCCCGGGGGTGGCCAGGAGGATGAGTTTTTCGAGGCGTTCAGGGTGACTGGCGGCATATTCGATGCAAATGGCTCCACCGAAGGAATGGCCGATCAAGACGAACTTCTCGGGAAAGGAGAGCACCTCAGTAATTTGCTCCAGGTCGGCGACAAGCTCATCCATTGAATATTGGGTCATGGGTGCATCGCTCTGCCCATGCCCGCGCAGATCCGGTGCCACAACCCTCGTGTAGCGCATGAAGTTGTTAATCTGATATTCCCAGGTCTCGGCAACCCCGGCGTAGCCGTGGACGAACAGCAGAGTCTGTTCTGCCCCTTCAGGCCGGATGTCAATGACGCTAAGATTGGAATCCGCTAGACCGGCTATAGGAACATCGACCCGGTAGAGGTTAAGGTCAAGTTGGACAGCCATGCGTTTTAGGCCACGAATCTTTCGCTTCATTTGACCCTCCATACGGATCGAATAAATAGGATGGGGAAATAGACGATATGGATAATGGAACTTGTATTGTACACAATACATCAGTTGTGACGAGATGATAAGAGCCGGTACCGCTTCCTCAGAATATTACTAACTGCGGCTTGCAAATGGCAGAAGCGACCATGGCCCAACTTTCTTCCACCGCAGCATCAGGCGTCGATGATGGTTCTCGGCTATTTATATTAACCCGAATAGGCAGTGGTAAGCCTCGCTGGAAAGCAGGTGAATTCTCCATCGAATCCTTAAATGCGGTTCTGCAGTTTCACCAGGAGAGGAATGGACAACCGTGAACGAGCATGGATGTGCGTTATCCAGTACTATTGGAGTAGAGCCCTTCCGGCATAACTCTTGCAGCTTGATGGATGCCTCGCTGCCTGGTAAGCCGACAAGGGATGCACAATTCCGCGTCGGCTTACCTGTTTCTAAGCAAAAGCCGCGGGAATAAGCGCCAGTGGGAATTTAGCGTTGAGGGATTATGATTTCTCATCGATTAACAACCTGGAGGGAATAACCATGACTGATATAAGTCCAGGCTATAAAATGATCGTTCTTACACGCCGGCTAAAGACCCCGGGTGTTTTAGAGACGATGAGCGAACAAGTTCCCGAGGTTAAGGAAGCATTTGCCGAGATCCACACCAAACTCATTCAGCGTATTGAAATGCTCGGTGAGGGTGATTGGCAAATCGTCTCGCATTCTCACAACGTCTACAATGGAATTCTTGTTGTTTCTTACCTGATTTCGGGTTGAACCTCAGCTGCGCGTATGTATTTTGCTGTTGGAGATTAATCGGCAGTTAATTCCTCAAGCAGGTCCACCATTTTCTCCATTTTTGCGAAGGTCTCTTTCACGGGCTGAGGTTCGCGCAGATTAACGCCGGCCAGGGCGAGTGCATCCAGTGGGTAGCGCGAACTGCCGGCGCGTAAGAAATTCAGGTAATCCTCCACTGCACCATTCTCACCGCTCAACACTCGTGCCGCAAGCGCGTGCGCGCCAGATATCCCCGTAGCGTATTGATAAACGTAATAATCCTGTATAAATGGCCAAAGGTTGCCCAGGTGATCCCTACGCGCTCTCGATCGACATGGACCTCCTCGCCGAATCCTTCTTGAAATAGGTCGGCCATGCGCTCGATGAGAAGATCTGCAGTTAATCCCTCGCCGTTTTCGACTCGTTCATGCATCTCTAACTCAAAGCGGGCAAGCGTTGGCATTCTGAAGAAGTAGCGGAAGAAGTTAGCCATCGCTTCTTCAATAACGGCGATCTTGAATGAAGGATCACTCCCGTTCTCCAGCAAGTGATCGCGCACCATCGCCTGGTTAAAATTCGAAGCCACTTCGGCGACAAAGAGTGAATAATCGCTGTACACCAAAGGCTGATTTTGCCACGTGAGGTAGGAGTGCATGGAATGCCCGAGCTCATGTGCCAATGTACTCAGGCTCAAAAGGGTATTGTTGAAGCTCATCACGATGAAGGGATGGGTGCCAGCCGTTCCCCATGAAAAGGCGCCCTGGCGTTTTCCCTGGTTGGGGTAGATATCCACCCAGCGCTCTTCGAGACAACCTCTCTGTATCGCTTCGACGTATTGCTCACCCATCGGGGTCAGACCCTGGCAGATCCACTTCACCGCTTGTTCGTAACTGACATGGGGGTTGTCAGCGGTGAGAGGCACCCACATATCATAGGGCTGAAGCGTGTCAACGCCCAGGATCTTTCGCCGAATCGCGAAGTAGCGATGCCAGACTGGCAGATGCTCCTGGAAGGTTCCGATAAGATTGTGGAACACCTCAACAGGGATGTTGTGCTCGAAGAGCGAAGCCTCTAGCGTCGAAGTGTGGCCGCGGGCGCGTATTAGAAACAGATTCTGTTTGATGGACGTTTCCAGGTTGTTCGTCAGTGTGTTCTTA
>JAIWHF010000118.1:0-8006 GCA_048629905.1 Methanosarcinales archaeon
GCTTCAATGTGTAAAAGAGATCATCACCTCTACCATGGTCTATCTATTCGTTCATTCGCTCAGGGCTCAAGGTGCAGCCTGCGACCGGAGGCTCAGCTTCCGCACTCCATATAAAACCAAGAACCCTTCATTAAGGATGGGACGAAATGGGTCCATTAATGCTTTTCAACAAAAGAGAGAGGAGAACCGAAATTATTTCTTAAGGTGAGGTTTTAAGAATTTGCCCGTATAAGAAGCGCTGTTCATCGAGATCTCTTCCGGTGTGCCCTCGGCGATGACCTGACCACCCCCATCGCCGCCATCAGGGCCTAAATCGATGACCCAATCGGAAACTTTAATGATATCTGGATGGTGTTCGATGATCAGGACAGTGTTGTCCTGATCGACGAGGCGCTGCAGAACCTCGATGAGTTTGTGGACGTCGGCGGCGTGTAAGCCGACGGACGGTTCGTCGAGCACATACAGCGTGTGCCCGTTCCCTCTTCGGGAAAGTTCCCGCGATAACTTCACACGTTGGGCTTCGCCACCGGAAAGAGTCGGCGCGGGTTGGCCGATTTTTAAATAGCCGAGACCGACATCCTGGAGCGTTTCCAGCCGGCGGATCATCTTCGGGAAAGCCGAGAAGAATTCGAACGCTTCGCTAATCGGCATGTCCAGGACGTCGGCGATGGTCTTCTCTTTAAACCTGACCTGCAGAGTTTCACGATTGAAGCGTGCACCCTGGCAGATCTCACAGGGGACGTAAACGTCGGGAAGGAATTGCATCTCGATGCGCAGTTGCCCCTGCCCCTGGCATGCTTCGCATCTCCCCCCGCGGACATTGAAAGAGAAACGCCCGGGCTTATATCCGCGCACCTTTGATTCTGGAAGCTCGGCATATAATGCGCGGATGTGGTCGAAGAGCCCGGTATACGTTCCGGGGTTGGAGCGCGGCGTACGACCGATGGGGCTCTGGTCGATGTTGATCACTTTGACAATGTGTTCGAGGCCTTCGATTTTGTCGTGCTCTCCCGGTCTGGAGCGCGCCTTCTGGAGCGCTCTGGCCAGGGCTTTATAAAGCACTTCAACCATCAGGCTGGATTTCCCTGATCCAGAAACGCCTGTGATGCAGGCGAAGACGCCGAGCGGAAAATGAACTGTGATGTCCTTGAGATTGTTTTCGCGGGCGCCGATCACGGTCAGGGTATTCCCATTCCCCTCTCGGCGAGTTTTTGGAGTTCCTATCTGCAGTTTCCCCGCCAGATAACGACCGGTGATGGAGCGCTTGTTTTTCGTGACTTCCTCGACCGTACCTTCCGCGACCAACCGGCCGCCTGCTTCTCCCGCGCCAGGTCCAAGGTCGATGATCCAGTCCGCGGCACGGATTGTTGCTTCATCGTGCTCGACGACCAGAATGGTATTGCCCAGATCGCGCATACCTTCCAAGGTTTTAATAAGTCGAGTGTTATCGCGAGGGTGGAGCCCGATAGATGGCTCATCGAGCACATACAAGACACCCATTAAACGAGAACCAATCTGGGTTGCGAGGCGGATGCGCTGCGCTTCCCCTCCGGAGAGACTGCCGGCAGTGCGATCGAGCGAGAGATATTCCAGGCCCACATCCACCAGAAAGCCTAACCGATCCTCGACCTCTTTTAAGATTCGACTCGCGATCGTTTTCTCGCGCTTGTTGAGTGGGCTCTTCCTGCCGCTTAGCCTCCGGATCCAATGCAACCCTTCTGACACGGGCCAGTGTGTTGTCTCAACGATGTTTTTCCCATCCACTGTGACTGCAAGCGCTTCCATTCGTAAACGTTTCCCATTGCAGGCTGGGCACAGGCGTTCAGACATATATTCCTGGATTTTCCCGCGGACGTAATCCGATTGCGTCTCCTGGTATCGCCGCTCGAGATTACCAATCACACCCTCGTAGGCGGTCCACCAAGTGGAGGAGCGACCGTCACGACTTTCATAATGAACAGGCACTTCCTTCCCATCCGTGCCATGCAGGAGGACTTGAAGTTTATCCTCAGGCAGATCATCGATGGCGGAATCCAGGTCGATTTCGTAGGCTTTCGCGGTGGCTTCCAGCATCTGCCAGTAGTAGCCCTTATGATCACGACTCTGTTTGGACCACTCCATTGCGACCAGCGCGCCTTCGGCGATTGAGACAGATTTGTCCGGGATAACTCGATCGGGGTCGATTTCGAGTTTATTGCCCAACCCCTGACACTCTGGACATGCGCCGTGAGGTGTATTGAATGAGAATGTGCGCGGCTCGATCTCAGCTAGCGTTGTGCCATGATCGGGGCAGGCAAGGTGTTCGGAGAAGGGGATATCGACCGGCGGATCAGAACTCAAGTCGGTGATATAGAGGATGCCCTCGCCCCAGCGCAAAGCGGTCTCGATTGAATCGGTTAGCCTGGTCAGGAAGGCGTCTCCATCCTCGGTCGCATCGTGGTGGATGACGAGGCGGTCGACGACAGCTTCAATGTCGTGTTTCTTGTAGCGATCGAGTTCAAATTCCTCATCAAGCGCTTTGACATCTCCATCAACACGGGTTCTTACAAATCCAGAGCGCCTGAGTTCTTCAAATACAGCCAGGTGAGTGCCCTTGCGGCCGCGGATCATCGGCGCAAGGATCATGATACGACTGTCGTCCGTCATTGTTGAGACAGCGTCGACGATCTCCTGGGCAGATTGTTGTTTGACTTCCTTGCCGCAGATAGGGCAGTGCGGTAGGCCAATGCGAGCGAAGAGCAGCCGCAGATAGTCGTACACCTCTGTAACGGTCCCGACAGTCGAACGCGGATTATGGGAAACACCGCGCTGATCGATCGAGATCGCTGGGGAGAGCCCATCTATGTAATCAACATCCGGTTTATCGAGCTGCCCCAGGAATTGCCGTGCATATGCCGACAACGATTCGACATAGCGTCGCTGTCCTTCGGCGAAGATTGTATCGAAAGCAAGCGATGATTTCCCTGAACCGGAAATGCCGGAGATGACGACGAGCTTGTCGCGGGGTATCTCTACTGAGATATTCTTGAGGTTGTGCTCGCGGGCGCCAACGACTGTTATTTTATCTTCCGCCATGTGTTTTTGACCCAGGCCGTTGTTGGAATAGACGAATCGTTATTATATCAGGCGCTTGAAATTACCTGTCGATTTGTCTGGGAAAGAATACGCGAAACAGCGGTCAGGATGGGTTATGAGACGGACAGATATGAGATGTTGTTTATCAAGGTGAGATCTCGGGCTCTCAAGAGACGGTTGGGGATTTGCGAATAGGCAGTTCCACGCTTTCGTTGGAACGGGCACATCCAAGGGACGTGGGGTGAATTCAAGTTACGCTGCAGATTCGCCGCACCACTGGCAGCGTTCATCTCCATGAGGGATTAAAGCGTCACATTTCTTACAGCGCAGGAGTTCATCTGGCGACGCTAAGCCGCCTTCCATATCCGCGGCCATGCGGATAACGTCGTAAGGGCTCATTGCGGTGGGTGTGCCGCCTCGGCCGACAAGTGCACCCCCGAGATGCATACCTTTCTCATCTTCATGAATGACGTATCCCTGGTCGCGCAGGGCTTTGGCGAGGTCATCGCTCAACTTAGGGCCCAGACTTGGCCCGGTGGGAAGTTCATGACCTGAAAGGAGGCGCCGGGCTTCCTCGGGAAGCTCATCCAGCATCCAAGTTGGAAGAGGGTCATTTTTCGTTCTTTGTCCTTCCGCGAGGATTTTTCTGAATCGGATGGATGCGTCATCTTTCGAAGGGGGCGTGGAGGGCAGCTTAGGCTCAAATGTTTTAATCCCGGGCTCACGCGCTTTTGAACACTGCAGGCAGATAGGGGCACCGTGGGCGCCGTTCATTGCGGGTAACAGCTGCATAGGCTCGCCGCACACTGGGCAAAGAGCGGTTTCATCAGGGGGATTGGGTGGTGAGGACATTTTGATCCAGGGTCAGGCGATCGAGTCAGCCAAGGTCTCGGGGTGGAGCTGTCCGGTCCTTTATCTTGGAGAGCTTGCCGTATGTGTGATCCTTGTTCGCTTCAAAGAATCGTTCGGCATATTCCGGGTTTCGCCACTCGAAGGCTGTCTCGAGCCCCTGTGTTTCCTTGGGTACGAGTAGTGTGGAGCGTACGTAGGATGCGCCGGCCGGTGGTGGGTGTTTTCCAACACGTCCTAGCAGGAAAAGGGCTGGTAAGGTGTAACCGACGATGAATAGAATGGCGAGGATGAGAATATCAAAGAACTGTAAATCGGCGGGTTTGATGATTCCGAGCGCTAGTGCGCCGACGACCAGCAGCATCCCACCGATCGCAGATAGCAGATGGGCCTGCAGCCTCGCCTCTTTAGCCTCCTCGCTAAGTTGGCCAGCGCGCTTGCGACATTCGCCGCAAAGCGGGATATTGAAGGTTGTGTGTTTTCGCTGAGTGATGTTCTGGCCATCAGGCAGCGACCCTGCAATTGCGAGGCGCCCTTTGACCGGGGTCCGACCGCAGTGGGCGCATTCGCCGCCCGGGAAGACAGCTTTCTCGCCACGGATTACAACCCGATAACGATGACCCTGCGGCGGATCTGTATCCAGGAGAGCAACTTCCTCTTCTACGACCGCTGCAGCAATAGCCACATCAAGTTCTGGAGAAGGTGCGTCCGGCTCGATTGGCGTTTTCTCGACAGGTTCCAGGTCCGTTGGCGGTGTCTGGGAAAGCGACTCGATTCTTGAGGCGAAGGATTCCGGTTCCACCGCGCTCTCGACTGCATCAGCATCAGTTTGCGGTGGGAAGATGGGCTGAGATTCGAGTGGAACCTCGGAGATGGGCAAATCTGGGATGGGCTCGGATTCCAGCGGGACGCCGGCGGATTGGCGTAGATTCGAGAGGAAGTCTTCCTCAGGCTCCTCGGGTGGGGGCAGGTTATCGAGGGGTGTTTCAATTTCCTGGGCGAACCTCTCGAGCGAGGGCTCGACGCTTTCATCTGCGGGTTGAGCCCAGTCTGGCAGTGGGATTTCATCCGCGTCAGGGAATTCTTGTTTGCTGGGTTCGTCCCAGGTATCGTCGGGTTCGCTGAGGATTCCTTCGCTTTGGGCATCTGCGATCTCTGGCAGCGCCTGATCATCCGCAAGTTCAAGCCCGATTCCACCCAAGATTCCCGCGCTTATGGGCAAATCTTGTTCTTCTGGCGGAGATGGCTCGAGATCGGTCTCTGCTTCAGGAGTTATCGACCGGAAATATGAGGCGAGATCATCCGTTTCTTCGGAAATTTGATCCGCAGAATCTCCCTCGAAATCACTCACGCCTGGGATCGCAGCCGCGTCTAAACCAAGATCTAGCTCTCCGAGGCGTTCTTCGAGGAGGTCAACAGGTTCGGGCGCTTCCATCTCTTCGGCAGCTGTCTCCAAAATGGGCGCTTCAGGGGTTTCGATTTCGGTTTCGAGTGGGGTGATTTCTTCTACTTCAGGTTCAGCGTAGATTGGGGTTTCCAATTCAGGCGTGCTGCGCTCCTCGCGCGCTCTGTTATCAACTGCCTCCAACCAAACCCACTGCTTGAGTGCGAACCGCTCCGTTAGCGGGTAGCCTTCGGCGATCTGACCGTAAAAGACACGTTCACCGCCGTCTTCGGAGAGAAACGCGGATTTGCAGCTCTCACAACCGACGTAATCGGGCAGATTCTCCATGTGAACGACATGCAGCGCATCCGCGCCGCATATCGCGCAAAAGAGGCCATCGATAAGACCATCATCGAGCGTAGATTTTGGAGTCGAAGCCATTCCCCTTCCTCAATAAACGAGAGGTGCATCGAATCTAACATATCGATCGGCGGATAGCAACTAAGCTCTGGTCCCAGAATCTCTTTTTATTGCAGCGGAGGTGGTTTAGTTAAGCGAGGGATTTTATTTACAGGGTTATTTCCCATTCTCGTGTTGATCTGAGGATTTATTCCGTCTTTTTCTTCGCCGGGAAAGGAGCATTCCCAGCCATGCGCCCAGAGTTCCCGCCACCACAAGCACACCGAACGTGGACCAATCCACTTATTCGACCTCAGCCTGATGCTGTTCTCGCATGCGATCCTCTCGCCAGAACATCGGTTATTAGAAGTAGAGTCATCCAGAGTGCCCATAGAACGACATTGCCTACGATCACGAACCAGCCTCTTGCGCCCAGAGTAAACATGAGAAGAAGCCATGCATTGACGGCTGCAATATGCCCTAATCGCCTGCGCCCTTGACCAACCAACACAGCTCCCGCGGTTCCAACAATCGTTAGAACGCCCCCAATGATTAGGGCTACAGGTGAGTAGTTCGGGTAGAAAGCCACCAAGGCCGTCCAGATCCCGAAGAATACAGCCGAGACAAGAATTAGTTTCCAGAGATGCCACTTTTCGACGGGTAGAGGCTTATCAGTCATCTGTCTCACCTACTACGCTTAATCGTAATCTGCCGCCATCCATACACATCTAAGGGCATGGCAAAATTTCACTCCTTGATCCCCATACTTCCAATCAATCATTACCTCCAAACAATCCATCCACGAATCCAGTGATCACGTCTGTTGCGTTCTGAACCGCGCCCGAAACTGCATAAGTCACATCTTGTGCAACCTCAGCAACTTCTCAATCCGGCCCCATTACAAGTTGCTCGGAAGAGACACGGAATCGGTTGTTATCTTGTCTCGATTGGAATATCGATGAATGATCCAACTAGGAGGGGTTCAGTATCTGATGATTTTGAAATTGTACCGACCACGGCGATCCGAAGAATATCGTAAGTATGGAACTCGGGTAGATCTGGAGCAATCGTAAGAAAGGCTACCCAATTCTCTGAGCCGCTCGATTTTGATCCCATGACATCTCCATCACCCACGTACTCTACTAGGTTCTGAATCTCAATCCAGGTCTTCTTGTCCCTGTCGAAGGCAAAGAGCTTAACTCCGTAGCCAGGAGGGAATTGAATGTTGTAGTCGCTATCGTTTGTGATAAGTAGATCAACTACTGATCCTTGATCAATGGATGGTCTGGATTCAGAAGGCTCAATTCTTAGATTTCTGAGAAGCTCAGCTACGTTAATTAGGCTTTCGAAGTTGGGAAATTCGGCGTTAGTGCCTTGCTGGGAAATGCTAATATTGCATCCTGTTATTAACACCAACATCAAAGTCACGAAGAATATCAAACGGATACGATTGCGTTTTGGTTTGTGTCGATTGAGTTTCATGATTCGCATATTCACTTATTATTGAAGATTCATAAATTCAATAATCTTATCTAAGTTAATCCTCTGAAGGGATCGTGAATTCTATAGACCGAAGGATTAGTGGATCATTAAATTGTGCAATGACCGTGACTTCAACACTCCCCGTACTATCTTCTGTAATAAGCAATGGATCTTCAGATTCATGTTCATTCACTATCGTCCGATATATATCGATAGTTGATTGACCAGGAGTAACCCATTCTGGGCCGATCTGGGTGATTGTCCCATTAGAATTCTGAACGCTGACAACAATTTTTAGCGATTGATTACTCTCGTTGTGGATACCTACACTTTCGATAGTTTTTCCAGCTGTATCCTGAGAATATGTTAATTGAGCAACAACATTATCTTCCTGATTCTCAAGATATCTACCATATGCTTCAGGTCCTGCGAACGTATTGAACAGCTCGATAAACCCCATAATTATTCCAGGAATCCCGGGAAAGGATGGTTCTGTACCGAGACTGTCATCGACTTTAAATGGGTTATCTCCAATAAATGTTCCTTGTTCAAGAGTTATACAATCTAAATACTCACAGCGGTCTCGTTCGAGTTGCGCCTGAAGGATTTCTTCTGCTGAAGGGGTTCCAGTTGGCACAGGAGTGAGTGTAGGTGTGGGCGTCCACCCCTCCGGGACCCGTGTTCCATATATTGAAGTATTTGGAAGAGGAGGTGGCGGAGTCTGTGTCACAATGGGGGTTGGAGTAGATGATGCTGCAATGGAAGCCTGCAATTGAGCTTGCTGAGATAAGTAGTTCTCCGTCCGATTCTGGAAGAG
>JAIWHF010000119.1:0-7801 GCA_048629905.1 Methanosarcinales archaeon
ACCGCAGATCGTAGGAATTGATTAAATCCTTCTTGGTTTCTGCCATAACGTGTAGTAAAACCGCTTCCTTTCCGAAAATAGTATAGCATATCTACTCAAAACATGTACCAAAACACGCTGTATCGTATAAAACCATGTAGCAAAACATGCTGTATCTACTAAAAACGTACAGGAAAATGCAAACTAAACACGCTTAGCGTGTCAGCGAGCTCGTGGATTGAACATCTTGAACATCCTTTTAACTGGCTCGCCTCTTTTTCCAGTCCTATCCTTATATCCAACCGCAAAACAACGAAATGCGTCGCTTCCGTGACTCGAATTATGAACTACAACACCTTCTGCAACAAAGTTTCCGAGCTCTGGAACCTCAATATCAAAAGTGTCTATTGTTTTGGGATAATACTTAATACTTCTAATCTTGTGGTTCTTTTGAAATCGCTTCTTATTCCTACGAGAAGGAATCAACCCATCAAAATCTCTCTTTCTCCTATATTCATACCCACACTCTTTACAGCAATAGGACGTTTTGTAACTACCCCAATACTCTTCTTGGCAATTCTTGCAAAACTGAAATAGCTCTTTTCTTCCGTAAAACTCACGGATCGCTGGAGTTTTATCTACTTGTGCCCGATTTTTCATCGGAATACCTCTAAAGGTTATCCCACAATGATCGTCTTTGGTTAATTTCCGTAGATTACTTGGATTGTTATCAAATCTATTTCCATTGATATGATCTATATGAAATCCATCCTCAACATATCCATTAAACCGAGAAAAAACAAACCTATGCTCATCGACTGGCTCCTCGCCCTGCTCCCTATTCTGGTAATTATTGGATTGATGGTCGGATTCCGTTGGGGGGCTGCCAAGGCGGGTCCTGCCGGGTGGTTTGTAGCCCTACTTGTGGCACTCCTGCGTTTCGGCGCCGGGATAGATCTGATCGCCCTGGCCCATGTTAAGGCTCTATTATTAACCAGCGATGTCCTTCTTATCACGTGGAGCGCATTTCTTTTATACCGGGTTGCTGATGAAGCGGGTGCGATTCAAATCCTCAGCCATGCCATTCCGGGACTGACAAAAGATCGCGGCCTGCAAGCCTTGCTCATCGGCTGGGCTTTCGCCTCATTTCTACAGGGCGTGGGAGGTTTTGGTGTGCCAACGGCAGTCACCGCACCACTTCTCGTCGGACTCGGGTTTTCTCCTTTAGCCGCCGTATTGATCCCCTCCATAGGTCATTCCTGGTCGGTTACATTTGGCTCGCTAGCCACCTCTTTTCAGGCACTCATCGCCTCCACCGGATATGCAGGGGAGATATTGGCTCCTCCCGCAGCTGCATTCCTGGCGATCGCCGGCTTGGTCTGCGGCTATCAAATCGCACATATTTCCGGAGGCTGGGGGGCGATACGCCGATTGCTCTGGCCGATTTTGATACTTGGCATTGCCATGGGGGGGACACAATTCTGGCTCTCAACACACGGTTTATGGAATATTGCTGCACTCGGCGGCGGGTCAGCCGGATTGATCGTTGGTTTTATCATCGCCCGGTTCCGAGGCCGCGCCGCTAGCGAACGGGATTCGGCCGGTACGAAGGGGCGATTGCTCCTACTCGCTCTCTCTGGCTATATCGCACTTGTCGTCATCACGCTTGCCATCCAATTCATTACTCCACTGCGCTCAGCGCTCAATTCTATCGTCATCCGCGTACACTTCCCGACAGTCACCACCTCGCTTGGGTACACAACTCCAGCCGGCTACGGCCGCGAGATTCCTCTCCTCCGCCACGCCGGAGCGATCCTCGCATATAGCTCTTTTATCGCTTACCTCCTCTACTCTCGCGCCAAGCTTTACGCCCCTGGCGCTGGGCTGCGCATCCTAAAAATCACCGTCCAGCGCATGTTACCCTCCAGCCTGGGCATCACCGCCATGGTCTCTATGGCCGTCATCATGTCACATGCTGGAATGACAGAAACCCTGGCGCGCGGATTGTCAGAGGGAATGGGATTACTCTTCCCCGTCATCTCCCCCTGGATAGGCGGGCTAGGCGCGTTTATGACGGGATCGAACACAAACTCGAATGTCGTCTTCGCCAACATCCAGCTTCGCACCGCCGAACTGCTCGGTCTCAGCGTGCCGATCATTCTGGCCGCACAAACGGCTGGCGGCGCCCTCGGATCTGTCATCGCTCCAACAAAAATCATCGTCGGCGCTAGCACGACCGATGCAGCAGGAAAGGAGGGCTCAATCCTGCGAAGCCTTCTTGTCTACGTTTTTCCTCTCATCGGTCTCATCAGTTTATTAACGCTTCTCGCTCTCTGGGTCACTTCCCTATGAATGATGACAACTCTTTCCGAAATCGATACCGTTTCACTTTCCTGGCCATCGCCTTCGCAATGATCACGCTCCCGGCCATCGGGCTGTACCAATCCGCCCTGAATGGGCATACCGGTCTAACCATGCTATTGATGGGTGTTGTCGCCGCGGGGATGGGCCTGGCTATCTGGGTTAATTAAAGTCTATTGAGGGAAGGGTGCCCTAATCCAAAAAGGCTTCTGCGAACACACGTATCGCCTGTAAATGCTCGTCCAGTCCACGAAGCTGGCTCCGCATTGTATTCAGCGAAATATGGGTGGCGCCAGCTTGCTCCCACGCCTTCATCTCACCCGCTAGCACGTCCAAATTTCCCTCCGAAACGCGCACGCGTGCTTCCATTCCAAATTCATCCCAAGATCGTCCCTCCGCATCCAAATATTCTTTGAGTTTCTCAAGGGAGGGCTCTGTGTCCTCAACGCTGCTATACGTGGGTAACCAACCGTCCCCGAGTCGCGCGGCACGGCGCAGGACGGCATCCGCGTGGCCTCCAAACCAGATCGGAATTGGCTGCTGAATCGGACGGGGCTTTAATCCCATCTGTGGAATGCTATGCCAGTGGCCGTTGAACAGCACACAAGATTCGGTCCACAATTTTCGCAAAACTTGGACCTGCTCTTCACACCTGCGGCCGCGCGTATGGAAATTAGCGTCCAGGGCGATGTATTCGGCTTCGTTCCAGCCGACACCAATCCCAAGGCGCAGGCGTCCGCCACAAAGCCTGTCCAGCGTAGCGGCCTGCTTGGCGACCAATGCGGTTTGCCGCTGAGGGAGAATCAGGATCCCCGTCGTGAATTCCACCCGCTCTGTCACTGCCGCCATAAAGCTAAAGAGCGTAAATGGCTCCATAAAGGAATCTTCGATCGAATAAATACCTTGCCACCCGCCCGAGCGATTCGGGTCAACCCCTAGTACATGTTCATATGCCAGAATATGCGTGAACCCGAGGTCTTCCACGGTTTGCGCGAAGTCCTTGACTACAATTGGATCCGGATCGAGTTCCGTCTGTGGATAAACTACGCCCATCTTCATCCTAACTCCCATCCCACCTTTGGCTCAGTCAAAGATGTCTCTGAATCAGAGTATAGACCAAGCTCCCCCTTTATGTTCGTCTGGCTGCGCTTGGTGATAATCCAGGATCCATGCACCCTGCTCCGTTTGGCTTATGGCGTACTCCGCAGTCTGATGTAAAATGAGCTTATGGACGAACCAGATATCAATCTTCTTTTAACTGTGCCCTTCCCTACTGCTCTTATTGAGCGCCTGCAAGCCGTCTCTCCGCGCTTGAAGATAACATCGCACCCAACCAGCGACGCGGAAGACCTTCCGGAGGAGCTGCTGCAGGAGACTGAAATCCTCTACACACTAAGCGCACTTCCTGACGAAGATCTCGTCCCCAATCTGCGCTGGATCCAATTCCACTATTCCGGCGTGGACCATGTCATGGGTCATCCGCTTCTCGGTTCGGATTTGATGATCACCACGATGAGTGGTGTTTCGGCCCCCCAGTTAGCCGAGTTGACATTGATGTTTATCCTCAGCTTGTCTCACCGTATGCTAAAGTTCATTCACAGTGCTCCCGAGGAGCATTGGGCCTCAGGTCGTCTTAAGCGGTACCAACCACAGGAACTCCGCGGTAGCACAGTCGGGATTGTCGGTTACGGGAGCGTTGGCCGCGAAATCGCACGTCTGTGCCAGGCGTTCGGTGCGAGCGTATTGACAACCAAGCGAGACTTGAAACATCTTTCTGATGACGGTTACTCGCTCGAAGGGCTCGGCGATCCTGAGTCGGAAATACCCGATCGCATTTATCCGCCCGAAGCCCTGCGCTCAATGGTTTCTCTGTGTGACTTCGTGATCATCACCATCCCGCTCACCCGGAAAACCCAGGGCATCTATGATGAGGCTATCTTTGAAGCTATGAAACCGAGCGCTTTTCTAATCGATATCTCCCGCGGCGGCATCGTGGACCATGGCGCATTGGTTGAGGCGCTGAACTTGGAGCGATTAGCTGGTGCTGCCCTAGATGTCTATCCCATCGAACCGCTCCCTGAAAGCAGTCCGTTATGGGAGATGGAAAATGTCATTCTTACACCCCACATTGGTGGATCATCACCCCACTACCTCGAACGGGCGATTCAGCTGTTTTCCATGAACATCCAGCATTATCTATCCGAGGCGCCGCTGTTGAATCTCTATGATCCATCGCGCGAGTACTGAATTCACATGAAAAAGGCGATTCGTGGGGTAATTTTTGATCTCGGCTCGACGCTGATTCGGTTCGAGGGTGATTGGCCTATTCTCCTGCAAGACAGCCTGGATCTCCTGATTGATCAGCTCCAGAAAGATGGCTTAGCTTTCGATCGCAGCGACTTCCGCTCGGCGTTCGAACGTGCGCTGGAGGCCTATGACCATCAGCGCCAAACTAACCTTATCGAGCGTTCCACTGCATCCCTGCTGCAAGAGTCATTGAGTTCTTTCGGGTACGAAGAAATCTCGCCCGATATCCTGAGGCGCGGTCTGAAGCGTTTCTACAGCGTGAGCGAAACTCATTGGCAGCCAATGCCAGCGCTTCACGAGGTGCTTGATGAACTGCAGGATGAGGGGCGAATGCTTGGCATGATCTCAAACGCCGGAGATGCAGAGAATGTGCAACGGCTGATTGACAAGGTTGAAATTCGTGACTACTTCGATCCGATCATCATCTCGGCCGCAGTCGGGATACGGAAACCAGACCCCACGCTCTTCGAGATGGTGCTCGACCAGTGGCAGGTGACTCCCGATTCTGTTGTTATGATCGGCGACAGACTTGAAGCGGACATTCTCGGTGCACAAAACGCCGGGATACACCAGATATGGCTCAAGCCGGAGGCTGAGGGTTCAGCTGCGACGCAAATAACCCCTGAGAAGGTCACCGGGAAACTAATGGATATTCCTGGTCTGATCCGAGAGTTCGAAACGAAAGGACAATGACATTGGGCTTCCAACAGATCAGTACCAACATATGGCGCTTGGAAATCAAGTATAAAGTCCTCGGTCTACTCTCTTTGCCGGTGTCGACCTGGTTGGTGCGCACCGGGGCGGATTGGACTCTGATCGACACGGGTCCTCCTGAGACTGGAGACCAAGTCGTGGCCGCTATTGCCAGACTAACGCAGAGTCAGGGCCCGCGACAGATCCTCCTGACGCACGCACATGCCGACCACAGCGGCGGGTTGAGCGCGGTTCGGGCGGCGTGGAACGCACCGATTCTCTGCCATAAAGCGGAGGCGCCCTTCATCAACGGCGAATCTGATTATCGATTCCTCCCGTCAAAGAATCCACTCTTTCTGGTTACCCGCAATTTCATGCAAACCGCTTGGGGGATACCCGTTGCTAAAACCCTCGAAAGCGGGGAATCTGCAGCCGGGATGGCCGTGATCCATCTCCCCGGTCACTCGCCAGGCCAGCTTGGCTTTCTACACCCCTCTGATCAAGCGATGATTTGTGGAGACGCGGTTATGAATCTTAAGGACCGACTCTCCCCGCCCATCGCAGCATTCTCTCAAGACCCAAAACTGGCCGAGGCCTCGATGCGCCGCCTTAGCGAACTGGACTTTATTCATCTGCTGCCCTCGCATGGCGATCCCATCTTGAACCGAGGGCGTGAGGCGATGTTGTCCTTCTTGGGCTATCCCACGGAGGACAAGTCCCTGGGTAGCTGGTAGCCTCGCCAAAAACTCTACAAAACCAGAACCCGGAACTGGTATCGATTACGAGCTATCGGTTTGTTTAAACACCTGCGCCGCTTCTTAGCCCAGGTGTTTGTAGTGTGCCCCCTTCCGGCAGGTTTGTCCGCAGCTCCGGCAGCGACGGAATTGGGCATGTCGCTCTTGAACCCTGGGCGGGAGATGTTCGAGGACCCTCACTTTTGACACTTCCTCAAGCTTGCCGTTGCAGTGAAAGCACAGCTTTTAGGGAGCCTCCAAACGGCTCAAGTTAAATCAGCGTATAACCTCGATCGATTCCTCTTGTGCTTGACTTATCCGTATAGAGTAACCATGGGGAACTTCGCTACGTTTGAGCAGCCCTTGATCCCAATGGGTCATACGAGGAGGCTTTCGTATTCTAAAAATACCTGGGTTTCTCCTTGAGTATGGGGGGAAATTTTGTTAGCTAATCGCAAAGTCGGTATTAGGTCATTCTGTGTCAGAATGGATGCGAATGATTGTCTAATAGGAGTAGATGAAATTATGTATACGGATACGAATGTTGAATCTTCGGTTCGAACAGTTGATCCGCGCGTCCAGGCTCTTACGGATGCTCTCGCCCGCCTCGACAACCCGGATGTCGATTTTCGCTGGGCGGTAATTGTCGATTACGATGGGTTGATGTTGTCTAGCTATCCCGAAGACCTTGAGTCGGGTTTTGACGAGGCTATCGCTTCAACGGCGCACATCATGCGCCTGGGCGAGAGTGCACAGAGGGAAGTCGAATTCGGAAAATGGCGATTCACGATGATCACTGGCTCAGAGATGCAGCAGTTGGTGCTGCATATCAACAACGAGGTCGCCCTCACGGTTGGCATGGGTTCGAAAACACCGCTGCATAAGTTTTTCTCCAGCGTTCGCGATGTCGTTCCAGACATGGTCCGCGCCTTAGATCTGACCTCGCGCAGGTTTACCGAACCCAACACCCTATTGATGAAGACGGATGAATTGGAGCGAATGCTTAAGCACTAACCATCTGAGCGGGCATTGCCCATTCGCCTATCAACACATCAATAAAATTCGTCTTTGCAATTCTCAGCGGCGGGTAACTCCCGCCGCTGGTACATCTTCTCTATGGTGATGGCTAATCTGCATGGGTCATACTCCATTCAAGCCTTCTAGAAAATCTACAAATGTTGGGCTCTCCCGCGGTTGCCAACCGGTGCTTAGATGGACGGAAGAGTTGGAGACCACATGCTTTTTCGTTTGAAGAAACGCCCTGGAAAAAAGAAGCCGCGGCGCAACCAAGCGCCTGGTTTGTCATTGCTCATCATTGTGCTTTCACTGACGTTCGCCGGGCTTAGCTGCAATGCCCCACCTACACTCCTATCAGAGTTCAATCTCAACGGGCATGCCCAGGAGCATCTCGCAGATGCGCAAGTCGCCCTCCCAGACGAAGTTGTTGGTGACGAACCCCTTCAGAGCTTGGACCTGTTACCCATCTCCGACAATCGTGCCGCGGAGACGCCGTCACCAACACCTTTCCAGCCGGCGGAATCCACTTCGCTGGCGTCACAACCCGCGGAGACAGTAACGGCGTCCCCAACACCCACCGGCTCAACAACGCCTTCTGTGACTCCGGGGACTTCAACCGCAAGCCCCTCACCTACGACGACCGTTATGGTTACTGCTGGTGCAACCTGGACAAACACCCCCTCTCCTACAATCACCCGGACATCTCCACC
>JAIWHF010000120.1:0-7798 GCA_048629905.1 Methanosarcinales archaeon
TATTTGAGATAGACCCAACCCGCAAGGGGTTCCACTTTCCGAACAATCTTAATTAAAATCCATCCCCCTTCTTTACCGAATCTTTATATTCACACTAAGACGCCTTTATAAAGGGCGGCTAAGATTCTTTCATATCGTTAAAGAACGGTCTTCAGTGGGCGTTTCACAAAGAAAGGAGTACCTAACATGATGGGTTGGGTTTCAGGATGTTGTGGATTTAATGGATTGGGTGGGTTCAGTTCCTTCGGGTGGATCGGGTTGATTTTCAACCTGGTCATGGCCGTAAGCGTTATCTTGCTGATTGTCTGGGGTGTACGTCGTTTTACAGCAGGTGGGTTAGCTTTCAACTCTCGCCAGACTTCGGGTGACGCTCATGTATCCCCGCGGGAAATCCTGGATGTTCGCTACGCACGCGGAGAGATCGATCGAGATCTCTACCAACAGATGGTTTCAGATTTGAACTGAACGGATAGGAGACTCAGGCATCCGATGATGTCGAGTGGTTAGATTTTTTCATCACATATTAAGGAGAGTTCACGATGATGATGGGATTTGGTTTCTCTGGATTACTGCTCATGCTCCTGTTCTGGGGCTTGTTGATCGCTGGTGCTGTCTGGCTGGCAAAGCTTGTCTTGACTGGCGGATCGAACACCGGGTTTTCGGTAGAGAGAAGTCGATTCGGCGCACGCGAGATCCTTGACCAGCGATATGCAAATGGCGAGATCACACGCGAGATGTACCAACTCATGGGCGAGGACGTACTATGAATATCGTGCCAGCCCGGCAAGCTTCATCTCATATAGGGAGTAGAACCATGGATCATAAAGTGATTACCGCAAGCAGACTTAAACGCGTTTTCCTGATCGTTTCGATGGCGTTGGTAGCGATACTTGTCACTGCGTGCGGCGCGCCGGAGTCCGGGTTGGAAGAGGGCGATCGTGCGCCGGATTTCAGCCTTCTAGCAGCCGATGGTGACACAGTTTCACTATCCGATTACCGCGGTGAACAACCGGTGCTGCTGTACTTTCACATGGCGCTTGGTTGACCGCCTTGCCTTCAGCAGATCGTCGATCTGCAAAACGACCCGGACTTTCAAGCTCTCGATGTTGCCTTTGTTAGCATTGCCTTTGATTCACCCGCGGAGCTGACTCAAGCCGCCGCGGAATATGGGACCCGCATCCCGCTGTTGACGGATGTGGATCACGAGGTGTCAGAAGCCTTTGGGGTGTTGAAATGGGCTGTAGGCAGCGGTGAGCCCGGACACACCTTTGTGTTGGTGGACGCCGATGGAACCGTGCTGTGGGTTCAGGATTACGGCGCCCCGGAGAATGGGGGGAGCATGTATGTGCCGGCCGAGGAATTAGTCCAACATATTCGAGAACGACTCGACTCGTAGTCGCTTAGAGCAGATGGGAGAGGGTAGGGTTCATTAGGCGGCATCTACCCTCCTCGCTGCTAGCGGTCAAAGTATATGCTCTTGCCGCTCACCGATAGGGGGATCCCCATCACGTAGTCTGCGTCGATCAAACCAAGTTCTCGTGCTACCACGCCTGCCCTGTACATGATGCGATTATCTACGTTCATCAAACCGGCAGTCTTGACGGCTGAGCCGAGAGCGATGCCCATATCAAGTACCCGAAACGGGCATTGCGGTCCTTTAAATTCACCCTCATAAGTATTGGTGACGATGCACGCTTCAGCGCCGCACGCGCCGCAATTAAGGTCTGCGACGGCACCATCCTTAATGCCGATAAGCACCACTGCGCCGGAATCCAGGACGTTCTGACCATCGCGCGCGAAGCCTTCGATGCCGCTTCGTTGAGCGTAATCTTTCATTCCCTTGCCCAGGCGATGAAGGTCTTTTCCCTCGACTGTTTTCACAACGACAAAATCCTGCCCCCGGGTCTTGGGAGCGGTTATTGCGGCAATCTCCATTAATTCGGCGATTGTGTGTAGTGCTGCCATAAATAGCCTCCATGCGTTCTTCGCCCAGATGAGTTCAGTTGGTTTCGTAGGGTTGGGAGCATTATCTGTAATGTCAGGCATTATCGCAACCTTGTTCAGGGTGGGGTGAATTGGATATTCGCTAAAGCGCGCCCTTTGAATCCTTTGCTTATATTGAGCGCTCCGGCTTGCGCTCTGCACCTGAACGCAATAGCCTTAGCGAAACTCAATCTGCAGCACAACCCCGAAGCCACCGCGCATGAAGTTATTTCCGCGAGGTCAAGTGGCCCTGGGAATGTGGATACGTAAATTATTGGGAGAGGATATTGGTAAATAATACATCTGGAGACATAGCAGCGATCTTCGACCTTGATGGGACTTTATATACGGGTCACATCACGCTAGGTCTTGCCGAGCACCACCGAACGCATCGTGTAAAACGGCTTGAACTATATACTTTCATGCTCACCCATATGCCCATTTGGTGGCTGCAACGATTAGGTCTTGTATCCAAAATGACGTCTCATTCGATTTGGGCTCGAGATCTGAGTTGGACAGTACGGGGCTGGACTGCGGAGGAAGCGAAGGGGGCTTTTCAATGGCTTGCAGAGCAGTATGTGCTGCCGAAGGTGCGGCCAGAGATGATGGCTCGATTGCGCGCCCATCAGGATGCAGGGAATCGAGTGATTCTCGTTTCCGGGACTTTCTCCCCGCTGCTTCGCGAAATCGGTCAACACTTGGGAATCAAGGAAACGGTGGGGACACCGATAGTGATGAAGAATGGGCGCTACACAGGCGGCAGCGAATTTCCGGTTTGTCAGGGTCCACATAAGGTGACGCGGCTTGAGGAGTATCTGCGTGGCACGAGGAATATTAATTGGTTGGAGAGCTGCGCATACGCGGATAGCCAGTCAGATATCCCCTTGCTTGAAGCTATCGGAGTTCCCGTTGCAGTTGTTCCTGATGCTTTTCTTGAATCATACGCAAAGGAGAGGGGATGGGAGATCGTGCAATAGGGCTCGACACACGACGAACAAAACCAGGGTTCCTCCTTCGCCTCGCAGGCATCGTCGTCTTGTTGCTGGCTAGTGTTACTTGTCTATTCGTTTTCCTGGCCATGAACCCCTACACCGCGTGTATGGGCTCGAATTCTGAATCTCCTCGGCCGGGCACTTCAGCCAGATCTCTAGTGTCCGCTGGTTTGAAGCGCTGTTATCTGCTTCATATCCCTCCCGCGTACGACAGTGATCAATCTCTGCCTTTGATTATCAGCTTGCCCGGATTTACCTCAAACCCAAAAGGTCAGGAATACTTGACTCGCTGGAACGAGGTTGCTGACAATGAAGGTCTTCTCGTAGTCTACCCGCAAGGCACATCCTTTCCTCTCCGCTGGAACTCAAGCACGGCATTCACGGATAGTGACGTTGATGATGTTCAATTCATAGCTGACTTAATCGACGAAGTATCTAACATAGTGGCCGTCGATCCCTCGCGAATTTACGTAGATGGGATGTCCAACGGCGGCTCAATGGCGAACCGTGTGGCCTGCGAAATGGCTGACAGGGTAGCCGCGGTCGGGGTAGTTACCGGTCCACCGGTCGAACCACCGGGGGGATGCAATCCGGAGCGCCCAATCTCGCTGATTGCTTTCTATGGCACAGAGGATCCTCTCGTCGCTTATGGGGGCGGAATTGTGGAAGAATCGTTTATCTCCAAATTGATAAATCGATCCTCGCCTCCTGTCTCATTGCCGTCGGTGACTTCGTATATCGAGGCATGGGCAAAACGGAATGGCTGTGCTACGGTGCCTGAACTCATCCCTCCGCAGGGTGATGCCAGCGGTGTACGCTATACTGGCTGCAAGGACACATCTGAGATCGTTTTCTACACAATCGAGGGTGGGGGACACACGTGGCCGGGAGGACGACCGACCTTCGTTGGGAAGACAAGCAGCGATATTGATGCCAGCCAGGTGATGTGGGAATTTTTCAAGGCACATCCCTTGACCAATAATCCCTGAACCTGCGAGAAAAGATATTCAAACCTTCTTGGAGATCGATTTCAGTGATTTCAAGAGGTAGTCGATGGGAGAGGGAAGGAATGAAAAGGAGATCCTATGACAAGCGATATGATGCTTTCCACGATCTTGATCACCCTGGCGCTGGTGTTTTACACCATAGGAGTTTGGAGTGAGCGTTTTGCCGGGCGATTGAAGGGATGGCATTTGATCTTCTTCTGGGGAGGACTGGTATTCGACACCGCAGGGACAGGGATGATGATGGAGTCGGCAGGAGGCCTTACCTTTGATATCCATGGAGTTACGGGAGTTCTCGCAATCTTGTTAATGTTTGTTCATGCCGCTTGGGCTAGCATGGTTTTGATCCGCAAGAACGAAAGTGCAATCGCCAATTTCCATAGATTCAGCGTTCTTGTCTGGATTATCTGGCTCGTTCCTTATTTCACCGGTTTTTTTGTGTCGATGGGATGAACGTCTATCCCGTATAAGCAGAGAATGATGACCAACGCAGCCTATTCAACCCAAGATATGTATGGAAAGTTATGCATGGTTACAGGCGCCACCTCCGGTGTTGGCAAAGTTACTGCTACAGCTCTTGCAGCGAGAGGTGCGCAAGTTATCGTCGTCGGTCGCAATCAACAGAAAGCGGAAGACACAGTTCAACAAATCAAATCTGAGACCGGCAGCGATTTTGTTCATTATCTACTGGCTGATTTCGCTGATCTTCAACAAATTCATGATCTCGTTTCATCCTTCAAGAGCCAGTATTCGCGCCTCGATGTTCTCATCAACAACGCAGGAGCATACTTCAATACCCGCCGTCAAACAGTGTACGGTGCAGAGATGACATTCCTTGTGAACCATCTTGCGCCATTTTTACTCACCAACCTGTTGTTAGATATGATCAAGATGAGCCCCGCGGCTCGAGTCATCAATGTCTCTTCAGATGCTCATCAATATGGCTCGATGGATTTTGACAATTTGGAGTTCAAGCGAGGGTACTTTGGAATGAGAGCGTACGCCCGCTCTAAGCTGGCAAACATCTTGTTCACCTATGAGCTGGCTCGCCGGCTTGATGGGGGCAAAATCAAGGTTAACGCCCTCAACCCGGGGCATGTTGCGACGGATATCTACCGCACCAACTTCTCTGTGATCGGCCCGTTCCTTAAGTGGTTTATGGGCTTCTTCGCCCTCACGCCGGAAGAAGGAGCGGAGACACCCATCTATCTGGCCTCTTCAGCAGAAGTCGAAAGTGTGACAGGCCGGTATTTTTACAAAAGGGAGGCTATACAATCATCGCCTACATCCTATGATCAAAATGTAGCCCATCAATTATGGCTTGTGAGTGAAAGACTGACGGGGCATACACCATTCGCATAGGTTCGAATTTCGTCGAGGTATATCATAAAGTACGGGAGTGAAGTGGGCGCTCAGTCCACCTAGACCGGCGGATTACTGGCAGTAAATCATCACTGACGATATGCTAATTAGCAGCAATATGGGCTGCTGAACATGCAGTGAGTAGGCCGCCCAACCCATGAGCAGCTTACGATCCGGCAGGAGGTATAACAATGCCATTCTCAGACCCTCACTCTTATACAGATACCGAACAGGGGAAAATCGCTCATATCCTTTTTGGGATAGACGTCGATTTCTCGGCGAAAGTCCTGAAGATAAAAGCTACCTATCGCCTTGAGGAACCTGTATCCGGTTCTTTTTTCTTGGACACTCGTGATTTGCAAATCAACCGAGTTTACGCGGGCGATCAGGAGATTCTTTGGGAGATCGATCAACACGATTCGATAGTGGGTGATCGACTTCATTTAAAGGACCTTGATGGTCATGCAGAGTTCACAATAGAGGTGACCACCTCACCGGAGGCCAGCGCTTTGCAGTGGGTGACACCGATGCAAACTGCTGGAGGAGAACATCCTTTCCTCTACAGTCAATGTCAGGCTATCCACGCCCGCAGCATATTCCCCTGCCAGGATTCTCCTTCCGTTCGCTTCACCTATGAGGCAACCGTAGATGTGCCACGTCCGCTTGTAGCAGTCATGGCCGCAGAGCATATTGAAACCGAACATTTAGAAGAGACCAGCCAATATCGATACAGGATGCCCCAGCCGATCCCTTCCTATCTTTTCGGAATTGCAGTTGGGAATCTCGCTTTCGAAGAATTGGGTCCTCACACTGGCGTATATTCCGAGCCAGAGATACTTGAATCTGCTGTTTGGGAATTTGCTGAAAATGAAAAGAAACTCGTCGAAGCGGAGAAATTATTCGGTCCTTACCTGTGGGATCGCTATGACGTTTTGATTTTGCCCCCCTCATTTCCGTATGGAGGCATGGAGAACCCGCGCCTGACATTTCTTACCCCTTCATGCATTTTGGGAGATCGTAGTCGAGCTGCCCTTGTCTCCCACGAACTTGCGCATGCTTGGACTGGAAACCTAGTTACAAATGCCACTTGGGAGGACTTTTGGCTTAACGAAGGTTGGACGACGTATGCAGAATCGCGAATTACTGAAGTTCTCGAGGGAGAAGACTATTCTCAACTCCTTGGTTTCATTGGGCGATATTTAATGTTTAGGGTCATGGAGCGCTTCGGAATGGACTCGGATAAGACGTGCTTAAAATACTCGCAGCGCGGTATCGACCCCGACGAGGTCTTCTCCGTAATACCCTATATAAAAGGCGCCTCGTTCATACTTAGTTTGGAAAGATCCGTGGGTCGGGATGTTTTCGATGCCTTTATCAAGAAATACATCTCCACCTTCAGCTTTCAATCGTTGACGACAGAAGGTTTCGTCTCTTTTCTTGAGCAAGAGCTTCCAGAAGCAATCAACAATGTTGACATCGATGAATGGCTCTATGCGCCGGGTTACCCTGAGAGCGCTCCAGCCCTCAGTTCGAGTCTCTTCGATGATGTAAAGGCCAGAATAGACGCGTACGAATCCGGCACGCTCCCTGACAGCCATCTAGTTGCCGATTGGATCCCAGACCAGATCCGTCTTTTCCTGCTGATGCTTCCTGAGCGGATCCCTGTTGAAGATTGTCGCCATATCGAGGGTATATTTAATCTCAAGGACAGCCATAACTATTTCATGATGAATCGCTTCTATCAAATAGCGGTTCAAAGCGGCTACCAGGACGTGCTTCCCGGAATAGAGCGCATGGTTGGGTCAGACGGTCGAATGGTGAATCTCGCAATGATCTTCCGTACCATGGTTAAAGAAGACTGGACTCGGGAAAAGGCACGACCGATGTTTGAACGACATCGTGACAGGCATCATCCTACAACCGTGGCCGTTATTGAGGGAATACTTAGTAAAGCCGGGTTGTAAACACAACGCAAAATTGACGACTTTGGTCATGAACTAGATCGTGATCGAGGAGATCGTGGCAATGAAATATGATTTCGATAGGGAGATCAATCGTAAAGGAACGAATTCCGTTAAATGGGAATTTATTAAGCACGGAGGTAGTTTGCTCTTCAGGGAAGAACCGGACGACTCATCATCAGGCACACGACTCCTGCCCATGTGGGTCGCGGATATGGATTTTCCCTGTCCTGAGCCAGTTGTGGAGGCGCTGGTCGCGCGCGCACAGCATAGATTATTTGGTTACACATCCCCGACGGATTCGTACTTCAACGCCATCGTGAACTGGATGAAAAGACGCCATGGGTGGGAAATAGAACCAGAGTGGATTTCCACAACCCCCGGTGTAGTGCCGGCGCTCAATATGCTCGTAAAAACATACACTTCACCCGGGGACAAAGTGCTCATCCAAACGCCAGTCTACTATCCCTTCAACAAAGCCGTTGAGACCAGCGAC
>JAIWHF010000121.1:0-7629 GCA_048629905.1 Methanosarcinales archaeon
GAGATTAGACATCGACGTTTAAGAATTGAAGATTAAATGACTACTAGGCACATCATCGAAAAGACGCCCCGGCGGGGCGTCTCTACAATTTCAAAAACGAACAACCGCCCCCGCCTTTACCCTCCCACCGGAAGCCCTATTAAAACCTCGCCTTCCTCCACCCTCACCGGGTACGCAGGGATATCCACAACTGCGGGAAGCGTCAGCGCCTTACCCGTTCGTACATCAAAATGCGCCCCGTGCCGCGGGCAAACAATCTCGAATGCATCCAGCTCCCCCTCCGCCACGGAACCATCATCATGCGAACAGACATCGGCGATGGCGAAGAATTCCCCGGCGATGTTGAATAAGGCGATCGCCTGCCCGTCAATCTCGAGCAGGATCCGCTCTCCATTCCCGACCTCATCTTCCGAGGCAACGGATACGAATTCTACATCCTCTTCTTTATAGGTCTTGTAGTTGTACATCCACGCCTCGGAGAAAACGCAACCACTAAAAAATCCAACAACCCCTAGATCATGAGCTCTTCTTCAAGCTCATCCAAACCATAAACTCCAGCTTTGAGAACCTTCAAGGAGAGCAGCGCACACTTCAGCCGCACGGGTCCTAACTCAATGCCCAGCATCTCGATGATGTCATCTTTCGAAAGCGTCTTAATCTCATCGAGAGTCTTGCCAACGATTGATTCGACGAGCAAATCAGCAGATGCCAAAGATATAGCGCACCCCTTACCCGTGAATGCCGCTTCGGTAATGCGGCCATCAGTATCCACCCGCAGGTCGATGCGAATTTCATCCCCGCACAAGGGATTATCGTCCTCGTACGAATAATCATGCGGGTCCAGTTCGCCCCGCATTTGTGGGTTTTTATAACGGTCTATGATCAGTTCTCGATAGAAATCATCCATTTTCCGTCTTACCCGCTCCAAATTGATTTTGTTAAAACCATGAATCCGTGAAAAGCAATTACGACGTCGATCCCCTTTCCGCTAGCCGAAGATCTCTTTAACCTTATAAAGACCCTCGATCAATTGATCAACTTCTTCTTTCACATTGTAGATATAGAAAGAGGCGCGTGAGGTAGCATCAATGTCGAAATGTTGATGAGCCGGTTGAGCACAGTGATGGCCGGCGCGGATCGCGATCCCGAAGGAATCCAGGATGTGCGCAACGTCATGCGTATGAATGCCATCGTAAATAAAGGACAGCACGCCGCCCTTATCTTCCGCCTCTGGACCATAAACTTGAATACCCGGTACTTCTTCCAGACGTTCGAGTGCGTAGGCCGTCAACGCCTGCTCGTATTGATGTACTGCCGTCATTCCTAAGTTCGCCAGGTAGTCTACAGCCTCTCCAAAACCGATCCCCTCGGCAATCGCGGGTGTACCGGCTTCGAATTTGTAGGGCAGATCATTCATCGTGAAACCGCCAAGCTGAACTCGCTTGATCATGTCCCCACCACCGAGAAACGGCGGCATCTCCTGCAGCAATTCTTTGCGCCCATATAGGATGCCTATCCCTGTCGGGCCCAGCATCTTGTGCGCCGAAAACACCATGAAATCCACACCTAACTCCTGCACGTCGACGGGCATGTGCGGCACAGACTGCGCTGCATCGATGATCACAACTGCACCCGCTCGATGCGCCTGCTCGGTCATCTCGGCGACCGGGTTGATCGTTCCCAGCATATTCGACATCTGGGTGAAGGAGACTAATTTTGGCTCACGTTCGAGCAGGGATGTAAAAGATTCCTGGTCCAATTTTCCCTGGTCGGTTAAGGTGACGAAATCGAGCGTCACGCCAACCTCGCTCGCCAGCATCTGCCAGGGCACGATGTTCGAGTGATGTTCCATCTCCGTCAGCAGGATGCGATCGCCCTCTTTCAGATTTGCCCTGCCCCAACTGTACGCCAGCAAGTTGAGTGACTCCGTCGTATTGCGTGTAAAGACAATCTCCCGCCAGCTCTCCGCGCCGATGAAGGATGCGATTTTCTTGCGGGCGTCTTCGTAGGCGACCGTAGCTTCCTCCGCCAGGCAATGGATGCCGCGATGGATGTTGGCATTCATCTGCCGGTAATAAAAATCCATTGACTCGATTACCTGCACGGGCTTCTGAGATGTCGCCGCGTTGTCCAGATAAACAAGCTGAACTCCCGGTGCCGTCTCACGTTCAAGAATTGGAAAATCCCGACGTATCGCCGGGATGTCAAGCGTGGTTGATTCGAAGGATAATCCCATTAAACCCTCACTCACCTAGATTTTGGAATGCCTGTCAGGATTTGCGCTTTGTGCGTTTGCGTTTTCGTTTTGCCTGACGGATGGCTTCGCTGCTGTGCTGCGTCCAGAGGACTCGATCGGGCACCATCCAGCCGTCGGTCAGATACACATCTTCAGTGAACTGGATCGCAACCATTTTCTCGTCTACTTGCACGACGACACCTTGCAACCAGTCACGCACACGGCGGCCATCCCTATTATGGTCGCAGTAAACTTCAACGACCTCTCCAACCGAGTGAAGATGTTTATCTATCCTGTTAATTGTCGCGCTGTCATCAATCTTTCTTGCCATGTACTATCTCTCGCTTTTTCTCTCGGACGGACCAGCTTATTATTGTATGGCAGTCCGCCTTTAATTGCCAAGTTTCGCTTCGATCATCCCCCGAAAACGCTCGCGCACGCCATCGAAGGGAATGCGCTCCATAATGGGTGCGAAGAAGCCGTCGATCATCATTCGCTCAGCCTCCTCACGCGGAAAACCACGCGTCATCAAATAATAAATCGGCAGTTCTTCTAATTGGCCCACCGTGGCGCCGTGAGTGCAGCGTACGTCATCCGCCAGAATTTCCAATCCGGGAATCGAATCGGCGCGCGCTTTCTTGCTTAAAATCAGGTTGCGATTTGCCTGAAACCCATCCGTCTTTTGCGCCTCAGGTGCAACATAGATCATTCCCTGCCAAACAGAACGGCTCTGATCAATCAGTGCGCCCTTGTAAAGCAGATCGCTCATCGTGTTCGGCGCCAGGTGATTCTGCTGCGTATCATGATCTAAATGCTGCCGTTCGCTGGCGAAGTAGAATCCGGAGAACCGTCCCTCCGCCCCCTGCCCCGTCAAATCCAAATCGGAAAAAGTCTTCGTCAGTTGACTCCCAACCGCGCCGAAAATCCAGTCCAACCGCCCTTCACGTGCGACCTTCGCTCGTTCATGCGTGAAGTTCCAAACATGCCCGCCAAGATTTTGAACTTCTACAAACTTCAGCGAGGCCTCCTCCGCTACTGAGACTTCGACAATTCCGGCGTGAACCGTCTGACCTTCATTTTCCGTCGGCGAAGCGGTTTCGTGGAAGAACATTGCCGATGCACCACGCTCAAGAACGATGAGCACCCGATGGAAAAAAGCCGCATCAGTGCCCGGCGCCCAGAAAATCGAATGCAGCGGCTGTTGAAGCTGGACACCAGCAGGGACGTAGAGCAGCACGCCTTCCTGACTCATCGCCGTAGCGAGCGCGGCGAACTTGCCGTCTTCAGCTGGAACGACTGTACCCATATAACGGTCGAGGATCTCTGCGTGTTCCCGCACAGCAGTAGCCCAATCCGTGAACACCACTCCCTGTTCTTGGAGGTCGTCTTCCATTTGAAGTTCTGGAGCGTGTCCCGGTCGCAGGACCAACAGCGCACCATGAGACTCGGCGACAAGCGGTTGCAGCAACTCTGCTGCAACAGGCGTTTTCGCACTCGCCTGCATTTTGATCCGATTAAGATCTAAGCCGCGGATGTCCGTCCGCCGCCATGGCTCATCACTCGTCGACGGCATCGGGGTGGATTCAAATTTCTCCCATGCTGCCATCCGCTGAGCTTTGAGCGTATCTGACTCGCCAAGAGCTTGAGAAATGCTCTCGACGTCTTCACGTGTGAAGCTGAATTCCGGCGCTTCCTGCTTTCGTACTACACGTTTACGCCGGCTAACAGTTCGGGAACTCATACTCTGTACACCCTCAACTTAATATCAATAATTTGGACGACGCAGACCAGGGACCACGTTTACCCGATCGAGCCTTCCATCTGAAGTTGAATCAGGCGGTTCATCTCCACGGCATACTCCATTGGCAGTTCTTTAACCAGTGGTTCGATGAAACCAGAGACAACCATTGTGATTGCTTCTTCCTCGCTCAATCCACGGCTCATTAAATAGTAAAGCTGCTGCTCCCCTACCTTGCTCACCGAGGCTTCATGCCCGATGCTAACGTCATCCTCGTCGATCTCAATATAGGGGTATGTGTCCGAGCGCGATTGCGGATCCAGGAGTAGGGCGTCACAAACAACGTTCGATTTCGATCCGACCGCGCCATCATGAACTTTCAACAAACCACGATAGGATGACCGGCCGCTGCCCTGGCTTATCGACTTAGCGGTAATCTTGCTGGTCGTATGCGGCGCGACATGGATCATCTTGCCGCCTGTATCCTGGTGCTGCCCGTCTGTTGCAAAAGCCATGGAAAGTATCCCGCCGCGTGCGCCCTTCCCCATTAAGTAGCAGGACGGGTATTTCATCGTAAGTTTGCTGCCGATGTTGGCGTCCACCCAGTCATGGGATGCATCTTCAAAAACCATAGCCCGCTGGGTGACCAGGTTGTAAACGTTGTTCGACCAATTCTGAATCGTGGTGTAGCGGCTGCGAGCGCCGCGTTTGACGATGATCTCGATCACACCGCTGTGCAAGGAATCCGTCGTGTAGGTCGGCGCCGTACAGCCCTCCACGTAGTGAACATCCGCACCTTCGTCGACGATGATCATCGTGCGTTCAAATTGACCGATGTTGGCGACATTCAGGCGGAAATACGCTTGAAGCGGGAGCTCCACTTTCACCCCGGGCGGGACGTAGACAAAAGACCCTCCCGACCACACCGCGCTGTTTAACGCGGCGAGCTTATTGTCGGTATAGGGAATGACCGTTCCAAAATATTCGCGGAATAGATCTGGGTGCTGGCGCAGGCCTTCTTCTATGCTGAGGAATATTACGCCTTGTTCCTCGAGGTGCTCCAGGATGCTGTGATACACCATTTCCGATTCGTACTGCGCACCGACACCAGAGAGGAACTTTTGCTCCGCCTCTGGGATGCCCAGCTTATCGAAGGTCTCCTTGATCGAATCAGGAACATCATCCCAAGATTGCCCTTCCTTCTCCGCCGGTTTAACGTAGTAATAAATATCATCCAGATTAAGACCGCCGATATCGCCGCCCCAAGTGGGCATCGGCCGTTCTAAGAAATGCTCGAACGCCTTCAAACGGTACTCGAGCATCCACTTCGGTTCGCCCTTTATTTCCGATATTTGCTCCACAACTTCTCGGTCTAATCCCTTGCGGGTTTTAAAAACCGAAACATCGGGATCGCTAAACCCGTACTTGTATTGGTCGATATCCTGGAGATTCTTAATATCCCCTGATGAAGCCATACCGCCGAAGCCTCCCTACCCCTGTACCTTCCCATTATGCTTTTCACGGACCCAGTCGTAGCCTTGCTCCTCCAGGTGCTGCGCCAGATCTGCCCCGCCAGATTCAACGATCTGACCATCGAGCATGATGTGCACCTGGTCAGGTTTGATGTAATTTAGAATTCGTTGATAGTGGGTAATAATCAGGACGCCCAGGTCGGGTCCAGAAAGTGTATTCACGCCATTGGCTACAATCCGCAGAGCGTCGATGTCCAGGCCAGAATCCGTCTCATCAAGAATTGCGATCGAGGGTTCCAGCGTTGCTAGCTGCAGAATCTCGGCGCGCTTCTTCTCGCCGCCGGAGAATCCGTCATTCAGATAGCGACCCGCGAACTCATGCGCCATCTCGAGCAAGTCCATCTTCTCTTTCAGCAGCTTACGGAATTCGGGGATCGAGATCCCTTTATACTCTGGGTCTCGGGCTTTCCGGTGAGCGTTAATCGCCTGACGCAAGAAATTGGCGACGGAAACCCCTGGTATGGCGACGGGATATTGGAAGGCGAGGAACAGTCCCATTCGCGCCCGCTCATCTGTAGCCATCTCTGTCAGGTCCTCACCCTTGAAGAGAATCTGGCCCTTTGTCACCTCATGCGCCGGGTGACCCATTAACACGTTCGCCAGCGTCGATTTACCCGTTCCGTTGGGTCCCATCAAAGCATGGGTCTCCCCCTCACGGACAATAAGGTTCACGCCCTTTAGGATCTTCTGTCCATCGATGGAAGTATGCAGGTCTTTTACTTCCAATATATCCGTCATAAGACACCCTCCGGCCGTTTTTGCACGACCTCAACAACGCTTTGAATACTGCGAGATTATAGCACGCACCCTTCCTTGATGTCAATATTTGTGAGAAATATCTAATATATTCCCCCATTAATCACGCGGATTCAGGTACGGTGACCAAATATATATCATAAATATCTGAAATATTGACATCCACTGACAGGGCGTGCTATACTGCAGAAAATGGCCTCTCAAACGCGCGAGACGATACTGCAGACTCTACGTACCCGCAGCAGCTGCACAGTGAAGGAACTGGCTGAAGCGGCGGGCATATCCCCTGTTTCTGTGCGCCATCACCTGGGGAAACTACAAGTTGACGGTCTGCTGTGCATAGAGGAAGTGAAGCATGGTGTTGGTCGACCGCACCAATTGTTTTCTTTGACAGAAGAGGCTCACGAGCTCTTCCCCACCCGCTATCTCCGTCTTACCAATCGGCTTCTCGACCAGATGAAGGAATCGTTGCCCATCATTTACTACGAAGGTGTGCTTTCGAACATCGCCGATTCGATGGCCGAGGATTATGCCAGCCAACTCGATGGGCTCCCATTGACAGAGCGCCTGGTCCGTCTCCTTGAACTGCTTAACGAAGAGGGTTTCACTGCGGAGTTCGAGCGCCGCGAAGACATCGGCGTTATCCGTGCATATAGCTGCCCTTATTTCGCAATTGGCCAGAAACACCCCGAGGTCTGCATGATCGACCAAACCTTCATCGCCAAGGCGTTATCCTTACCGGTCGAGCAGGTGCAAAGCATGCTGGATGGTGATGCACATTGTGCCTTTTCTGTCCAGTTAATGAGTGAAAAAGAACATGAGTGAAGAAACAACCCCGACGACAATATGGGCCGCGGATTCAACCCATCCGCAAGAAGCCAAAACGCTTCGGAATCGGCTGCGCGAAGTGATGGACCCTGAGCTCGGACTCAATGTTATCGAATTGGGCCTAATACGAGATGTGTCGATCGATGACGAGAGCGTCCAACTGAAAATGATCCTGACGACACCCTTCTGCCCCTACGCACCGGCATTGATCGAAATGACGCGCAGCAAAGCCATCGAAGCGATGGGCATCGAGGCGATGGTTGAGCTCGGCATGGAAATGTGGGAGCCATCGATGATGGAGGATGGAACCGGCGGCGACTGGGGGCTGTTTTGAAAGTAAGGGACAATATCGCCCCTAGTTGTCATTTCGAGCGCAGCGAGAAATCCCTATTACGATCCTCTCGAAATCCCATCTAAGAAATTAATATTAACCTCTTATTCCCAAAGAATCGCACACCTAAGTGGGTAACATCAGGGATTTCTCACCCCCTACAGGGGTTCGAAATGACACGACGCAGAACGTTTCGCCTCCAGTTGTC
>JAIWHF010000122.1:0-7590 GCA_048629905.1 Methanosarcinales archaeon
TGGGCGTCGTCACGGAGCTCCCGCAATCCGATATCTTCGCTGATGCGAACGCCCTGGCCCCCTTCACCATCGCCATGATTGTTGGCGCCTCAATCTTTTCGATTGCGTTCGTCGTTTTCGTCGCCAACCGTTTTCTTCTTCGCCCTCTTATAAATCTGACCGAGCTTGCGGAACGACTTTCTCATGGCGATTGGTCCTTCCGCGTTCCCTTAGACCGCGACGACGAAATTGGCACACTTGCTGACAGTCTTAACAGCATGGCGGATGAACTAACCAGTATTTATCAATCGCTGGAAGATCGCGTCGAGGAACGCACTCGCCAGGTGCGAACAGCATCTGAAGTCGCCCGCGATGCCGTTGCGATCCGTGATGTTGAAACCCTGCTGAGCGAGACGGTAAATTTGATCACCTCCCGCTTTGGTTTCTACCATGCGGGTGTTTTTCTGCTCGACAAAGAGCGCGAAAACGCCGTATTACGCGCCGCTTCTTCGGAAGGTGGCAAGCGTATGATCGAAAAAGGGTACAGCCTCTCTGTAGGCAAGGTCGGAATCGTCGGCTTTACCACCGGCACAGGGAAGCCCCGCATCGCTCTCGACGTTGGTGATGATCAAGTGCACTTCGCCAATCCCGATCTCCCCGAGACACGCTCCGAGATGGCTCTTCCATTACAAGCAAGCGAGCAAATAATTGGCGCTCTTGATGTCCAAAGCAAAGATCCGGACGCCTTCGACGATGAGGATATCCTGGTCCTGCAAACGATGGCTGACCAACTTGCTGTAGCCATCGAAAACGCACGCCTGATCGGTGAACTCACCGAGCTATCCGCGCAGAACCGGCGGGTCATCGATGTGTTCACCAGCATAAGCGAGCAAACAGACTACGATTCACTGCTCACCAAAGCCAGTGAGAGCATTCGTGAGATGTTTGGTTTTAATCGCGTGATAATTGGGCTTGTTGAGGGCAACGAAATTGTCGTCCGCAGCGCTTCGGCCGCAGAAGGCATTCAGCCGACCCCCACCGGAATCCCTGTCCCCCTCGAGCGCGGCCCTCTCGGGCGTGCAGTCGTGACCATGAAACCCGCGACATCTATCAGCGAGGACATACCGGGAATCAGCGAAACCATCCATTCCCCCAGCACAACGGTTTCCATCCCTCTCATCAGCCGTGGTGAAGCGATTGGCGCAATCGCAGTTGAGAGCGCTGACCTAGATGGTATTAACCCGCGCGATATTGAGTTCCTCGAACTGATAGCAAATCAGGTTTCGGTTGCACTCGAAAGCGCTCGACTATTTGAAGAAACACAACTCAGTTTCGAGCAAATCGACACACTGTACCGCCGCCAGACTGCAGAATCCTGGGAAGAGCTATTCCAATTAATTGAAGAGGACAAACAGGCATCCTTCGCCGAATATACCGGCTCACGCTATCCAGACGCAGTGACGGATGGCGGAGATCCAATGGATGCTCCTATCTCTGTGCGTGGCGAAATCGTTGGCAACCTCGGGCTACTCGCGGAACGCCCTGGTGAATGGACTGAAGACGATCGTGAAATTCTAGAAGCCGTTGCCGACGAGGTCGCGAGTGCAGTCGAGCAGATGCGGTTGCTAGAAGAAGTCCAGCTACGGGCTGCCCAATTACAGACAGCCGCCGAGGTCGCCCGTGACGCCTCCGGCCTTCTCGACACAGAAACACTTCTAAATAGGGTTGTGAGCCTAATCAGCGATCGCTTTGGTTACCCGCATGTCGCCGCCTTCTTACTCGATGAGACACAGAAAATTGCTGAAGTCAGAGCCGCGACTGGCGAAGCTGGTGCACAAATGCTCTCTACCGGTTACCAACTGCTTGTTGGCTCGAAAACTATTATTGGCTTCGTCGTGGAAAACGGTAAATACTATCTGGCATCCGATGTAAACGAGGATGAGCTTTATCAACCACATCCACTCCTGACAAACATGCGCTGCGAGCTCTCGATCCCTCTTACTGTAGGTGAGCAAGTGCTCGGCGCTCTCGATTTCCAACACACAAACACAAATGCTTTTAGCCTGGACGATATCACAGTTCTACAGATCCTCGCGGACCAGCTGGCTGTGGCGATACAGAATGCCCGTTTGTTCCAAGAAACACTGCGCCGAGTTGAGCGCGAACAAACAGTGCTTGAATTAACCAACGTAATTAGGTCCAGCGATGATGTAGAAGGTATGCTTCAAACTGCCGTGCAAGAAATGCGTCGCGTATTCGGAGCAGAGCGAAGCCGGATACGATTGCTGGAACAATCCATAACCCTGAGCCAACCGCCATTAGACCGACGAGAATAATAAATAGACGCTGAACTGCTTCTATATAGCACAAGAAACCGACGGGCGAGGACAACGCATGACCCACATCATAGCCATCGCAAACGCAAAAGGTGGAGTTGCGAAGACAACAACCACATTGTCATTAGGCGCATCGCTTGCGGAGATGGGAAAGAAAGTGCTTCTCATCGATCTGGATCCACACGCCAATCTGACCCTTTCCCTCGGGTTTAAACCCGCCTCATTTGAGCGAACCGTCGCCGGATTACTTTTAGGAAATGATGATCTGAACGGAGCAGTAATCCCCACAAATTACCGTGATGTGGAACTCGTACCGTCTAATCACGAGCTAAACATGGCTGAACCTCATTTGTTAGTTCGCACCGACTATATGATGCTTTTGACTACTGCACTCAATAAGGACAGTCGATCTTACGATACGATCATCCTTGATTGCCCGCCAACCACTGGGACGCTCACCATGAACGCTCTTTCTGCGGCGAACTTACTCATAATTCCAACCCAACCAGAGTATTTCTCTGCGCATGCGCTGCGCGATATGCTCAACTTGATCTTAGCAATTCGCCAAGAAAACAACCCTAAACTTAGATATCGTATTCTTCTTACAATGGTTGACAAGCGCAACCGCATCCACCGCAGCCTTGCGGAGCAGATAAGAACCGCATTCAACGAAGCAATCTATGATGTTGAAATCGAAATAGATACCAGGTTACGTGAAAGCGCGATCCTGGGTCAGCCGATTAACCAATACGCACCAGAAAGTCGGGCAGCGAAACAATATCGTGCGTTAGCAGAGGAAACAGGGCACTATTCGAATGAACTCAATCGAAGGTATACGACGACGCCTTGAAAACCTGTTCTCGGGGATCTCAAAAGACACCCCAAAAACAGGAACTGTTCCAATAGAAGTTCTCGGTCCTCCCGAAACTGACCGCCCGCGCGGCTGGTCTTGGGAAATCGATAGTGCGGGGCGTTATACATGGTGCAGCCCTGAAGTAGAAAAAGCTATTAATTTGACGCCGGATGATCTCCTAGGGAAAGAGATTTTCGGCACCGGGTTTAATGCAGAAGCTGCCGCTGAACTTAAACAATTGATTGATTCAGGTCAGCCAATCCAGCATCTATTACTGGATTACGAATACCCTCAGGGCGAGCAATGTACAATCCTCATCCGTTCTACTCAACGCATTGACAAGCAAGGAATGCTAAAAGGATATCGAGGTATCTTTCAGATCGTCGATGCTGAACGGTCTCAAAAAACTCGCATGGCGGTCACGCTGCCAACTCCCCAGGATGCTATTGATGCAACCTCTGCCCCCGAACTTGCGGCTTCTTGGGGTCAGATCCTGGGGTACGAGGACGATCGAGGCAATCTCAAACCAATCGCTGACTTAGATCAGTCCTCCCCTATAATCGCGGTTCACACTCAAAACCGCCTGGTTGTCCCCCTCCGGGTTCAAAATGAAATTATCGGTGTCATTGAGCTCGACGGAAAGGATTCTGATGACCCGTGGACGGAAGAAGACCGTATCCTTGCTGAGGCAGTAGCGCACGAGTTTGCTATAACACTTCAGGACGCACGCTCTCACCAACTTACATCGCAAGCCCTCGAAGAAATGCGTGAAGCCGATCGCTTGAAAAGCCAATTCCTTGCAAATATGAGCCATGAGCTCCGCACACCTTTAAACTCAATCATCGGCTTTTCCAGGGTTATCCTCAAAGGGATTGACGGCCCCGTAACCGAAAACCAAGAACAAGATCTATCCGCAATCTACAACGCCGGGCAACACCTCCTTGGATTAATCAATGACATTCTCGATCTCTCAAAAATTGAAGCCGGTAAAATGGAACTGACGTTCTCAGATGTGGACCTATCTGAGATTGTCCACGGGGTGATGGCGACGGCTGTAGGTCTGGTAAAAGACAAGCCCATTGAGCTGGTCATCGATTTACCGGACGAACTACCAAGAATTCATGCGGATAACATTCGCTTGCGGCAAATCCTATTAAATCTCGTTTCAAACGCAACCAAATTTACCGAGGAAGGTCATATCGGCATTTCGGTACGAGTACTCGAACACAGCGGCAAATCCGAGGTTGTCATAGCTGTTTTCGACACAGGGTTCGGAATTTCCCCTGATGACCATGAGAAAATCTTCGAACCTTTTTCGCAGGTTGACGCTTCTCCGACAAGAAAGACTGGTGGCACAGGGTTGGGCCTCTCCATTTGCAAACACCTCGTCGAACTACACAGAGGCGTTTTGTGGGTTGAGAGCGCCCCCGGCGAGGGCAGCACTTTTGCCTTCACAATCCCCTTTGAAGCGACAGATCAGGAAAAAGATGAGCTCGCTCCGCTAATCCTTTGCGTAGATCGAGATTCCGATGTTGCTTATCAATACCGCTCCATTCTGGAAGACGCGGGGTACCGCTTTCGTGTGGTCACACAACCCAGCCATACTTTTGAGATCGCCAAAGCAACAAACCCTGATGCAATCCTGTTGGATCTCCTCCACCCCGACCCTGATGTCTGGCAAATCATAATAGAGATACTTAGCGACGATGCGCTTTTTGCAACACCGATTCTGCTAACCGAATATGATGATGGACAAGAAAAAGGCGTGATTCTCGACATCACTCGATTCCTTACAAAACCGGTTCGCGAGAGCTCCCTGCGTCACATTCTGCAAGAGCTGAACTGCTACCAGAAATCCACCTTCCTCCTTGTAGAAGAAAAACCTGACGAAAGTGATCGTATCCGCAAAAGTATCGAAGGCGGGAGACTTGGAACCGTACTAGTGGCGGATTCTCTCGAGGACGCTTCTCGATTATTAGAACGAAGCTCGCCGGAGATCATAATTCTCAGCCTTACCTATCCAGGTCTCTCAGAATTCGATGATGGCTTTCTCCTCCAGAAAATCGATGATGAAACTCCTGTCATTGGTATTCTTCCGGACAAGCTCACGTCAAGCGACCTAGAAAAGCTCATCAACCTTTCCGAAACCTTGGAAGAAGTGGCTGTCAGGCCATCTGAAGACCATAACAAAATGGTTTCAGCCACAATTAGACGCATTGCCCCCCGGGGATAATCTTGGCAAATAAACCGATCTCCTCCTCAAAGGCTCCCTTATCATGAGCGGCTGCAAAAATAACAAGACTGAAACTTCGCAGAACTACATATATCGATAGGTCAATATATGCCCTCATTTTCAGCCAAATGTCTTGATTGTGACGCTCATACACCCTACCACCCACTCACAACTTCTTGTCCAGAATGCGGCAGTGAGTGGATGGAAGCTTGCTATGATCTTGACGCCGGCAAATTCCTGGACTCAACTATTTCGGATCGCCCCGATAGCTTGTGGAGATACAGCGAGCTTCTCCCTTTGCATAAGCCATCCCTATATCCATCGATCGGAGAGGGTTGGACGCCACTCTTCCCAGCTCACCAACTTGGGATGCTGCTCGGCCTCCCCAATCTCTTCATCAAAGATGAACGCCAGAACCCAACGGGCTCTTTCAAAGACCGGCAAGCCGCGGTAACGGTTGCAGCTTTGCTGGAACATAACATTAACGAGGCAGTTATCTGCTCAACAGGAAATGTAGCCATCGCCTTTTCGGCCGCATTTGCACGTGCGGGTTTAAAGCTGTGGGCATTTATTACCAGCCTGGTTCCCCCCGATAAAATGCACGAGGTGGCAATCTACGGCTCGCAGGTCATAAAAGTGACGGGGACCTATGACCAGGCGAAGAAATTGGCCGCTCAATTCTCATTGGAGCGAGGCCTATTTCTGGATCGCGGAGTACGCAGCATTACCGCGTTGGAATCAATGAAGACAATCGCTTTCGAGATCGCTGAGCAGCTGGCCAAGTTGCAGCTGCCGAGTAACGCTCAGCCAAAGAAACCAAGCACTTGGAGCTCTCCAGATTGGTATATCCAAGCCGTCAGCGGCGCAATTGGTCCTCTTGGAGTTGTAAAGGGCTTTCAGGAGATGCATGCTTTGGGGCTTGTCGACAAAATCCCTGCCCTGGCATGCATCCAGAGTGCTGGCTGCGCGCCCATGGCGAAGGCATGGGAAGCAGATCTTGACGTCGTTGTCCCGGTACTGTCTCCGAAAACCCACATCACCACACTCACAACAGGCGATCCCGGTAGAGCCTACACACTGCTTCGCCAGAGGATGCTTGAAACAGGCGGGGGGACGATCGATAGCGTCTCTGATGAGGATGCCTTCCGCGCGCTGGGCCTTGTTGCCAAGGTGGAGGGGTTATCGATTGAGCCCGCAGCAGCCGTAGCTTTTGCAGGCTTGATCAAACTTGTGCGGCAAGGAGTCATACACCCTGATGATGTAGTTGTTATTAATTGTTCCGGCCACACGATGCCAGTCGAGAGCCGGCTACTGGGTCCCGCTTGGTCGAAGGATATTTCCGTTGATGATTTTGCGTTTCCCGCTCATCCAAGAGAGGGCATTGTTGCTGCGCTAACCCAGATTGATCAAACACAAATGCGAAATGTGCTTGTTATCGATGACCAGGCAGATGCTCGTCGTTTAATCCGCCGGCTCCTGGAAGCGCAAGGGACCTTCTTGGTAACCGAGGCAGATTCTGGGCCAATCGCGCTGCAACTTGTAAAACAATCCGTTCCAGATTTAATCATCCTGGATCTCATGATGCCGGAGATGGATGGCTTTGCACTTCTCGATCTGCTACGGGCACAGATGCCCACACAAGATATTCCAATTATCGTGGTTACTGCAAAAGAACTCACATCAGTCGAGTGGAAGCGCCTTGATGGTCACATCGAACAGCTGATGACCAAAGGAGATTTCTTCGTTGAAGAACTCGTAGAGGAGATCGAGGACGCACTACGACAGGAGCGCTAACCTTGGACCGAAGAGCAACTAAGAAGAACGCTGGTATTTATTTTGCAGTCGTCTCCGCCATTCTTCTTGGCACGGCTCCCATTTTCGGCAAACAGGCAATCGATGACGATAGCAATCAGACCGGTCAGATGCTGGCGCAAATGCTCGGTTGGGCGCAGGGCACCTTTGCTTCAAAGATTGAACCGGCAGGCGATACCATCGCGGTGACCCGCGAAGTTGATGGTGGTCTCCAGACCATCAATCTCAAAATGCCAGCTGTCATCACGTCTGACCTGCGGCTCAACGAGCCGCGCTACGCATCGCTGCCCGGCATCATGAAGGCGCGCAAGAAGCCGCTCGAGGAGATCGACGCCGCATCGCTCGGTGTCGACCTCACGCCGAAGCTCACCGTCAAG
>JAIWHF010000123.1:0-7512 GCA_048629905.1 Methanosarcinales archaeon
GTCTTCGATGCTGGGGATAAAATCCTAATTGGTGGCCATGACCCACGCTCATTTTATCGTGATCTCCAACCACCGAATCTGTGTCACAGGACACTCTTGTGAAACTCCGGTTCCTAGTATGATGCTGGCGAATTATTTGTAGGAACAAATCAGCAAAGGTTGCTGAAATAGATGAACGGGGTAATGAAGGGGTATCGGTTTTCATGAAACGCTCGACGAGAGAATTTTTCAAGGCATGGCAGGGGGTCAGGGGAGCGACATTATTCGACCGTTTGCACGGTTATGTATATGGTCGTTGGATCTACCTTTACATTAGCATCGGACTCGGGGAGCATCCTGTCAGCCGCCCGCTCAGGTCGATGATTTCAATTGTTTCTAAACTGAGCCCGGCAAGGGAAGAACCGGTTCCTAAGGGTAAGACTTTCGCAGACACGTATCATGGAAAGGTAGTCACGACCGATGCCGCTCGGCAGCTCGTTCAGGTCCAGGAAGATATCCATTTACCGGATCTTGAGCACGTGATTCCATACACGAAAGCGCGCGATATTATCATGACCGACCCCGATCATATCGTTATCATCGACTGTGCATGTCGTTCTGCCCGCTCAGAGCCATGTTTACCGTTAGATGTCTGCATGATTGTGGGCGAGCCTTTCGCATCATTTGTGCTTGACCATCACCCGGATCGCTCGCGCCGGGTTACGGTTGAGCAGGCAGAGGGCATACTTGAAGCAGAGCACGCGCGCGGACATGTTCATCACGCATTTTTCAAGGATGCGATGCTGGGACGGTTTTATGCGATTTGCAATTGCTGTTCATGTTGTTGTGGTGCGATGCACTCGATGCGCAATGGGACACCCATGCTGGCATCTTCGGGTTACGTCAGCGAGCTGGAGATCGACCTTTGTGTCGCTTGCGGATTATGCGCCGAGCAATGTCCTTTCGGTGCGATGAGCATGGGTGATGTGCAAGTGGAAGTTGACCGGGTTTTGTGTATGGGTTGCGGCGTGTGTGTGAGCACCTGTCCTGAAGGAGCGCTGAGCCTTCAAGCGGATCCCGAAAAAGGAGTGCCGTTGGTGATCAGTGAACTGCTGAAAGCAGAAGCGGAAGTATGACCCCAGGAATTTTAAAAAACATCGAGAAAAGTTGCGTGCAACAGGTCACTTAAGGGCTAAGCGAGGCTATAATATGCCCTGCAGAGTATTGTTGAGATGGATAGAGCCGATAGGAGAACTTCATGGCAGTATGCCAGCTGGCGAAGATGATCAACGAATCGCCGACTTTACGGCTGAATGAGCAGGCGAGGATCCTCCGTGCCAAAGGTGAACCTGTCATTCACCTTGGGATTGGGGAGCCAAAGAACAAGACACCGATCAGCGCGATACTCAGCGCCGCGGCTCGTTTAAATGCCGGAGATATTAAATATACACCGACGGATGGGATGCCTTCCCTGAAAAAGGCGATCATCCAATATACAGAGAAAAACTACAACAGGGTTGCTGCACTTGAGAATATAATCGTCTCGACAGGAGCTAAGCAATCCCTTTACAACATCCTTTTTACGATCATCAACCCACAGGATGAGGTACTTCTCCTGGCGCCGTACTGGGTAAGTTACCCCGAGATGATTAAAATGGTCTCGGGAGTGCCGGTCGTGGTTGCCCCCGAGGATGGAACCTTCCACCCAAACATGCGGGATATCGAAAAGGCGGTCACTTCCCGTACGCGGGCGATCATTTTGAACAGCCCTAATAACCCTTCGGGAGTTCTCTACTCGGAGGATTTCATCGCCGAGATTGTAGAGTACTGTGAGAAGAAGGGGATCTATCTTATCTGTGATGATATTTACCAAAAACTTATTTTCGATGGCAAGATAGCTGTTCCGGCTTATAACTACACCAAAGAGGATATCGAATCCAGCCATGTGATTGTCGTCAATGGAGTATCCAAGATGTATGGCATGACGGGTTTTCGCATTGGCTGGGTTGTTGGGCCGCGAGAGCTTGTCAAAGTGATGGCGAACCTACAGGCGCAGATGACTTCAAATCCGCCGGTTGTCTCTCAAGCTGCTGCAGAAGGAGCGCTTTTGGGTGATCAAAGCGTCGTGGAGAGCCTGCGCTTGACGATACAAAATAACCGCGATGTGATGATGAACGAGTTGATTGGTCTCAACGGGGTTCAAGTTACAAAGCCCGATGGGACTTTCTATTGCTTACCTGATTTCCGATCCTTCCAGATGACATCGACGGAGCTTTCCGATTTCCTGCTCGATAAAGCGCTGGTGTGCACGGTTCCAGGATCTGCGTTTGGTATGGAGGGCTACCTGCGACTGAGTTATGCAGGTTCGATCAAGGAAATTAAGGATGGGGTCGAGCGCTTGAAGTGGGCGTTAGACCCTGAATCTTCCGATGACATCTACATTGGCAATCGCAAACTTACTAGGGATTGGTTATGACAAACAACCTGCTGAATATCCAAACACCCGCTCAAGCTGAGGCAGATGCATTAAAGTGTGACTACGGCTTGGAAAATCACGGTTTTACGGATCTCAATATCATCTATTGGAATCTGCCCCCCGAGTCGCTTTATGAGGAGATCACCTTCCGGCGCGAAGGTCGCATCACTCACCAGGGTGCAATAGCCGTCTCCTCCGGAAAACACACTGCAAGAGCGGCGAACGATAAATTCATCGTTCGTGAACCATCAACGGAAGAGAATATCTGGTGGGGGGAATATAACCGCCCCTATGATGTGAAAAAGTTCAACGAGATTTACAACCGGATGCTGGGGTATGTACAGGGGCGTGATATTTTTGTCCAGGACTGTTACGTAGGCGCAGATCCCGAATACCGCATACCCATTCGCATCATCACGGAATATGCCTGGCATAGTCTTCTCGCTCGGAATATGTTCCTTCTTCCGCAAAGCGCCGAGGAATATAAGCAGCACATCCCAGCCTTCACCCTCGTCGCAGTTCCATCCTTTAAAGCTATCGAAGCTATTGACGGGACCAATTCGGAGACCTTTATCGGCTTAAATTACGAGCAAAACCTCGCCATCGTCGGGTCTTCCGCTTACGGTGGCGAGATTAAAAAATCGATCTTCACAGTATTAAATTACCTGCTCCCACTTCAGGGTGTTATGCCGATGCACTGTTCAGCGAACGTGGGTCCGGAGGGGGATGCGGCGTTATTTTTTGGCCTCTCTGGGACAGGGAAAACAACTCTCTCGGCTGACCCGACCCGCAGTCTCATCGGCGACGATGAACACGGATGGAGCGACAAGGGAATCTTCAATTTTGAAGGCGGTTGTTACGCGAAGGTGATCCGCCTTTCTTCCAGCGCAGAACCGGAAATTTATGCAGCCACAGGTAAATTCGGCACGGTACTTGAGAATGTTGTCTACGACCCGGTAACGCGAGAGATCGATCTCGACGACAATGAGCATACCGAGAATACTCGCGCCTCCTATCCCCTGGAGTTCATCGAGAATTCCGTTCCGGAGAAAATGGCGGAGCACCCGAAGAATATCATCCTGCTTACTTGTGATGCATCTGGCGTATTGCCGCCGATCGCTAAGCTCTCCCCCGGCCAGGCTTTGTATCAGTTCGTATCAGGATACACAGCAAAAGTAGGTGGAACTGAGGTTGGGGTAGGAGATGAACCGGAAATCACCTTCAGCACCTGTTTCGGTGCACCTTTCATGGTCCATCATCCCTCGGTCTACGCGGATTTACTCAAAGCGAAGATCGAGCGACATGGCGTAAACACCTGGCTGCTAAATACGGGCTGGGTTGGAGGGCCCTACGGCGTTGGCAAGAGGATCAGCATCAGCCACACTCGAGCTCTGTTGAACGCTGCGCTCTCTGGTGCACTGCTTGATGTGGAATACAAGAAAGATCCCATATTCGGCTTCGAGGTTCCGGTCACATGCGAGGGAGTCCCTGCAGATGTGCTCGATCCTTCTTCTTCCTGGCCGAGCAAGAGTGAATATCAGGAGAAGTACCGTCTTTTGGCATCGCGCTTCATTGATAACTTCAAAAAGTTTGCCCCGGATTTCCCCCCCGAAGTTAGCGAATCGGGCCCTGTGATCTGATACAATAGCCCGCCGTTCCTGAGATTGCGCTCATTCCCTAGAATCCCCAATTGGATGGATGTGAACGGGATAAGCGCGCGCAGATCTGGAAGCGACCTTGCAACTGGAATCAAATGATTGTATGTTAGTGCGTCTTCTGGATAGGATGAAATAGCATGACGAAGGGATCTTCAAAGATTGCGAATTGGGCAATAGGCCTTCTTGCAGCAGCCTTTGTTCTCACTCTGCTGATAGCAGGGTTTGTATCGTTTTCTGTCGTACGTGATCTGACGGCTTCTTACACGGGAGTGGGCTTGAACCCGTTCCAGAATATTGCTGGAGATGAGGGGGATGGGCCTGCGCCTCCAGGCGCGACGCCGACGGCGGTGAGGCTCGAAGCGGAGCCCCAGCCATGGGATGGGAAATCGCGGGTGACCGTCTTGGTGATGGGTCTGGATTACCGCGATTGGGTCGCGTCTGATGCCTCCCCGAGAAGCGATACGATGATGTTGATCACTGTCGACCCGATTACGTTACAGGCGGGGATGCTGTCTATTCCCCGGGATCTATGGGTTGAGATCCCGGGTTTCAACCATAATCGCATCAACACTGCCTACATGTTTGGTGAGGCTTACAACCTCCCTGGCGGCGGTCCCGCACTGGCCCAGCAAACCGTTGAAAACCTTCTGGGTGTTCCGGTTACATACTACGCGGTTATCGATTTCCACACATTTGAACGTCTGATCGATGAGATCGGCGGCATCGATGTATTGGTGAAGGAGCGCATAAGGATTGCGCCGATAGGTCTTGAATCGTCGTATTTGGAGGCGAAAGCCTACCATTTGAACGGCGCGGAAGCCCTTGCTTATGCACGGGTACGAAAGAACGCCGGCGGGGACTTCGGCCGTGCAGAGCGCCAGCAGCAAGTGATTCTAGCTGCATTGGACAGGGTTGTAGGATTTGATGTTCTTCCAGGCCTGGTTGCACGTTCACCGGCTCTCTATCAAGAACTTGCAACGGGGATCCGGACGAATCTAAGTCTGGAGCAGATTGTCTCCCTGGCCTGGCTGGTGTTGAAGATCCCTAAGGAAAATATCCAAACAGGCGCCATCGCTCCTCCAAATATGGTCGGTTTCTATACCCGACCGGATGGCGCTCAGGTATTGCGTTTTGTGCCGGATCAAATCCGGATCTTGCGTGACAAAATCTTTGTCGACACGAGCGCGTTTAGCCCAACACTCCCTGAGCTGCCAGAGGGCAGCAGCGGTCCGTAACGGTAGATGATATGACTCTCTCCGACCCGAACGATCTGACTCAAAAACATCCCATTAACCGGGAGCCGCCGTCGCTTGGCGACACACAGCCAGTGAAAACGGTATCCGCGGGCCGCGGGCGGAAAATGTCTCGACTGTGGTTTCTCGGGATCCCAGGTCTGATTTTCGTTGTGCTTGCCATCGCAACCGTAAGCGGCTATATGAGCGGTTTATCCATGCGCGAGGTCGCAGAGGCCGAGACCATGGCTTCTGCTGCCCAGCAGCAGATGGACCAGGGCATTGAGGATTTACTCGCAGGGAACTTCGAGCTTGCTGTCCAACGCTTCGAATATGTCTTGAGCATTGATCCTAATTTTCCTGGCGCCGCGGAACTCCTTGGTGAAGCACTCACTGCGCTAGACCGGCCTACGCCAACCGCAAGTCCAATCGCCTCGTTAACCCCGACTCCGACTCCAGACTTCACTTCCCATGAGGGGATGTTTTCGAGCGCACAGGATGCTTTCAGCCGTGGAGACTGGACGACGACCTTGGATATTCTGATCCGGCTGCGTGGCGAAAACCCCGATTATCGTTTAGAGGAGGTGAACCGCATGATGGCCTCCTCGCTGCGCAATCGAGGCATGGATAATTTCTATGCAAGCAGGCTGGAGCAGGGGATCTACGATCTCACACTGGCAGAGCGATTCGGCCCCCTCGACTCGCAAGCAGTGAGTTGGATGAACTCCGCGGCTTTCTTCATTTATGCTAATAGCTACTTCGGTTTGGATTGGAGCCTGGCCACTGAATACTTCGGCCAGATTTGTCAGGCGAACATCTGGGGAGCATGTACGAAGTACGGTCTTTCGGCGAAAGCGTACGCCTCCGAACTGGCAGAGGAGGACTATTGCCTTTCCATGTACTACTTCGGAGAAGCCTTCATGTATGTACTCCCGGGTAAGGTAGAGCCGACGGCGACGCAGGTCGCTATTCTTTGTGCGACGGCGACAGCCCCGACGCCGACATTGACAGCTACGCCAACACTTGGGATCGGCACGGCCACGGCGACGTTCGAAACCACGCCAACACCCTCGCTAACACCTTCTAGCACCCCTTCTCCGACGGAGGGAACACCTGCCGTAGAGACTTCAACGTCGACGTCAACCCCTACAAGCACGCCGACGCCAACTGAAACTCCGACACCAACGAATACACCATAACCATGCGGTTCTCCTCCAAATTGGAATAAAATCGTAGAGACCGACCCGTGCGTCAGCCTGCCGCCATCAGGCAATCCTTCAAATTCCCAAAATCTAGAAGTCAAGGCTTGCTGCGGATTATTCGCATAGCCACTAGTTATACTGTGTGGACAGGGAGTATTGCACAGCACGCCCCGCCATGGTCATTGGAAGGAACGAAGTGACGTGGCAATCTCAAAACAACAGAGCTGGAGATTGATTCTCCTGCGGCTCGCAATGACATTAAGAAGGGGACTTCGTCTTACAAGGATGACGAGTTTTCCAATGGAGGAATTCCCACGAGAGACATCATAGGGATTTCTCGCTGCGCTCGAAATGACAAAGCAAGAGTACGCCCGGAGCTGAACCTCCGGGCTAAAAGTAATTAGGTGCGAAGCACCCTCAGTGTTAGCCCGAATGGGATCTGCTATGAGCCCGTCAATTTATTAGTATTCCCAGAATACCCGTCAGCTTGCTGGCGGGATGAATGGGCAAGCAGGGGTTTGGGGGCGGCAGCCCCCATGACGATTGTTCCGTTGTGAATGCCCCGCAGCTTGCTGCGGGGTGATTTACTGACGGGCGGATTACGGTGAACAGGGAAAATGTTCGTTTAATCGAAGGAATCGTCAGAAGATGAATCCTGAGGATTTCTCGGTCGCCGCTGCGCTGCTCCTTCGAAATGACGAGTAATATTACAGAGCTTTTCCCGCCATGGTCATTGCGTATGGGATAAGCAAAATCACCCAACTAAGTCGCTGAAATCTACTCATTCAAGACGCTCCATTCTGGAGTGCGCAAGCTCTGCTTGCGGCTCCGAGTAGTGCCTTGAACTTCCAAGTGATATACGCTTTGCGCCCACTCACTACACCCCCTACAGAAACGGGAGCTGTCTCTTTGGAAAACTCTTGTCCATTATTAAAACGAACAGAACGATCCCAATATTTGCTTAC
>JAIWHF010000124.1:0-7460 GCA_048629905.1 Methanosarcinales archaeon
TTTGCTGGGTGAGATCACCGAAGCGGATCATTGACTCGTTTAATGTGATCCCGTGATTCTTAAGTCCCATGCGCAGACCATCGAGTCGTAAATTTGAAAAAGTTAGTTCGGGCGTTGGTGCGATACAGGCAATAGCAGTATGGCCCAGGGTTACAAGATGATCGGCTACCAATCGCATCCCATGAGCTCCGTCCTCATCCACAAAAGGGAAGGTGTTCTCCCCCTCGACGCTGCCGAAAGCGATGAATGGAGCTTCCTTATTAATAAGATATTGAATACGGGAATCTTCGCAGCGTGTTCGAACGATAACAAATCCATCGACTCGGCCTCCCTCAAGCATCTTTCGATAGACATCCTGTTCTTTCTCGCCTGAAGGCTGAGTCGAGACAAGTAAGTCGTAGCCGAGTTGCGCAGCGTTGTTCCCAACGCCGGCAAGGAACTCGCTGAAGAAGGGGTCTGAGAATCGCGGTCCAAATGTTGGGATGACGAAGCCGATTGTATCTGAGCGTTGTTTTTGCAAGCGCTGGGCGTAGGTGTGTGGACTGTAGCCCAGGTCATCGGCGACTTGGCGCACGCGCTCTTTCGTGTCCAGGCTAACGTCGTCGTAGTCGTGGAGGGCGCGCGAAACAGTCGTGACAGACTTCCCCACCTGTTCGGCGATATCTTTGAGCGTGGCTGGCATCCCGCTTGTTTTACCTTGTGGTTGGACGGAGTATACAAAGGAACATAAACGTTTTGGAAGTGTATACAGAATATACCAAAACGTTTTGGAAGTCAATCATTAGTGGATGGGGGCAGAGGCTACCCGCGCAAAACGGATTATGGGCTAGGACGGAGATGCTGATGCTTTAATCAGGCGTCTCGACAGCCCGGAGCCGAGGAGGGCCAGACCGTCTATGGGCATGTAGTGGCCGGAGGCAGCGTCGAAGAGAACGCTCGCTTTGGCGGGAAACTCGTCATCCCCGGGCCAGAGGGTTGCGGCGAGCCGGATCCTCGGCAGGGGATGAAAGAAGTAGGCGTGGGGAGCCAGAGCGGGGAGTGGCTGACCGCCCAAGGCTTTAGCTGCGAGAGCGAAGGCTTCGGGTTCATCTCCAAATACCTTCGCGATTTGGTTCCCGCTGTACCCTTGAAAAGCCTGGTGGTAGAAGCCGCCATCGGGCAGCTCCCGGAATCCGATCCAGCGATCGGCCAGGGGTGAACCATCCGCCGTATGGAGATAGTAGAGCAGCATGGCGGTGTCGAAGGTCGAACATGGCGGTCCTTCGGGAGGGCTGAAGGCTTCAAGCGCAGGCCAGGAAAGAGCGACGCTCTGACCCCAATAGGTTAGCAGGATGGTGTCTCCCTCAACGCGCCCGTCAGAATTGGCAGCTACGTTAAAAGGATCACGAGTGCGAAGTTCTTGGCGCAGCTCGTCAAGCCGGCGGACCATGCTTTCTTGCCAGGCTTCCTGCGCCTTGGCGATGATCTCCTCACCGTGCGTTTCCTTCCCACCAGCCTTCTCTGTCAATCCAGTCATTGCTTACTCCACCTGTACATTCTCGATGTATGTCCGAATGGCCGGTACCGCCGTGAGTCGTTCGTGGAAAAAGTTGTTCACCAGGTTGATCACCTCGGCACGCGCGGTCGCAACATGCGCTTTCCAACGATCATCCGTGTTCTCCTCATCCAACGCGCCCCTCAGGCGCAGGAGGTAGCGGACGATCTCGGCTTCCTCATCGCCCTCAAGCGATTGGACGACAGTAAGGATGAGGCCATCGGTTTGCTGCAGCACGACATCATGCGGAATGCTGCCAGGATCCTTCATAACATCGTCGATGGTGCGGATAAGTGACCAGACCTGATACAACGCGGTAGTGGGTTCGTCAAATAGCTCGCGAACGTAGGCAGCCTCTTCATAACGACCGGTGAGGCGAAAAATATTGTACATTCGCTTCGCTGCCTTCCCGTAGTTTGGTTGTTGGCCGAGATATTTATTCACTTCCTTTTCGAGCTGACGGACATAGTCATCGAGCGCATCACTCGAGACGTGTTTAGCTAATTTTGAAAAGACAGGGATTGATTCTGCTTGAAGATAGACCTCCTGAAAATAGGGGTCGAGGTAACCGTCGAGAGGCGTAATGGTGCCGTCCGGGGCTTCCCAGGTCACATCGAGCATATTGCTGGCATTGGAGAGCTGACCGCGGACAGGGTCAGCGATCACCCAATCCAATTTGCACCAGCCTTGATGCTGTGCCACTTCGTCCCAACTAACCGTAACCGCTGCGCCATCCGGCGTCTGGGCATTAAAAGCCTTCGCTTCGATCTCATCGACGCGCCAGGAAATGGGAGTGCCGGCGCGGTGGAGGTTCCCTTCTCTCACTGTGTCACTTATGTATTCTCCAAACTTCACCTCGATTAATTGATACGTTGGACCAGAGGATGTGGTTAACGCTTTATCCCGAATGAGGTCGGCCAGGATGGCGCAGGCTTGCTCGCGGCTATCGGCCTTAATATTGACCCGCTCGAAGTAGTCGCTATCCCCGGGAAAGGTCTGGATCTTGGATTGAGCCGCTGAACCGGAAAGCGCCAGGGCGGTTTCTACAACGCCTGGCTGGTCTTCGAACTCAACCAGCTTCCCAATCCTGCGGAAGTATTCCAGCTCTTCTGGGCTGAAATCGAGCATGGAGACGGTATGACCGAAAACTCCCGTCTGGGAATCAACGACAACGTCGCTGCTCGCCTTGGCGGCGCTGATTGCGGTCAGCCATTGAAGCGCCTTTTCCTCATCCATCTCAACGCCCAGGCGCTTGGCGGATGCCAGGATGCGCTGCAGGGCGATACCCGCCCTAGTTTTTTTCTTGCTCATCATTACCTCCGAAATCGAGATTCTTCGCCGATGCACTTCCGAATACTCGAGAGTGACACGTATATGTCATGCTGAGCGAAGCGAAGCATCTCGTTCTTGGAACTGAATTGTGCTTCTTGCCAGGAACGAGATTCTTCGTCGCCCTGCTCCTCAGAATGACAGTTTCCCGGCTTGATCCGGTTGGCTTGCTGCCGCCCGTCAGAAAGACGTCATCCTTGTTCGATCAGATGGACCTGCCACTTGTAACTGTATGTTCATTTCATCATTTCGAGGATCTTGCGGAATATTATCGCCTGGTCGAGCGCATCTTGTAATGCATTGTGCTCCAGGTGAGTGGGCAATCCTAATTGCTGGGAGATCGCATTATGGCTCGTTTCTTCCCATCCTACGCCTGTTACGCCCATATAGAGCGCCTTGATATCCAGCGCGCTGTGCCCGAACGGATTGTGTCCCAGATACTTGTGAAAATACTCGTTGATGAACATCCAGTCAAACGCGGCGTTAAAGGCGACGAATACAGGTTTCTCATCCGGCGGGGTGTTCGCGCTCAGCCAGCTATCGAACTGCCGCATGGCTTCCTCCGCCGGAAGCCCATCTTCAGCCAGGGTCTTGAGCGACAATCCGCTGATTTCGAGGGCCTGTGGCTCATAAGCGGGGCAATCGGGCTGCAGTTCGAGATACAAAGATTTGTCGAGATCGGAGACCACACAAGCGCCGATGGATAACAGAGCGAAACGGTTGGGGTGGGGACCCGCCGTCTCAACGTCAACGGAGATATAACAGACCGCGGATGAATTATGGGTTTTTGACATACTCGATCAACCTACTTCGCCTGCCTTTGGCATGGGAACACCAGCGTAAACCACAGGCTTGCCCCGAGATTCGATCATTCTAATCATCGAGGTCCTTGGTTTCATGTGCGTCGCCGCGGAGACGCCTTAAAGTGTGAAAACGAGCCGTTCGGCGTTGTGCGTTCCGCGCCGCGCTGCGGCGGATGACCAAGCCCAGCGCAGTCAGCGATGAGCCGAGCAGCAAAGCGAGGGTGTTCGCCTGTTGAATCTGGAGGGTGAGAATGAACACCACAAGGGAGATCAGACCAATGAGGATCAATGCGGCGCCGAATCGAGAGGCCATAATCAATCTATTGAGCCTCCCCGCCCGGAAAAAGCGGAGGAGGCTCTGAATCTTTCACTCAGCGGATAATCGTGTGGATCTGCTCATGCATGTAGAGCTGCAGGTAGTAATGACCGCCGGCGTTCTTCCCGGAGGAGCCTGATCCTTTCCATCCGCCGAAGGGTTGGAACCCGGGCCAAGCGCCGGTGGTCGAGCCTTGCGGCCGATTGGCATAGGTCACACCTGCCTCGATGTTCTCGAAGAACCAGGCGGCTTCCTCTTCCGAACCGTAGAAGCCTGCGGTGAGGCCATACTGGCTGTCATTCGCCAGCTTCATCGCCTGATCGAGATTGCCCACCGGGTGCACCATCGTGATCGGCAGGAACATCTCCTGTTTCCAAAGAGGATGGCTGTGCGGCACGCCGGTGACGATCGTCGGTTCGCAGAAGAAACCTTTCGCAAAGGCACCTTCGGTGATGACTTTGCCGCCAGTGAGGAAAGTACCTGCTTTTGAGAGTTCCTTCGTGAACTTCTTAAACTCGTTGTAGACACCTTTATTGATCACAGGACCCATGAAGACTGTACGATCCGTCGGATCGCCGACGGCGATTTTGCGGGTGATTTCAGCCACTCGGTCAACCAACTGTTTATAAACCGGGCGTTCAACGTAGACCCGGGAGTTGGCGGAGCATTTCTGTCCCTGCAAGCCAAAGGACGATCGTACGATCCCGGCGGCAGCGCGCTCTATATCGGCGTTCTTAGAGACGATCGAGGGGTTCTTGCCGCCCATTTCGAGAATCGTCGGGCGCGGGTATTGGCCATTGGCGAACAAACGGAATATTTTCATTCCGATATCGAATGAGCCCGTGAAGGTGATGCCATCCACAACCGGGCTGTCGATGAGGGCCTGGCCGAGTGTTGAGCCGGGACCGGTCACGAAATTCAGTACGCCATCCGGAATGCCGGCATCGCGGAAGCATTCGGCCAGTAAACGGACTGTCCAGGGGGTGTCTGTGGCCGGTTTCATGACCACAGTGTTGCCGGCAACAAGCGCTGCGCCGACGGGGCCGCCGGTGAGAGCTGCCGGGAAGTTGAAGGGGCTGATGACGACCCAAACCCCAAAGGGGCGAAGAAGCGAAGTGTTTGAAGGCTTGAACCCCTTTAATGGATCGGTGCCCATCTTGACTTTGAAGCCCTCGTTGGCCTCCATTTGGTCGCACGCGTAGCGGATGAGATCCGCCGCTTCGGCGATATCGCCGAGCGCTTCCATACGGTTTTTACCCACTTCGATGGAGATGACTGCTGCGATTTCATAGACGCGTTTATCGATCTGTTTCGCCGCCTTTCTCAATAATTGAAGGCGCGATTTCCATGATCTCCTTGACCAATCGGGGAATGCCTTGCGGGCTGCGGAGAGCGCTTGCTGGGCGTGGCTGGTGCTGCCCTTTTGGAAGGTGCCGAGCAACCAATCCTGATTGATTGGGGAACGGTCTTCGAACTTATCCCTGGAGCGCACATCCTTGCCGTTGATGAGCATGGGATGATCTTGCCCAAAATTATTCTTGACTTTTTTTAGCGCCCGTTCGTACTTTTGATGCAGCAGTTCGGGCGGGTTGTACATCGTTGCATAGGTCAACTTAAAGTCACTGGATGATTTGGTTGCTTTCTTGCCCTTCTTCTTTGCCATGCTGGGGAACTCCTCGAGGTATGCGGGGTGTTTTGTTGAAAGTATACCTCCTCATTCGCCGTCGTCAAAAGGGCGTTGTATACTGCACATGAAACCTGCGGTCGGATAATCAAAGCGACCCTTGTGTGCAAAAGGGCAAAGCCTATTGACCTGGGTAGAGGAGAATATATACGCTGCCGGTGGGGAACATATCCCCGCAACATGGGCTGATTTTGCCGATTCAACCGGCATTGGCGCCATCCTGCATCTCTCTGGCGGGGGACCGGAACCGTTTCTGGGTCCAACCCCACGGCGCTTCCTCTGGTTAAGGGTCGAGGATGAAAAACTGGCCGGAATGGAGGACCGCAGGCTGGCCGCGGAGTTCATCCAAGCCTCCTTGGAAGCGGGCGAGAAGGTTCTCTTGCACAGTACTGAAGGGCGACATCGTACGCGTTGGGCATATGTGGCCTATGGTCTTTATGTGGGTCGCAAGCTATCTCGGGTGCTGCGCGAGGCGGCAGAAAAGCCGTGGCTCGCGCCCTATCACACGGATCGTGACCTGTGGAGAGCTTTTCAGGAGCACTCGAAGGCTGTGCGAATAAATTGAAAGTTTATAGTTCGGGGTAGACCCGAGGGGAAGGGACTGACATGCTTTTCACTGACGCTGTCTTCGTGGGAATCGACCCAACAGGGGGCAAACAGCCCATCCAATATGCGGCACTTGACCGCGATCTCCACCTGATCGCATTGGATCAGGGAGACCTCGAGTCTGTGTTGGCGTTTGTGGCGTCGTTGGAGTCGGCTGTGGTTGCAGTCGATGCGCCGCAGGGACCAAGCCGAGGTTTAATGGCTCAAGCGGACATCCGCCGGCGATATAACTTGCGCCTTGAGGGGAAGACCTGGGCGAAGTGGCGAGTTTGTGAGTATGAACTACGCAGGCGTAATATTCGCCTGTACAACACACCAGAGAAAGAAGAAGATGCCAAGGCTTGGGTTCGGACCGGCTTCGAGATCTTCCGCCGGTTGGAGAAGATTGGCTTCCGGAAGGAAGTTCTCGACGAGAAATCCGACCGCCGAGCGATTATTGAAGCACGTGCGCATTCCGGGTACACAATTCTGCTAGAGAGACGACCTTTCCTGAAGCGAACGCTTGAGGGGAGGCTGCAGCGGCAGCTCGTGCTCTATCTCGAGGGTCTCGATATCGCCAACCCCATGTACGCATTAGAAGAAATCACTCGCCACAACCTACTCAGTGGTCACTTGCCGCTTGAGCGACTTCATTCCTATGAAGCTCTTGATGCGATGATGGCGGCCTATACGGCATACCTTACGGGTCTCCATGCAGAGCGCGTCAGTCAGGTTGGGGAACGGGAGGAGGGGTTGATCACACTTCCCGCGAGTGAATTAAAGGATTTCTATCAGTAATTCGAACAACCGAATTAATACGCGTCCCTCCGAAATCTGAATTTCACTGGAACCTGTCGGTGGGACTGAGCGTCTGATGTCTTTATGCGCCCCGAGGAGTAAGGGTGTATGGTCGCAGCAGGGAAATCCTCTATGAGGGGGTGGTGTTGTTTCCACCTTCCGGGGGTGAGCCTGCGCGGGCAGAGTAAATCGAGGACTGAACAATTATTCAGCGGGCAGCCAGGATATCTGGCTGACGTTTTGGTTTATGCGTGTGACACATGCGAAAACCGAATACTGTGAGATTACGCAGTCCACGTTATTTTTACACGCGTTCGTCCGCACTCGCTTGTATTCTATGAATAAGAGATATAGCGGAGAAGAAAACTAGTCAATGCAGATGGTTGTTTGAAATGGAGTCAACAGATGGCG
>JAIWHF010000125.1:0-7379 GCA_048629905.1 Methanosarcinales archaeon
GGAAGGGTTCTGGAAAACGTCATTTCGAGTGAGGCGAGAAATCCCTTATATGTTGCTTGTGCTGGCTCCATCGATAGCAACAGTTGAAAACTCTCCTGCCATAGATCCTTGGATTAATATCGAGTCGTCTCAGGGATTTCTCACCCCTTCCAGGGGTTCGAAATGACATAACCGAGAGCAACTTGCTTATGCATGTCATTTCGAGCGAAGCGAGAAATCCCTATGATGTTGCTTGTGCGGGCTCCATCTCTAAACTCGAATGTAGCCCCTTAATGTCATGCTGAGCGAAGCGAAGCATCTCGTTTTACGACCTGAATTATGCTCTCTGCCATGAACGAGAATCTTCGTCGCTCTGCTCCTCAGAATGACGTTGAACAGGGATCTTTCATGCAGAGTTAAGTGAGAAACCCTGGCGATGCCGGTTTCTATCAGTAGTTCTTCCTGGACTCAAATACAAACCTAAAAAAGTAGGAGTTTCTACCCCTTGCCACAAGGGGTTATTTCGACTAATATATCATACCGACTGGTCGGTATGATTGTGAGGAGATAATGAAACAGCAAGATCGGGCAACGCAAACGAAAGAGAGAATCCTACAAGCGGCGGAGCATTTATTCGCCGTACATGGCTACGAGGCGACGAGTGTTTCAATGATCTGCGACGCCGCGGGTGTGAGCAAAGGGGCTTTCTATCATCATTACGAGACTAAACAATCCATATTTTTAGAGCTTATGCAGCGCTGGTTAAAGGGCTTGGATGAGCAGCTCAATCTAATTGATGAGTCAACCGAAGACGTCCAAGAGGGGTTGCTCTCCATGGGCGAGATCATAGGGCAGGTACTCGATGTTGGCGGCCCACAACTCCCGATCTTCCTTGAATTTTGGAGTAGGGCTATTCGCGACCCTGATGTTTGGGATGCTACGGTCGAACCGTTTCAACGCTACCGTGATTTCTTTGCCGCCCTGATACAGCGGGGGATAGATGATGGAAGTCTAAGAGATCTTTCCCCTCACAATACAGCCCGCGTCCTCATTGCTCTGGCGGTGGGAATGCTCGTTCAAGGTCTTTTGGATACAGGTGGAGAGGACTGGCAAGACATAACCCAGGAAGCGCTGGAACTCCTGCTTCATGGAATAGCTGCGAGGGAAATAAAATGAACGTACTTCTTACTGGAGCTTTTGGAAATATTGGCCAGAGCGCGTTGGATGAGCTTCTCGGGCGCGGGCACAAGGTTCGCTGCTTTGACCTTAAGACAAAAGCGAATGAGCGTGTCGCTAGATCCTATGAGCAGAGAGCGCAGATCTTCTGGGGGGATTTACGCCGGCCAGAGGATCTAATGGAGGCACTGCGAGATATTCAAATCGTCGTCCATTTGGCATTCGTGATTCCCACGCTTTCCGCGACCGGAGTCAGCAGCGAGACAGAGCCCGAATGGGCACGGGAGATTAATGTTGGGGGTACGAAGAACTTGCTTGATGCCATGAAACAGCAGCCAAAGCCCCCTAAGATACTATTCTCTTCATCGCTTCATATCTATGGCAAGACCCAGCATTTGCCGCCGCCGCGGACAATATTCGATACTCCACATCCCATCGAACACTATGCAAAACACAAGGTCGAATGCGAGGAGATGATTCGGAGCTCGGGTTTAACTTGGGCAATCTACCGCTTGGGCGCATCTCTTCCAGTACGCCTTGTGATGGACCCGGCGATGTTTGATGTCCCGCTGGACAATCGGATCGAATTCGTCCATCGAAGGGATGTGGGTTTAGCGATTGCGAATGGACTGGAGGCGGATGAAATCTGGGGAAATATCTGGCATATCGGCGGCGGATCCGACTGCCAGCTCTATCAGCGCGAGTTGGTGAAAGGGGTGATGGATGCTGCCGGGATTGGAATGCTGCCGGAGGATGCCTTCACAGATGAGCCATATCCCACCGATTGGTTAGATACTGAGGAAAGCCAGAAGGTACTGAATTTCCAACGGCTGACATTGGCGGATTACATCGAGGATGTAAAGGAAAGTATTGGCTTTCGTCGCTTCTTCATTCGTCTCTTCCGACCGGTAATCCGCGCCTGGATTCTGAGCAAATCACAAGTGCAAACCTGAAGGGCAAAATGATTGATCCGAGACTATCTGAACGTATCGCAGTTGTTACGGGCGCTTCAAGCGGGATAGGTGAAGCGGCAGCAATGCAGCTCTCCACAGTGGGTTTCCATCTGGTATTAATCGCTCGCCGCCAAGAGCGCCTGGAGAAGCTTCAGTTTAATATCCAGGAATCTGGGGGGTCAGCGGATATCATCTGCTCAGATCTGAGCCAGGAAGAATCCTATTCAGCAATTGCTGATCAGGTGAAGGATATTGGCGCCCCGATCGAGGTCTTGCTCAATAATGCCGGATTCGGCTGGTATGGATTTGGGGATGAGATGCCGTGGACTGTAGCTAGAAGCATGCTCGCGGTTAATGTTCAAGCAGTGACAGGTCTTACGCTTCAATTTCTTCCTGAGATGAAAAGAGTTAATCGCGGGCATATCATCAATGTCGGCTCGATTGTCGCCAGCATTCCCAGCCAGGGGGTAGCGCTCTACGGAGCAACCAAAGCATTTCTCGATGTCTTTACAACTTCGCTTTATCGAGAACTTGTTAACACAGGAGTTAATGTGAGCGTGGTCCGAACTGGAGCGGTCAAGACGCCCTTCTTTAATAAGGTGGCTGCACACTCCGGGAGTGGTGTTATTCCGTTTCAGCGTCTTGCAGTTCAGCCAGAGACTGTAGCCCAACGAATTTTGGAGCTTTTAAAGAAACCCCGGCGGGCGATTTACGTTCCACGTTTGTTATGGGTGGTCCCCTGGATTGAAATGTATTTCGGCTGGTTTATCGATCGTCTTGGCCCACGCCTTCTGCGCTCCTCTCGATTTTGAAGTTGTCAATCCTTTTTCGCTCATAGCCCGGAGAATAATCTGCCCCGGATGTCAACGTAGGGATCGATTCTTTCGATGAATCCCTACGAGATAGGATTACGATCACCAGATTGAATATGAGAAACAAGGCAGGTTTGCGGGGAAATTATTATTTAGGGAAGGAGCAGAGGTGTCCGCTAAACTGAAGGGGTTGTTTCATACGAGTGGAAAGACATACTCTGATTAAAACCGGACATATCTCTGATGAACGACGGACGATTCCCCCCAAAAGACGAAGAATACCTGATCCGTCGCTATACTTACTGTATCAGGGGAGAACCAACTTCTCCTTTCTGGGAAACCAGAGATCGACCCCTTGATGGTCCGAATCTGGAACATCAATCCTTCATACCCAGGAGAAAGACGGGGAATAGCAATCCCGAGTGTAATGGGGTGGTTCAGTAAATGAATTTATATCTTCACCATAAGGTTGCAGCGTGATCTGGAAGAATATTACGAGACGCAAAGGTAGAACTTTTCTCACCGTGCTCGGCATTGCCCTCGGGGTGGCGGCTATTGTTGGCCTGGGCGCCCTGGCCGAAGGTATGGAGGCAGGGTACAGTTCGATGCTTTCGGGCAGCCAAGCAGATCTCGTCATTAGCCAGCCAAACTCCTTCGATATCAGCTTCAGCTCGGTGGAAGAAACCGTTGGACCAAGATTGCGGGCAATGCCGGAGGTGTCAGCGGTAAGTGGGATGATGCAAGGGGTTGTCCCTGTGGAGGAGTTCCCCTATTTCTTCATTTTTGGATACCCAGCGGATAGCTTTGTCTTGGAGCGCTTTCAGGTTATCGACGGGGACGGGTTTAACACGAGCGGTTCTTCGCGCCCGCCCGGGAATCCAATTCTTCTGGGCCTGGCCGCCGCTGAAGCCATGGGGAAATCGGTGGGCGACACTATTCGGTTGAGTGACACCGTGTACCGCATAATCGGGATTTTCCAAACGGGAGATGCATTCGAGGATGGCGGCGCGGTGCTGCCGTTGGATGAAGCACAGCAGCTGCTTGGAAAGCCCCGTCAAGTCAGTCTCTTTTATATTCAATTGAAAGATCCCCAGCTTGAGGAACGATTCTCTAAGCGTGTCGAGAAGGTTATGCCCGATCTGGATCTAAGTGGGACAGCTAATTTCGCTGACAAACAAATTATGGGCGATGCCTTGAAAGGAACGGTTTGGGCTGTCGCCGGGCTTGCGATTGTGATCGGCGGCGTGGGGATGATGAATGCACAGTTGATGGCCGTCTACGAGCGCACTCGTGAGATCGGTGTGCTCAAGGCACTCGGCTGGCCAAACCGACGTATCCTTTGGATGATCTTTGGCGAATCGCTCATGGTTTGTCTGGCTGGTGGACTCCTTGGCATAGGGCTTGGTTATCTTGCGCTGATCGCCTTATCCGACTTCGCTCAATTCTTTGGCGCATCTTCTGCTACGATCTCTTCTGCTCTCATCCTCCAGGCGTTTGCGGTTGTTTTCACATTAGGTTTGGTTGCCGGGCTGTACCCAGCCTGGCGAGCTTCACTGTTGGAGCCCGTCGAAGCAATGAGCTATGAAGGTGGAACTGCTAGTCAGCATGTACGGCGTTTCCCAATTGGTGGGATGGCTGTGCAGAGCTTATGGCAGCGGACAACCCGAACGTTCCTGACCCTCGCCGCGATCGGGCTCACCACTGGCGGCATCATGGCCATAGATGGAATGATCACAGGAGCTGGGGAGTCACTCAACTCAATGGCTATTGGTGCGGGCACGGAAATTATGGTGCGGCAGTCAAATATCGCCGATACCAGTATGAGCGCTCTAGATCAACGGATAGGTGCAAGGATTGCCGCATTTCCAGAAGTGGAGAATGTGAGCGGGATGGTTTTCTCAGCCGTAATGTTGCCGGAGGCAAACAGTTTCTTCATCTTACAGGGCTATTCTCCCAATGAATACGCCATTCGCCGCTACGTGATGGATCAAGGCCAGCGCATCGAGGGAAATCATCAGATCATGCTGGGGATGACAATAGCTAAGGCATTAAACAAAAGTGTCGGCGATACCATCGAATTGAACCGTCAACGATTCCGCGTCGTGGGGATCTATGAGAGCGAGATTGGGTGGGAGGGATTGGGAGGCGTCATGACGTTGCGCGATGCCCAAGCCTTCATTGGTCGTCCCCGTAAGGTGACGATGTACGCGGTGAAGGTTCACAATCCAGCTGATGCGCCGGCCGTCGTCGATAAGATCAACACGACGATCGATGGAACTCATGCAGCGCTGGCGGGTGAGTTCGCCGAGCAGATGCCTGATATGGAAGCTGCCTCCGGGATGATGGATGGGATCTCCGCCCTGGCGATCATGGTCGGGGGGGTCGGTGTGATGAATTCCATGCTTATGGCTGTGCTTGAACGCACACGTGAAATCGGAGTGCTGCGTGCTGTTGGTTGGTCACGTTTCCGGGTCCTGGGATTGATTTTCCGCGAGGCCTTGCTCTTAGGGCTTATCGGCGGTGTAATGGGTGTTTTCATTGCATTTGGATTAGTTGCTCTGTTGAACTTAATTCCGATGGTCGGTGAGGCTGCTCAACCGATCTGGACTCTTGGTATTTTCACCCGCGCCTTCACGGTGGCTCTATTATTAGGATTGATGGGTGGTTTGTATCCAGCTCTTAGAGCCACCCGTCTTGAACCGGTAGAGGCGTTGCGTTATGAATGATGGTTGTATCTAGTGAAAGAATTTAATCGTAAATCGAATCTAAGGATGGTTGAATATGAATAACAAAAGAACACCGCTAGCATTGGTTCTTCTGGTGATTACTGCGCTCCTCTTTCTTCCTGCGTGCAGTCAAGGCACACCCGACATAACCGAGGAGCCCAACAGCGACATTCTGGAGGATTTTCAACCCGTTGTCAGTGCCACGGGTATTGTCCTCCCTTCGAAAAGGGTTGTCTTGAGTTTCTCGACTCCAGGCATTGTGGATGTAATTATGGTTGAAGAGGGGGAGATGGTTGAGAAGGGACAAACCCTGATAGCTTTAAAGGGGAGAGAGCAGGCTCATGCTGCGTTGCAGACTGCTCGCTTAGAACTCATCCTCGCAAACCAAAGCCTGGATGAGGTGCACCGCACTTCTGCCCTGGTCAGTGCGCAGACGCAACTTTCCTTCGCGAATGCCCAGGATGCGCTTGAAGATGCAGAGTATAACTGGCAGGTCCAGCAGGAAGGTTATCGCGCCAGCCAATCCACGATCGACTCTGCGCAAGCCGGCCTCGTGCTTGCGGAGGAGGAGGTCGATCGAGCAAAAGGCAATTACGACCATTACTCTGGTCGGTCCGAGGATGACGCCCAACGGGCGATGGCGTTGATCGCCCTCTCTTCTGCACGCAGCGCCCGCGATGCCGCGCTCAGGAGGCTTAACTGGTATTTGGGCTATCCAGATGAGACAGAGCAATCCATTCTCGATGCCAAGCTTTCAATAACCGAGGCGGAACTCGGCGTTGCTGAACAGAATTGGGAAAGAGTTAAGAATGGGCCGGATCCCGAAACCCTCGAGAAAGCGGAAGCGCGGGTAGCCGCTGCGGAAGCTCATGTAAAAGCGGCTGAGGCTGCCCTCTCTTTGCTCATTATGGAAGCACCTTTCGCCGGGACGGTCACTGATGTGTACCCACAAGAAAAGGAGTGGGTCGCTCCTGGACAGCCTCTGGTTGTATTGGCCGATTTACAAACTCTATGGGTGGAGACTACGGACCTGAACGAGATCGATGCTGCGCAAATCGAGATTGGCAACTTCGCAACCACCACTTTTGACGCGTTGCCAGATATTGTGGTTGATGGTCAGGTCGTTTACATCGCCAGTAAATCGGATGAGGGTTCCGGTGTGAATTATAAAGTGATAATTGAGCTGAATGAAGTTCCGGAGAAAGTCAGGTGGGGGATGACAGCATTTGTTGATATCGAAATTGGGCGTTGATCACGGTGGGGAGGTTATGACTTCGTTTAATCCCCACAATGAGGGTTGATGATGGATGCTGCAAGTGAATGGCTCATTGAAGCTAACGACTTAGTGCGGGTATATGGTGATGGGGAGGAGATCCGTGCACTTGACGGGGTCGATTTACGGGTCAAGCATGGAGAACTTCTGGCAATCATGGGGCCGAGTGGCAGCGGAAAAAGTACGCTCCTCAATGTCCTCGGCGCGCTCGATAAGCCCACGAGAGGGTCGGTTTTCATTGGCGGCCAGGATATGGCGAAGATCGAGAATAAAGCCGCTTTCCGTGCAAACACTGTCGGTTTTATTTTTCAATTGCATAACTTGCTTCCTACGCTGACCGCGCTTGAAAACCTCGAAGTGCCGATGGTTGGCCGCCTGACCGCAGCGGAGAGTAGAGAGCGGGCAGAGGAACTTCTGGAACTAGTAGATTTAGCGGATCGTCGAAACCACTTACCTAATC
>JAIWHF010000126.1:0-7286 GCA_048629905.1 Methanosarcinales archaeon
GAGATAAAATGAGCACACCGGAAGCATTGGGTTACGGACATTATTACCACATCTACAACCGGGGAGTTGGAAAAGGGCTAATATTCTTCAACCCTGCCAACTATGAACACTGCCTGAACCTCATTGACCGCTACCACCGGCCATACGGCGCTGCCATAATCGCACTCTGCCTTATGCCCAACCACTACCACTTCTTACTCAGACAAGACTCGGACCAAAGCTTATCGAAATTCATTAATGTCTTATTCAACGCTTACGTGCAAGCAGTAAACCGGCAGCAAAGGCGCAAGGGTCCGCTTTTTGAGGGGCGCTTCCGCCACGTACGGATAGATCGTGAGGAGTACCTGATCCACCTGTGCAGGTATATTCACCTGAATCCGGTGAAAGCAAATCTCGTGCCGCATGCTCAAGATTGGCCATACTCAAATTACAAGGAATTTATCGGCTCGAAAGTCGGAGATTTAAAAGATGAGGATTTCATCCGTTCACGCTTCCCGACGCCCAAGGAGTACGAGCAGTTCGTAGCCGATGACCGAGACGGGAAACGAGATCCAGGTCCTATCGCAAATTACATCTGGAATTAACCCAACTTTCCGTAGGTATTCTCTACCTCCCGCAGGTTTTTTTATCCTGCGGGAGGTTAAACAAAAGGACTCCACCAACCGGAAGATACCTACGCAAGTGTATGATTGGGCTGATCGAACTCAGGCAGAAACTATAAACACTAGAAAAGTCGCTTGATATTTTGCCTAACATCCCGCAGGTTTGAAACCTGCGGGATGTTTAAGTCCTGCAGGAAGCCTGGAGATTCCCGTCTGTTTGACCCGACACAGGCGCCATGATAGACTCACAGATTGGTCTCTTCCAGGTGGAGAAATGGGGTTTTCGAAGGCCATACGGCTGCTTAATATACTCTGCATCACGATGCTCGGATTTATGTGCATTGTCAGCCAGGCTGCAGCCCAGGCGCCAGGGTACGCGGACATTCGTGAGCCTCTTGGCGGAGAAGCCATCGATGGAGTGGTGACAATCGAGGGGTCGGCATCTCACCCATCCTTCGTTTCGTATGATCTCTCCTTCTCCCATTCAGATAACCCAACCGGGACCTGGTTCCTGATCGGCGATGTCGTTCGCACACCTGTAACGAATGGAAGATTGGGGCTGTGGGATACCACCGGTATCACCGACGGCTTCTACACGTTGCGATTACGCGTCTTGCTTAGCAATAACATCGTGCTTGAGTCATTCGTTGAAGGGCTCCGCATTCGTAACAGCACAACGATTGAGACGGCCACACCTCAGCCTGACAGGGTCACGGCAACGCCAACGATTGCACAGCCTACGCGTACCCCGCGCCCCACTCCGCTGCCGCTTCCAGGTGGATCGAACCCTTCGACAGTGTTGCGGACTTTCACAGGGGGAATAATCGCTGGTGTGGTAGTCCTGCTCTCACTCGGTATTTACCTCTTCATCCGCAGGAGATCTCAAGAGCGATGGGCTGTTCTGCAAATGCGGCAGATGCTCCGTAATGCTAATCGCAAGAAACGCAGGTAGAAGGATGTCAGAACATCAAGGACCATACCTCCTCGCCGGCCTGGGCAATCCGGGCCGAGAATTCCGGCGTAACCGGCATAACATCGGCTTTATGCTGATTGACCATCTTGCGCAAAGATGGGGTCTTACGATTTCGCGTATGCAATCTGAAGCGCTGATCGCTGACGGACGCGTGGATGGAGAAAAGATCTACCTGGTGAAACCTCAAACCTTCATGAACCTTGTCGGCCGGTCGATCGCTTCACTAGCACGCTATTATCGCATCCCACCAACAAATCTAATCGTGATCTACGACGATCTCGACCTGCCGCTCGGGACAGTTCGCATCCGCCCCGAAGGAGGCTCCGGCGGGCACAAAGGTATGGCTTCAATTATCACTGCCACGCAGTCAAATCAAATCCCGCGCATGCGTCTCGGCATCGGTCGACCGTCTGGGAAGATGGCCCCCGCAGCCTTCGTGCTTCAAGATTTCCTCACTGAGGATGCCGAATTTGTTGAAATGACACTCCAACGCAGCGCGGACTGCATCCATACACTGCTCTTCGATGGGATCGAGGCGGCGATGAACTCCTGCAATCCCAAACCTGCTGAAAAATGAATCTCTCCACCCTATTAGCTCCTCTACGGGAGCAATCGACATACCAGCGACTATTGGACCAGCTTCTGGAAAAGACCTCTCCTGACGAAGCTCTGGAGATTCCGAAAGCAGTTCGACCGATGCTGGTCAGCGCTCTTTACGAAGATCTTCAGCAACCTATTCTATATATCGTTCCCCAATTGAATCGCCTGCTCACACTTCATGAAGAGATTCCGAATTGGACGCCAAACGTAGACCTTCACCGTTTTCCAAATCCGAATCCTCTTTTTTATGAACTGTCACCCTGGAGTGAATCCGTTAGAAATGAGCGTACCTCTGCACTCGCTTTCCTGACTCAAGGAGAAGGGCCCGGCAGCCCACAAGAAGACACCCCCGGCCAAAGCCTGATGCTTCTGGCTTCATCCAGAGCCATGATGACACGCACACTCTCAAAACGGACATTCCTGGCAAATTCACGTTATGTAAAGCAAGGTGCGGTTTTCCGTTTCGATCAGCTTCTCTCCCTGCTCATGAATAATGGCTATGCGCAAAGCAGCCTTGTGACCGAGCGCGGGCAGTTCAGCCGTCGTGGCGGAATTCTCGACCTCTGGCCCCCGGCGGAAGAATTCCCCATCCGCCTCGAATTCTTCGGGGACGATGTGGAATCTCTCCGCTGCTTCGACCCAACCTCCCAGCGGACGATCAAGGAAACGACCTGGGTCTGGGTCACGCCGGCACGCGAGGGTCTGCCGCGCGACTTCGATAAGAATTGGTCGAAACAATTGCCTGGCATTGGCAGCGAAGATGACCTTTTTCTAACCGATTCGCTTGAGTTGTTTTTACCGCTGATGAATTCACACCCCTCTGGCATATCTAATTTTCTTCCTAAGAATACCGTCGTTGTTTTCGACGATAAGATCGCTTTCACGAATGCCGTGGCAGATATCGAGCAACAGGCTCTAAGCATGCATGAGGAGGCGATTGTAGAAAAACGGATCTCTTCAGATTTCCCGCTCCCCTATCTGACCTTGCCAGATCTCGAAGAGAGCCTCGTGAACTTCACCACGCTGGATCTAGGAATGAACGCCGGAATTGCAGACATGCATGCGGTCCCGCTGGCAAACTCCTTCACTCCAGGACCGCGCTTCGGCGGGCAACTCGAATCAATCCTGAAGCACCTGAGCGATAAACGCACGGATCACGAAACGGTTGTCATCGTCAGCCGGCAAGCGCAGCGTCTTTGCGAGTTGTGGAGCGAGTACGATGACGCCGCTGAAGTCAGGCAAGAGATATCAGGAGAACTTCCCCCCGGCGAGATAGTCTTCATCCAGGGGCCACTTTCCGGTGGCTGGATACAAGACCTGGCACGAGGTGACCGGCTCCATCTACTTACGGATGCAGAGTTATTTGGCTGGTCGCGACCACGACCTCGCCGGCGCTCGCTCGCACGACCATCGGCTCCCGAAGAGTCTTTCGCCGATCTTCAGCATGGCAATTATGTCGTGCACATCGACTACGGAATCGGGAGATTCATAGGGCTTGTCGAACGCCGGTTAGATGAAATCCAACGAGAGTTCCTTCTCATTGAGTACGCCGATGGTGACCAACTTTACATACCCGTCCATCAAGCCGATCGCATCTCTCGCTATGTTGGCGCAGATAGCTCATCCCCTTCTTTGTCCCGCCTCGGCTCCTCTGAGTGGGCTCGCTCGAAAGGTAAAGCGAGAGAAGCGGTCGAGCAAATCGCACGCGATCTCCTCGAGCTCTACGCAGAAAGACAGACGGTGCTCGGAACGGCATTTCCCCCCGATACAGCATGGCAAAAGGAATTGGAAGCGTCTTTCGCTCACCAGGAAACTGAAGATCAAATACGAGCACTCGAAGCCATAAAAAGCGACATGGAAAGACCCAAACCGATGGACCGCTTGATTTGTGGTGATGTAGGCTATGGAAAAACGGAGGTCGCTTTACGTGCGGCATTCAAAGCGGTGATGCACGGCAAACAAACCGCGATGCTCGTTCCAACGACCGTATTAGCGCAGCAACATTTCAATACATTCCGACGCCGGCTCGCCGCCTTTCCCATCAAGGTTGAGATGCTATCCCGTTTCCGGAGCCGAAGCGAGACAGCTGAGATCATCGCCAGCCTGATCTCAGGTGAGATCGACATGGTGATCGGCACCCACCGCCTTCTTCAACCCGATGTCCAATTTAAGGACCTTGGACTGCTCATCATCGACGAAGAGCAAAGATTTGGCGTCACGCATAAGGAATTCCTTAAACGCATGCGGACCGAGGTTGATGTTCTAACGCTCACCGCAACGCCGATCCCACGAACGCTGTATATGGCACTCACCGGGGTACGCGATATCTCGACCATCAGCACTCCACCAGAGGATCGGCTCCCTGTGCGAACCCATGTTGGTTTGTACGACCCCCAACTGGTTCGCTCTGCTATTCTCCGCGAACTCGACCGCGGAGGACAGGTCTTCTTCGTCCATAACCGCGTGCAGACCATTGCCACGATGCAGCGCCGACTGGAACGTCTCGTTCCAGAAGCTCGTTTCACGATGGCCCACGGTCAGATGCCAGAGAAACGCCTATCACAGACAATGGAGCAGTTTGCACGTGGTGAGATCGACGTTCTCGTGAGTACATCCATCATTGAATCGGGCCTTGACATACCGAATGCCAACACGCTCATCGTAGATCGAGCGGACAGATTCGGCTTGGCCCAGCTCTACCAGCTCCGCGGCCGCGTCGGGCGCGCTGCAATCCAAGGTTTCTCCTACTTCTTCCGTTCCGCAGGTCATCGATCAACCGAGGAGGCCTTACAACGGCTTGAGATCATCGCCGAACACAGCCAACTCGGCGCAGGGTACGCGATCGCCATGCGAGATTTGGAAATGCGAGGCGCAGGAGATATCCTGGGCACTCGTCAGCACGGCTACATTGCTTCCGTAGGGTTCCATCTCTATACCCGCTTACTGTCCTCGGCTGTAAGGCGCATGCGGCTCGAAATGGGGCATGAACTTGTTCTTCCAGAGGAGGTAAGAAAAACCACGGAGCTTCCACCTGCCGCCATCGATATCCCGCTTCCTGCTGTGATCCCGGACGACTACATCGCAGATCGGACCCTGCGGTTGCAGCTCTACCGGAGACTTGCTGAACTTCGGTCGCTTGATGAGTTGGAAACCATTGATGCCGAGCTGCATGACCGCTTTGGTCCAACCCCCAAAGAAGTTCTAAATTTGCTTTATCAACTTAAGGTGAAAATCATCGCCACGAATGCAGGAATCGATAGGATCACCACAGAAAGCGGCCAGATCCTTATTGACCTGCCAGAAAAGAGAATTGTGCCTGATATTCACGCTTTCGGTGAAGGGATTCGCCGCAGCAAACGCGGGCTATGGCTTTCAATGGAGTTCGAAGGAGGCTGGGAGAAGAAACTCCTTCAGCTCCTTAACCATATTCTGGAAAATGCATAGGTTTAATGGTTAACTGCGTTGGAACCGCTGAGACGCAGAAACAAAATTGATTACGCTGACCTGTCTACCCGAGGTCTCAATTATTTTCGCTGCGTCCATGCCATCATGAAGAAAACGCAAATCTTTTCCGCTGCCTCTCCCCCTTTCAACATCATCTTAATGCTCATAAACCTAAGCTTTTAAGTCAGCGGTCTCATTATAATCAGCGTTTCAGTGGTTCAGCCCTAAGAACCGCTGAAGCGCAGAATTTGGGATGGCGCAACCAGAAGGATGAGATCGTTTTGGATTGCTATTGGACAGAAGGATCTTAATTTTTCAGAAGAATGTGGAGCTACACATCACCATGAAAATGGATTATCGAGGTGAGAAACGGTTCTCCATCGATGTACTCAAACACAAAAGCCCAGGTGCGCCAATCAAAGGCATTACCGCCCTCGGGGGCTGGTCGGTGGAGCGCAAAGTAATTCAAAGATGTGTATTCCGAAGGCCAAAGAACCTGGCGTGAAGTTGTACCGGATGGTACTTCAGCGCATACCACGATGGGGGAATTCAGAATTATATCCTCGAGCAATGGCAAGATGATGTCTTTGAAAGACCCTTGTATTTTAAACTCACCCCCACTCATCAAACCCCACTCCGCCTCATTGCGATCCTCGAAGATGCCAGACACCGAATCCGCAGGCACGATGACTTCTGGATTCCACCAATCGTAACGGATTATCAAGCCCCGGCGGGGATTTACAATTTGAGATAAGAGATCGCCGTCTTGTGTCTGAATCGAGCGTAAAGAGGTATCCAGAACCATGAGGGCGCGAGCATCCTCACAGAATTGTTCTTGACTGACGTCCTCGGTTAAATTCAATGAATTAACCCATCCACGCGAACCTTCCGGCGTCTGGATCTCCATCCAGATGGAGCTGCCTAAATTGGCCACATTCCCCGTTGCCGTAATGCCCCGCTCATAATACGCCAGCTCTTCAACGATGCTCCCCGTGATGCCCGCCGGATTACGCAGGAGAAGAACCTCCCCTTCTGGAATCCCAACGACCGCATACATTCCGCTGGGCTCGAATGTTGAGATCACGAACGGGGTAGGATTCACTTGAGGTATTTCAGTAGGTGCAGTGCTTGTAGGCAGGAGAGGGACCGTCGTTCGCGTGCATGAGGCAACAAACAGACTGATTGAGACAATCATAATCGCCTTAAGGCTAAGACGAGGCTGAAGCCTCAATCCCCCGTTTATATGGGGATGATGCTGCGGGCTATGCAGGGATCGGTGCTCAAGAAGGTTTTTTGGTGTCATGCTGATGCCGATGGGCGGGATGACCCTGGCGACTTCCCCTTCCTTCGAGTCTTCTTGTTGGTTTTTACCACCTTCTTCACTTCAGGCAAGAGCGCAATCGCAAGGACATCATCCATCGATTGTACAAATTGAATGTCGAGAGATTCCCTCGCCTGGCGGGGGATGTCAACCAAGTCTTTTTGGTTCTTAACCGGGATGATCACAGTCTTCAACTTAAGGCGGTAAGCAGCGAGAACCTTCTCTCTAACTCCGCCGATAGGAATCACCCGGCCGCGGAGCGTAATCTCACCGCTCATTCCCACATCCTTGTGCACGGGTCGTTCCGTTAAGGCCGATGCCATCGCCGTTGCCATCGTAATCCCAG
>JAIWHF010000127.1:0-7199 GCA_048629905.1 Methanosarcinales archaeon
ATTTTAAAATCGTATCGAGGTTTTGAAAACACTTTACACGTTGAACGCTCTCAATCTACAGGTTTCGTAAGCTTGCTCACCAATATAACTAATATCGCCCATGTATGGAGAAGAACCAACATTATTAATGCAAAATAGTCGCCGCTCTCTCTACACTTATGCCTTCTCAGTCCTATTCCTTCTTGTCATCAGCCTTAGCTATGATAGTTTAAACCCTTATCTCAAGATTTTTGGACTGGTTTTCTCGATTGGCATGGGGTTCGCATTTCTCAAATTCCGCGACCGTGGCCGCCCGATCCGCATCCCAAAAGCGCTTGTAGTTATTGGGTCTTATCTCCTGTACTGCGGCCTTCTCACACTACGTTCTCCCCAACCTCTTCCCGGTCTTGAGAAGTGGTCAATCAGTATCCTGCTTTTTCTCGCTTTTTTTATCGTGAGCGACTCACTCGAGGCTGGATGGTCAAATAATACTTGGGAAAACGCTCTGCTAAACCTGGCAGTAGTATTTTCCTTCCTCGAAATTGCCCTAGCAGGGGTCTGGTATCTACGATGGGTGAGCATCGCAGATAAGATCTTCTCTTTGCCCCCAGTAGGTTATCGTTTATATGGTCTGTTTATCGGACATGCGAATGTATTCTCGGGATACATCAACCTATTGCTTCCAATTGTTACCGTGCGCTTAATCCAAAGTCGGAATACTGGGCGACGGCTTCTCTGGGGATTCGTCATCGGTCTATTTATTCTGGTCCAATATTTCGCATCATCACGAGGTGGTTGGATCAGCGCCATTGCTGGTCTTGGGATTACTATCATCCTCATCCGTTGGCCTCAGATTCGAGAATTTCTCCTGCATGGCCGCCGGGCAATAACCAAACATCGAACCTTAAAAAACCTTGCCATTTTCGCATTTAGTGCGGTACTAATAATTGCTCTTGGCGTAATTTTCGTCCTACAAGTTCAATTCTCCCCCGGCCATGCACCTATCACATCAGCTCGCACCGGAATTTGGTCATCCGCATTGGAAATCATTTCACAGTCACCAATATTCGGGCATGGTCCTGGTTCTTTCTCTACACTTTTCGCTCAAACTAATCAGCTCCCGCCTGGATTTTCCACGAGCCACGCTCACAACGCGTTGCTGCAAATCACTGCTCAGAGTGGCCTTGTGGGCCTGGGATTGATTATTGCCGCTGGAATAATGCTCACAGTTACAATCCTATCTATTTATCGAAGAGCGGATGCAAATGAAAGAATCCGGCTGTCTGCCTACATTGGAGCGGGAGTAGCAATCGGAATCCACCATCTTTTTGACTATCTCTTTGAGAGTCCTGCCTATACAGCCGCCGTGCTTGTCATCCTTGCACTCGCGCTTCGTCAGTCGAAAGATCGGGACAACGTCATCGTTTCCCCCCGCCTGGGAATCATAATCTTCCTCCCACTACTCCTTCTTGCAGTTGGAGGATGGTCTCTAGCATCTCAAGGTGCATTTACATATTGGCGTGGAATATCTGCCGCACGGGCGAATGACTATCAGCTTGCATCTGAAAACCTATGTCGAGCTGCTGAAAAGAATCCTGATTTCTCCCTTTACTCATTTCAGTGTGGTCTTGCGCTGGCTTACCTTGACGATCAAGCACACGATGTCCATTATCTTCAGGAAGCCATTAAAGCTTATGAACATGGTCTTTCAATAGATCCTTTTTGGCCTCCCCACCAGGCAAACTATGCCGCCTTGCTCTGGGCAATTGGAGAACAAGAAGATGCGATTCAGGAGTTGAACCTTGCGCGCGATTCTGCGCCTCGGCAAAGTATTTTTCATCAGAATGCAGGAATGTGGCTGGATGCTATGCAGCGTCCCGCGGAAGCACAATCTGCATATCTCAAAGCGCTGGAAAGCGCACCACATTTAGCGAATAGCAAATTCTTCGAACTGAGCTCCATTCGTAAACAAGCAATTTCGAGTTTCATCGAGGAACAAAACTTACAGGCAAAAGAAACGACACTCAAAGCAGGATGGGGATTTCTGCAGGACGGAGATCTTCTCCAGGCTCACAAAGCGTTTACCATCACATTAGACCAGAACCCCTTGAACGTGGAAGCCTATCGAGGTCTCGCACAAACAGCGCTTCTTATGGGTGAACTTGCGGAAGCAAAAAAGTTAATTAACACGGCGTATTTCATCGGTGGCAATTCGGCCAGGGTATCCTTCACCGCTGCGGAGATCGCGCTCGATCAAGGAGACCCACAAACTGCTGCAAACTCCGTTCTACAAGGCTTCAATCAGCTCTTGAAGCATTCCAACTCCTGGTCTTTCTATGGGCGCACTTATGGGAGATTTTTCCCAGAACCAGATCTTGTACCTCAACTTTACCGATTAAACCTCACTGAAAAAGACCTGATAATAGTATCCACAGTCATTGAATATCTCCGTGAACAAGGAAAGTATGAGGAAGCCGCCTTCCTAGAGATGAAATTGTCCAAAGAAGGATACATCGACTGAGACCAGGGACGCAGTAGAACAGCTTTGTTAGGAAGTGAATTCTGAGACACATTTGGAGCCAGTCCAGGCAATGCAGGTTATACGCCACCATCTCGCCTGCATGTTCATTGCCCGATCATCAACTCCAGCGTATGATTGCCTGATATGACCCACCAAAAAATAGCAGTAACTCTTGTCCCCTCTCCAGACCATGCCTTTCCTGGGCACCCAGAAAGTCCCAGCCGTTTTCGGTTTTTCGACCAGCTTAAGAACAGTTCTATAGCTGACTCGCTGGTCGTCATCGATCCTGAACCTCTTACCCCTGACACGGTAGAAAGCGTCCACTCGGAGCAATACATCCAATCCGTAGAGGAAGCTGTAGGACGCGCACCGACCTACCTTGACTACGGCGATACCTACGCTACATCCTCGTCATTCGGAGCCGCACTCAATGCCGCTGGGGGAACCATCTCTGTTCTAGACCAGATACTTGACGGAACTGTGGATACCGGCTTTGCGCTTGTCCGACCACCCGGTCACCACGCAACCCAGTCCCAGGCAATGGGATTCTGCCTTTTTAATAACATCGCCATCGCCGCAAGACACGCTCAAACCAGAGGAATTGATCGGGTGATGATTGTCGATTTCGACGTGCACCATGGCAACGGCACCCAGGAGATTTTTGATGCCGACCCGAGTGTCTTATATTTCTCCACACATCAATGGGGGATTTATCCAGGCACCGGACATCAAAAGGAAACCGGTCACGGGGATGGGGAAGGCTCGATCATCAATGTTCCCCTCCCCGCTCGCGCTGGAGATCAAGCGTTTGAGCGAGTCTGGGAAGAGATCCTCACCGTTGCTGTTGAGCGTTTCTTACCGAACATCATCCTGGTCTCAGCAGGATTTGACGCCCATTGGGATGATCCGCTCGCCGGCCTTCAATTAACAACGTCGGGCTATCATCGATTAAGCAATCGCCTGCTTGAATTAGCCGACCGATTCTGTGAAAAACGAATGCTCTTCGTACTTGAAGGTGGATATGCCCCCGAGACGCTCGCGGATAACATACAAGCATGTCTTCATGCTCTGGCGCACAAACCACTAAACGAAGACCGACTTGGGCCTGCACCTTTCGAAGAACCATCCGTTAAAATACTTGTCGAAGGGATTCGTGAAATACACGAGCTTTAACATTTTATTGAAACCCTTCCCTCTGGCACGTTTCTTGTTACAAAGTTAGAATGATTTGGATGGGTCTGTGAAATGCGAGTTGGATTTTGTGTTCCTTCTTGCGCAATAAGAATAGATAAGGCATACTTTTGGTGAGGTTCTGCAATGGCAGAAATGGATTTACGCGCATATATAAAAGAAATTGACGACCTTATAGAACGCAATCAGTTGGATGAGGCTATCGCACACTGTCGCCACATCCTTCAGGTTTACCCAAAACATCTCGGTTCTTACCGTTTGCTAGGGAAGGCTTACCTAGAAGCGAAGCGATTCGGAGACGCCGCCGATATTTTTCAACGCGTTCTCTCTGCAATCCCCGATGATTTTGTCTCTCACATCGGCATGGCGATTGTGCGGGAAGATGAGGGCAATCTCGACTCTGCGATCTGGCATATGGAGCGAGCCTTCGAAACCAACCCCGCGAATCCTGCAATTCGACAAGAACTTTCTCGCCTAATAGGCCGTCGAGATGGCCTCGAACCACACAAGATACGCCTTACCCGGGGGGCACTCGCCCGTCAATATGCGCAAGGAGAGCTTTACTCGCAGGCAATTGCTGAGCTCCGCTCCGCACTCGGCGAAGACCCCGACCGCCCTGATCTCGAGGTTCTACTGGGGAAGATGTACTGGCGAGCGGATCAGCACGCGGAGGCAAAGGATGTCTTCACCCAAATCATGGAGAAGCTTCCATACTGTCTTGATGCTAACCGCTATATGGCCGCGATCTTCCAAAAGGAAGATAATAACGCGGAAGCCGGAAGATATCATCGCCATTTAGCAGCACTGGACCCATACTACGCATTCCTCGAAAACGCAACCGACGACCCAAAGACGGTTGACGCAAAAGCTGTTCGTATCGAGCGGTCGGGTTGGACTCCTGGTCAACCTCTCCCAACCGCTGAATCTGGTCCACCAGAATGGGTTGAATCCCTTGGTGTGGATTTGAGTGAAGCGGCGCCTACCCCACTTGAAGCTGATGATGCTCCCCCATGGATGGCAGAGATCGATCAATCTGCAACTCCCGTGGGCACTCCACTTGCCGCATCAGCAGCAGCTGCCGCCCTCCATTCCGCCTCAGAAGATGAAATACCTGAATGGATGGAGGAAGCAGGATGGGTTCCATCCAGCGGCGAGGTTGAAGAAACTCCAATTTCCTTCTCGGATGCTGAACTCGAATCAGTCGGCTCTGAGGATACTCAAGAGGAAACCGGTGAACTCGCCCCCGCGGACATCCCGGGTTGGGTCCAGGAAATCGCCCCCGAGATTACTGATGAATCCACTGAAGCCGACGAACCGGCAGCGGCCCCTGTGGGCAAAGCAGAATTTATGCCCGACTGGCTCTCAGATATCGCCTCTGACGCTGAGCAGATCACACCTGACCCGACGCCCCAATCTACAGATGAGCTACAAGAAGAAGCTAAACCCGTCTTGGGAGCAGATCCGCCAAGCGTTGATGAAAGTGCCGATAAAGATCTTATTGCTGAGGAGGATGCTCCTGAGGTACCCACGTGGATTGATCCACAAGCACCAGGCGCAACATCCACCATCATCACCTGGCTCGACGACCGCCCAAGTAAGGATGCAGAACCTGAGAAAGCAGAACTGCCAACAGAAGCAGTAGTAGAACCCGTTGAAGACGCCCTTGCAGAGGCGGAAGTCCCCTCCTGGCTAGACGAGATCGCAGAAGGAGATGAAGTCCCTGAGTTTGAAACCGAAGCCCCTGAACCAGAAACCGAAAGCCCATCCTGGCTTGCCGGTCTAGCAGAAGCAGCATCACAGCAAGACCTTGAGCCTGAGCCAACTGTTGGTGATGAAACTCCAGAAAAGCCAGACGAAGTGGCTGCGCCTGAGTGGCTTGAAGGGATCAGTGAACTCGAAGAGGAGCCTGCCTCCGTACCCGCCAGCGATGACGCACCAGATTGGCTGCAAGGCATCGCTGAACCCGAAGTTGTCGATACAGCCATGACCCCAGCAGAAGATCCCGAAACCGGGCCTCCTGATTGGGTCTCTGATGTCGAGAAAGCGGCTGAAGAGCCGGCTGTTGAAGCAGCACAACCACAGGATGATGTCCCAGACTGGCTGACTGGAATTGCGGATTCGGTAGTTGAGAGGACTGTTGACGAAGACTTTCTAGCGGAAGCGGATCCAGAGCCCGCAGAGAGAGCTGCGGAAGTACCTGGAGAGGCGCCTGGCTGGTTGCATGAGTTTGCCGACTCAGCTGAAGAAATTCCGGATCCTGTGAGCAAAGTTGACGAACCTGAAATAGACGTACAATCTCTCCAGCAACTTGAGGAAGAGATTGGTGCTCATGCAGTTGATGCATCTCCACCGGATACCCTAGGCGTCAGCGATGAAGTTGACGATGATGAAGTCTTCCGGTGGCTGGAGGATCTTGCTGAGACTCAAGAAGCTGAGGAAAGCAAGCCTCTAACCCCGCCTACGGAGAGACCAGTTGAAGCGACCCGGGAACCATCTCCAACGATCAGCGATGCGGTTCCTCCTGAAGAAGCTGGTGAGAGTATGCAATGGCTCGAGGATCTCGCCTCACAGCGAGGTATGGATGTAGATATCGGAGCAACTGTCCCTGACGTTGTGCCTGCTGAGACGCTTGTCTCAAAGCCTCCCCCGGTTCCAACCGAAGAAATTGAGGCCGCAAGCGATATTGCTCCCGACGATGAGACCATCATCACGGCGGTTCCTCAGGAAACACTTCAAGAAGAGCCAATGCCGGAAGTTCCGGGATGGCTTGATGAAGCAACGTCCGCCGCAGAGGCGGTACCCCCTGAACCGGCAAAAGAAACTGCCCCTCCTGTAGTCAAAGAGGAAATTCATCCTCCGGAACCAACTCCCGTCGAGGCTGCACCTGTGGTCGAGCTCCCTCCTGCCCCTGAACCCATCGAGGAGGTTATTTCCCCACCAGAACCTGCTCCTCACATCCCGGCCGTTGAGAAAGCCCCTGCGGAAGCCGAGAAGGTAGAACCGGCTGTGGAAGCTGCAGCACCATCGAAATATAAGGAACCTGCTTCGCAATTACTCCAGGGCGCACGCCAAGCCCTCACCGCTGGCGATGCTGGGCGAGCCTTATCAGATTATAAGAAGTTGATCGAGAGAAAACAGGATCTCGACACGGTGATCAGCGACTTGGAGCACGCGCTGGAGCGCTACCCGAATCTGCCGACGATGTGGCAAGTTTTGGGGGATGCCTACATGAAGTCAGATCAACTCCAAGAGGCGATCAACGCATATCAACGAGGTATGGAGGTCGCTTGATCACTTCCATCTCTCGATTATTCAAACTAAACTCGGGGTCTCCCCGAGTTTATATTTTATGGAGGGTACCTTGGAGCAAACTCTTGTCCTAATAAAACCGGATGGCGTTCAACGTGGTCTCATCGGTGAGGTCATTAACCGCTTAGAGAATCGTGGTCTCCGACTGGTCGCTGCGAAATTTCAGCAAATCCCGAAAGATTTCGCAGAACTTCATTAC
>JAIWHF010000128.1:0-7156 GCA_048629905.1 Methanosarcinales archaeon
GCGATAAAGCTTCCCTGTGGCTGAACCAGGCGATGATGGTGGGCTATTACCTTATCGTTGCCATTCTCGTCCTCACTGGCACGCTGTCGGTATGGGTCCTGTTGGTCTTTTTCGCCATACGACGCTTGGTGATGGTGTTGAAAATCTACAACGAGCCGAAGCCGAGCGAGCCGCCCCCGGACTACCCGGTCTGGCCGCTCTGGTTTGTCTCTGCAGCTTTTCATCACGGCAAGCTTGCGGGCGGGTTGTTCGTGCTCGGGTTGATCCTGAACCTGATTTTCCCCTTCACACTTAATCTGTTCTAAGCGCAGGAACTCTAGAAACCGGAAGAGGGTGTCCATGATTGGACACCCTCTTTTGATTAACTCCGTTATTAATGGTGAAACGAACCCGCTTGGGTTAGTAGAAAACTTATTTCTGACCGAGTAGTAATTTCACATATTGAGCCCGTTCGAACGCAAAGGGGTCATCGGTCTCTCTCTGGCTCATCTTGCCGCGGAAGTCGTCAAGGTTTTTATAATCGTGCTCATCCATCCACCCCTCCAATTCACGGATCATTGTCGAGATGTAGGGAACCCCTTGCTTGAGAAGCGATGACGCGGTCTGTACAACTTGTGCGCCGGCGAGGAGCGCCTTAGCGGCGTCCAGCCCTGAATGGACACCGGTGTTCAAAGCAAGATCGGTCTTCACCCGCCCGTAGAGCAGTGCGACCCAGCGCAAAGGCAGTTTCATCTCCTCGGGCGAACTGAGTACCATCTCCGATACCAGCGTTTCAGTCTTCGGGTCGATGTCTGGCTGCAGGAAGCGGTTGAAGAGCACCACGGCTTTCGCCCCGCGCTTGTCCACTTCGGACACTACATTGGCGATCGAGGTGTAGAAGGGGCTGAGCTTGACGGCCACGGGGATGTCGACCTCGCCGATCACGGCTTCAACGATCTCATAAAGCTGCGCCTCAAGAACCGCGCCGTTGACCTTCTGGTCGGCGGCGACGGCGTAAACATTGAGTTCCAGCCCATCGACACCGGTAGCTTCAAGCTGTTTGGCGTACTTAGTCCATCCACCTGAGGAGACGGCGTTTAGGCTGGCGATAAGCGGCAGTTTAACTTCTTTGCGCGCCTTTTCGATCCACATGAGATGCTCGTCCGCCTTACCGTGCTCCAAATCCGGGAAATAGGAGAGCGACTCGGGGAAAATATCGGCGCCCACCGAGAGTTCTTCTTCAAGGCGCAGCGCGTCCATGAGAATCTGTTCTTCGAACAGGGAGCGGACCACAAGCAAGCCCGCGCCGGCTTGTTCAGCGAGCTTGATCCGGTCGATGAAGCTGGATATCGAACTCGAAGCGACGACGATCGGTGAGTTTAATTCGATGCCCATATAGGTTGTTTTCAAGTTTGGCATTGGACCTCCGCAAGTGTCTATTTCACCCGAATTGATTATCAAACCATAGGAACGCTCAACAATAGTAACAGGTATCCTCCGGTTAAGGATGACATTTACACTACTGCTGTAATAGACAGGACACTAGACTCATCTGGGATAACCCAAGGGGTTCTGCGCGCTTATGCGCATGCCCCTTAATTTACATCATATTGGTTCAAAAGGAGCACCAAATGGCTACAAAGAAAGCCAAGCGAAAGCTTGTACCCTACGATGGGAATGCCGCAGCCGCGCATACTGCTTACGCGACGAACGAGGTTATTGCAATTTATCCAATTACTCCATCCTCACCGATGGGGGAGATCGCCGATGAGAAGGCCGCGCGAGGTGAGCCGAACATCTGGGGGATGGTTCCCAGCGTAACAGAGATGCAAGCTGAGGGAGGCGCCGCCGGAGCAGTTCACGGCGCGCTGACCACGGGCTCACTGACGACGACTTTCACGGCTTCACAGGGTTTGTTGTTGATGCTGCCCAATATGTTCAAGATTGCCGGGGAACTGACGCCGGCCGTCTTCCACATCGCCGCTCGTTCTGTCGCCGCACAGGCGCTATCGATATTCGGCGATCACAGCGACGTGATGGCCGCCCGCTCGACGGGCTGGGGGCTGCTCTCCTCCAATAACCCCCAGGAGGTGATGGACTTCGCCCTCATCGCCCAGGCGGTGGCGCTCGAATCACGCATTCCTTTCCTGCATTTCTTCGACGGCTTCCGTACGTCCCACGAGATACAGAAGATCGAAGAACTCACCCACGATGATATGCGGGCGTTAATCGACGATGATTGGGTCTTGGCGCACCGCTTACGGGGGCTTTCGCCAGATCGCCCATCGATCCGCGGGACTGCCCAGAACCCCGATGTATTCTTCGCCGCGCGCGAGACGGTTAATGCCTATTACGAGAAAGTGCCGGGGATGGCTCAGAAAGCGATGGACCGCTTCGCGGAGGTCGTCGGGCGCGAGTACCATCTCTTCGACTATGTTGGTGCACCTGATGCTGAGCGCGTCGTGATAATGATGGGCTCTGGCGCGGACACCATGCACGAAGTGGTGGAATACCTCGCCGGCCAGGGAGAAAAAGTCGGGTTAATAAAAGTACGCCTATACCGCCCCTTCAGCGGGGAGGCACTGCTTAAAGCTCTACCGAAATCAGCCAAGCACGTCGCCGTACTCGACCGCACAAAAGAACCCGGCGCGGGAGGGGAACCGCTTTACCTGGACGTCCAGAACACAATCAGCGAAGCCGTCGTAAATGGGGATATCGCCGAGAGCGAGAGACCCCTCATCGTCGGCGGTCGCTATGGACTGGGCTCAAGAGAATTCAACCCCGGGATGGCGAAATCCGTGCTGGACAATTTGGCCGAGAAGAAGCCGAGAAATCACTTCACCGTCGGCATCGTCGACGACCTGACACATACAAACCTGGAGTGGGATGACGCCTTCTCTTCGGAGGGCGATGAAGTCCACCGGGCCATGTTTTACGGTCTGGGCGCTGACGGAACCGTGGGCGCGAATAAGAACTCGATCAAGATCATCGGTAAAGCCACCGATTATTACGCCAAAGGGTACTTCGTCTACGACTCAAAGAGATCGGGCGCAATGACCATATCCCACCTGCGCTTCAGCCCGAACCCGATTCGCAGCACCTATTTGATCCAGCAGGCGGGATTCCTGGCTTGCCACGCGTTCCACTTCTTGGAGCGCTACGACATGCTCAAGAACCTCAAGCCGGGCGGCACTTTCCTGCTGAACAGCTCCTACCCCGAGGATGAGGTGTGGGATCACTTGCCCGCAGAGGTGCAGAAGGCATTGATCGATAAGAAAGCGAATTTCTATGTCATCGATGCCTACTCGTTGGCGAAGTCGCTCGGGCTGGGTGGACGCATCAATATCATCATGCAGACCGCTTTCTTCGAGATCTCCGGCGTACTGCCGGATGAGCAGGCGCAGGACATGATCGAGATGGCCGTCGAGGACACCTATGGCAGCAAAGGCAAGGCGGTCGTCGATATGAACGTGAAGGCCTCCAACCTGGCGCGCGAGCGGATTCACAAGGTTGAGCTGCCGAAGAAAGTGACTTCTAAACTTGGCATGCTTCCGCCTGTTCCGGCGAGCGCCCCCGAGTTTGTGCAAAAGGTGACCGGCGAGATGATCGCCCGTCGAGGCGAGGAACTCCCCGTTTCCCTGCTGCCAAACGACGGCACCTATCCCGTCGGGACAACCCAGTATGAAAAGCGAAATGTTGGTCTAGAGATTCCGGTCTGGGATCCGGAGGCGTGCATCCAGTGCAATCAGTGCGCCTTTGTTTGTCCGCATGGCACGATCCGGCCCAAGATCTACGATGCTTCCCTCGCCAACGGCGATGCGCCGGAAGGCTGGCAGGCTGTGAAGGCAACGGGCCGCGGTATGGAGAATATGCTGTACACCTTGCAGGTGGCGCCGGAGGATTGCACCGGCTGCGGCAATTGCGTCCATATATGCCCGGCGTTTGCAAAGGATGCGGATGGTCAGAAGACGGACCGCAAGGCGATCAACATGGCGCCTCAGCCGCCGCTCCGAGAGCAGGAAGCCGCAAAGTGGGATTACTTCCTCACAATCCCCGACCCCGATCCGGCGCTGTTCAACCGCTTCACCACCAAGGGCTCGCAGTTCCTGCCCACAATGTTCGAATTCTCCGGCGCTTGCGCAGGATGCGGCGAGACGCCGTATGTCAAGCTGCTCACACAGCTTTTCGGGGATCGCACCATCATCGCTAATGCAACCGGTTGCACGTCCATCTTCGGCGGCAACCTGCCGACAACACCCTATACGCCGCGCTTCGACGGCAGGGGTCCGGCCTGGTCGAACTCACTGTTTGAAGACAACGCCGAGTTCGGCATGGGCATGCGCCTCACCGTCGACAAAATGACCCAATTCGCCAGGGAGCTGCTGGATCAGGTCAAGTTGAACGGCAAAGGGGCGTTGGCGAAGGAAATCCTGGATGCCGACGTCTCGACGCAGGAGGGGATCGAAATTCAGCGCGGTCGGGTTGACGAACTCAAGGCGCTTCTTGAGAAGCAGAAAGATCCGCAGGCGGAGCGGTTGTTGAGCATCGCCGACTTCCTGGTTCCCAAATCCGTCTGGATATTGGGCGGCGATGGTTGGGGATATGACATCGGTTACGGCGGGCTGGACCACGTGCTGGCCTCGGGCAAGAACGTGAACGTCCTCTTGCTGGACACCGGTGTGTATTCCAACACCGGCGGTCAGGCCTCCAAAGCTACGCCGCGTGCAGCAGTGGCAAAGTTCGCGGCTGCAGGCAAAGACATGCCCAAAAAGGATCTGGGGGCTATCGCCATGACCTACGGCAACATCTATGTAGCCCAGGTAGCGTACGGCGAGAACATGACCCAACTGGTGAAGGCGATGAGCGAAGCCGAGTCCTATGATGGCCCTTCGCTGATCATCGCCTACGCTCACTGCATCGCCCACGGCATCGACATGACCACGGCCACAGATATCCACGCGGATGCTGTGAAGAGTGGTTTCTGGCCGCTCTTCCGCTACGACCCACGGCTGGGTGACCAGGGTAAAAACCCGCTGCAGCTCGACTCCAAGGTGCCGACCGAGGACATCGAGACCTTTATGTACAAGCAGAATCGCTTCCGGGTACTGCGCCAATCCGATCCAGATCGGGCAGGGAAACTGCTGGGGGCGCTCCGCGAGGATGTCATCACCCGCTGGAAGTTCTACGAGCAGATGGCCAACCTCGATATCTAAGAAAACTGGAGCTAAAAGATGCGCCCCGCGCGAGCAGCGCGGGGCGTTTTTAATTGGTGTTATAAGCAGAGTGCGATTATTTCAGCGCATCGGCGATGGCAGCAGCCCAGGAGGTGATCGCATCCCAATCTCGGAAGTCGCCGACCGGCGCCTTGAGGCCCTTAATGACCAGCTTTTCGGCCAGGTTGACCTTCTTCATGTCTAGAACGCCGTGGAAGAAAGCGGTATCGCGAGGCTGGATGCGGTCGGCGATGGGTTGCTGTGCCTCGGGGAAGCGCCAGCCCTGCATTAGTTGAGACGGATCTCCCTCACCCGTGGGCCCGCTAGAAAAGAACCACACCGGCATCTTGGCCATTGCCTTCTCATTGGCTTCCAGAAACGCCACAGCCTCCTTGCGCCATAGACCCACATAAACCGCGCTGCCAAGAACAATTGCTTGATACGGGGCGAGGTCACTGACACTATCCGTGGGCAGCACGTCGGTTTCAAAGCCTGCTTGAAGAAGCACTTGTCCGATCTTCTCGGCAATCTCCGCCGTTGCGCCGTACTTAGTGGCGTAGGCCACCAAAACTCGAGTGTCCATCTGATCGTCCTTTCCATTTTGAGAGAGCAACGGAAGAAGTCGCTGCCGGGCTCTCAACTTCGAACCTACATCAAGTTTTACGCAACACCGGCGGATTCTAGCGTTCGCTCAAGAGATTTGTGAGAATGAGAAGGAAAAATCTTCTCACGATACGACGACTAGTCATTCATCGAACGATCGAGATTAGATTAACTAAGACTATTCCCCCGATGATCCCCAAAGGAATTCCGCTGAATACGCCGGCGCCAACAGTGCCTCTGAAGGATTTGGTTTTTATGTAACCAATGAGGTGAATAATGCCATTGCCCAGGGCAAGAATCGCCGCGAAAAATGCAAGGTAATATCCTGCTCTGATATCTAGCAGGATAAGTATCAAGGGCAAGTAGTTAGCAAACACTAAAAAGGAAGCAGCCAATAAATACTTGTTGAGAGAGCCAACCACTTCGTAGGCTTTAAAGCCAATTTCCTCGAATATATGGACTGTCTGCAGGAAAAGCATTATCAGATATAGGATCAAAAAGAGGTTGTCTGACATTAATTCATCCTTTTTATAAAGAAGGTCGTAATCCTGGGATTATTAAAATTCAGATAAACCAAAATGCTTCAAGACGCGCAAGCTCCGCAACGTATTCCAACGGCTGGGGCCTCCGGTCTTCTCCATTTCAAAATGGATCTGGCCTGGATGTCTTGCCTGCACAGGCCAACGGTTATCTTTCCGCCGTTTTTTCAACAATACATCCAGCGCAGGCTGCATTCGTGGATCATAATCGACACCTGCACACTGAAAATAATCAAGCGCCCTTAAGATATCGTACTGCCAACGGGAAGGATACGATAGCATCAACATACGCTTGTCAATGATCTTTCCAGTACGATCTGAGAGAAATAGGCGGTGTTGTAAAATGAATTCACGAGCCTCGACCGCAATCTGCTCCAATTCTGCCAGGCGATAGACATAGCCATTAGTCGAATATTCCTGGATTCCTTCGAGGACAGAAATTGTGGAATGCAAGGAACTATGAACAGCGCCCTGGCGGTTTGCCCGGCAATTAAAGCCCCCATCAGGCATGTGTTGTTCTATCGTAGAATCCACAACGGAGTGCAGCGCCTCACCCTCCACCTTGAAATAACTCGCGTAGTTCAGGAACATCCCGTTTATACAAACATCACTCTGGTCAATCGTCACGGAGGGATCGATGCCCCCATCGGGCCCTTTGTGGTCGCGAAGGATAATCAACACAGACTCTATGATGTCCGGATGCCCAGGAGCGATACCGAGATTCTTCAAATCCAGGATTGTGTAATGGCTGGAAATCCATTTGGGTTGATAAAAACCGCGCCCCCAATGCCCCTCCTCCTTGCGAAAACTAAGAAACTTTTC
>JAIWHF010000129.1:0-7061 GCA_048629905.1 Methanosarcinales archaeon
GATCGGACCCATGTAGGCACAGCCCCGAATCTGAGTATCACTGACAACCTGATCATGAAGGGGTACCGGCACCCACCGATCGCGAGAGGGTGGTCCATTGACAGCCTCTCTGCTAGTAAACAAGCAGAAACGCTGCGCGAAGCTTATGACATCATGGCGCCGACAGTGGAAACACCCGCACGCTTGCTCTCAGGAGGAAATCTTCAACGCTTGATTCTGGCGCGCGAGATCTCCTGCGAGCCGAAGTTGATGATTGCTATGCAGCCAACGCGCGGACTGGACGTTGGGGCAATCGAATCCGTTCAGCGTTTGCTGCTCCAGCAGCGTGAGAATGGCGCTGCGATCCTTCTAATCTCGGAGGAACTGGAAGAACTCATCTCACTTTCGGATCGTATTTACGTGATTTATGAGGGAGAAATCATGGGTGAGGTGAAGGAAGCTGATCCCGAAACATTGGGCTTAATGATGACTGGAACTCGGCAGGAGGATCTGGTCGAGGCAAGGAAGGTGAGTCAATGACGACAAAGCCTTCATTATTTGCTCAATACCGTGATGGAGCACGGTTCCGTCTGCGGATGGAACCCCGCATGGAGCAACCGGGGTGGCTGGGATTAATCGTTTCACTTGGTGCTGTAACCTTTGCATTGGTTCTTGGAGGTATCGTATTAATGCTCGTGGGAGGAGATCCCATCCGTGCCTATGCCTTCATGGCCAAGGCTGCCTTTGGGAATATTGGCGTGTTCTCAGACACTTTGGTAAAAGCTACTCCGCTCATTCTCGTCAGCTTGGCGGCGGTTGTCGCTTTCAGGATGCGTCTGTGGAATATTGGCGCTGAAGGTCAATTCTACTTGGGTGCCTTCGGGGCAAGTTTAGTCGTGCTTACACCAATTCTTCCGCCAGAGACTTCGCCGTGGCTGATGATCCCGGCGATGATGGTCATGGGTATGCTCGCAGGCGCTTTATGGGGATTTATTCCTGGCTATTTGAAAGCGAAATATAACGTCAATGAAATCATATCGACGCTAATGATGAACTACATCGCTGTGGCGTGGAACAACTATTTCATCTTCGATGTATGGTCCGAAGGTGGATTCCAGATGAGCCGTCAGTTTCCCAAAACGGCCTGGTTACCGCGATTGACAGATTACGCAGCCCAGGTGCCAATGTTTCGAGGGCTTACCATCCACCTGGGCTTTGTCATAGCTTTGATTGCCGCTGGGGTGGTGTGGTGGATTATGTACCGCAGCCGGTGGGGGTATGAGATTCGCTTGATCGGAGACAACCCGCGCGCCGCGCGCTACGCGGGGATCAACATCGTCAGGAATACGATCTTGGTGATGATGCTTTCAGGTGCACTGGCGGGGTTGGGCGGCATGTTGGAGATCTCTGGAGTTGTACACCGCCTTCAAGGGGCGATCTCATCCGGCTACGGCTTCACGGGGATCATCATTGCCTGGCTGGCGAAACTCAACCCTATATTGGTCGTTCCGATTTCGATTCTCTTCGGTGGACTGCTCCTGGCGGGTCGGGAGATCCAACCATCAGGTATTCCAATGCTCATTCAGGGGATCATCCTGGTCTGTCTGATTGGAAGTGATTTTTTGTTCCGTAATCGTATTCGACTCGTACAAGTTGGGCAGGAGGCGTAAACATGGATCCCATCATCATCCTGCAAGCTGGCGTCGCCTCCGGAACGGTTCTTTTATTCGCAACAATCGGGGAGATCTTCACCGAAAGGTCAGGGATTCTAAACCTTGGTCTTGAGGGGATGATGCTCATCGGCGCCATGAGCGCCTATAAAACCGCCTTAGCGACGGGCAATCCCTGGCTTGGAGTGTTTGTCGCCATGCTCGCTGCTGGGTTGCTGAGCCAGGTCCATGCGCTAATCACGATTCAGTTTCAAGCCGATCAGGTTGTAAGCGGTCTGGCCCTGACCTTCCTCGGCACTGGTCTGAGCATGGTTTTTGGCGAGGGGTTAAGCAAGGCCGGGGCCGTAGCTCTTTTGCCATCGTTTAGCATTCCAGGCCTGGTGAGCATTCCTTTCATTGGCCCGATCATGTTTGAAAACCAAAGCGTGATGGTTTATCTGGGGTATCTGCTGGTTCCTCTCGCCTGGTATTACATCAACCGTACGCGGCCGGGGCTGCATCTGCGCGCGATAGGTGAGTATCCGGCAGCCGCGGATGCTTTGGGTATCAACGTAAACCGCTTGCGCTATTTCTATGTATTGGTCGGTGGGATGCTCGCAGGTGTTGCCGGGGCGACGATCAGCCTGGCTGTTTCTCCGGGGTGGTTCAGCCATCTCACCACATCCGGCCAGGGGTGGATCGCCATCGGTCTGGTGATTTTCGCGCAGTGGGACCCGATTCGTGCAGCTGGGGGATCTTACGCTTTCGGCGCTCTCCGTCGAATGATCCTTGATATCCAGGGGCCGATGAAGATTTTCGGCCTTCGGAATCCCTTCTATTACAACCCTTATTGGGGATTTTTCCTTCAGATGCTGCCTTATGCATTTACCATCGTCGTCCTCGTGATTGGCTCACGCGAGGCGATCCGTAAGCGCATGGGCGCACCTGCAGCGCTGGGCTTGCCTTATATCCGTGGAGAACGAGGGCTGTAGATGGCGAACTTTACGGGCTATCGCTGTTCCATCTGTGGTCAGGAACTCAAACCTGAAGATGCCCAATATACCTGCCCGCATGATGGGGGGAATCTCGATGTAATCCTTGATTACGATAGGATTCGTCGCGATGTCTCACCCGGTGATATCAGACGTTCGGTGGACACTTCCATCTGGCGCTATTTGCCGCTCCTCCCCGTCCAAGACCCAGGGCATTTTGGGACTCCATTGAGGGCAGTGGGTTGGACACCGCTCTTTGATTTGCAGCCGATCGCTGGGAAATTAGGTCTTGAGAAGCTCTGGTTGAAGGATGATGGGCGAAACCCAACCGCGTCTTTTAAAGACCGCGCCAGCGCCGTCGCAGTTGCCCGTGCGCAGGAGATCGGCGTGGATGTAATCGTTACAGCTTCAACCGGCAACGCCGGCGCGGCGCTGGCAGGCATGGCAGGGGCGGCAAAGATGCCCGCCGTAATACTCGCCCCGAAGACGGCCCCACCGGCAAAGATCGCGCAGCTCCTGATCTTCGGTGCACGTGTGGTCCTCGTCGAAGGCACCTATGATGATGCCTTTGATCTCACCATTCAAGCAGCGGAGCAGTTCGGCTGGTATTGCCGAAATACGGGCTTCAACCCGTTCACGGCCGAGGGAAAGAAGACCGCAGCTTTTGAAATTTGTGAGCAATTATCGATTGAAAACGATGGGGAGAACTCCGGAAGGAAACGATGGTCCACGCCGGATGCTGTTGTCGTGTCCGTTGGGGATGGGAACATCATCTCCGGCCTGCATAAAGGCTTTAAGGATTTGCATAGTTTGGGTTGGATCGACAGAATCCCGCGGCTCTTTGGAATCCAATCTGAAGGATCGGCTGCGATTTATAATGCCTTCCAGGCTGGCTCGGAGGATATCGAACCGGTAAGCGCCGACACTCTTGCAGATAGTATCTCGGTGGACCTGCCGCGAGATGGTTTACGCGCCTTGCGAGCCGCAACGAAGACCGGCGGAGCTTACATTGCAGTTCCAGATTCCGCTATTTTGGAGGCGATTGCAGAGCTTGGTCGTGATGCGGCGGTATTCGCCGAACCCGCGGGGGCGGCTGCCTATGCCGGGCTGTTAGCCGCAGTTGAGAAGAACCTTCTTGCGCAGGGAGACCGTGTCGTTGTGCTGAATACTGGCAATGGGTTGAAAGATGTAGCGCGGGCGATGGATGCCGCCGGTGAACCGATTGTTATTGAACCGACGCTCAAAGCACTCCAGAGTGCTTTGGATGCCGACGCGAAAAAGAACGGCGGAGGGTGAATAGAATGACAAAATCCGAAATCAATATCTCTGTCGCAGTGCCAGTCTATAACGAAATCGAGTCGCTTACGGAACTCTACGATCGGGTGAAGGTGGTCTTGGATGACCTGGGTGAGCCGTGGGAGCTCATTCTCATCGACGATGGATCGACGGATGGCTCCTCGGAGTGGATCGAAGCGAAAAGCGAAGAAGATCCACGTGTAAGACCTGTGATTTTCGCCCGCAATTTTGGGCATCAAATCGCCGTGACCGCGGGGATGGACTTCAGCCAGGGCCGCGCCGTGATCATCATGGATTCTGATTTGCAGGATCCCCCTGAAGTCATCTCCGATTTGGTGGCAAAATGGCGCGAGGGCTATGAAATCGTGTACGCCGTGCGCACGGAGCGTGAGGGTGAGACCTGGTTTAAGAAAACCACAGCAGCCTTGTTTTACCGCTTGATCAACCGCATCACCGATGTTGAGATCCCGCTGGATACCGGGGATTTCCGGTTGATGGACCGGCAGGCTGTCGATGCGCTGTCTCAAATGCGCGAGAGGCATCGTTTTCCAAGAGCCATGGCCGCGTGGGTTGGCTTCCGCCAGACCGGAGTGCCATATAAGCGAGCTGCGAGATTCGCTGGAGAGACGAAGTATCCGTTTCGCAAAATGCTGCGCCTGGCGCTCAATGCCATCACGGGTTTTTCCTACTTCCCGCTCCAGATCGCGACCTACCTCGGCTTTTTCGCCGCGGGCGTGAGTATTATCGCCATACCCATCGTAATTGCGTTCAGACTGGTTGGAAGCCCGGCGTTTCTTGGTCAGGCAACAACCTTGATCGCGGTATTATTTCTAGGAGGCGTGCAGCTAATCTCTCTTGGGATCCTCGGGGAATACATCGGTCGGATTTATGATGAGGCTAAAGGTCGACCGCTCTATATCGTGCGGAAACCCATCAGTTTAGAAAACAAAAAATCATCCAAAGGAAGGTAATACGAAACATTATGATTGACCTCACAATTTATAAAGATAGGTTAGAGAAAACCATTGAGCGAGTTAGGGAACGCAACTTCATTATCCCAACTTTCGCACAGATGAAAGACCCAAGCTTGATCCCTGATTCAATTAAAGAGAAGCTTAGTTCGCTTGGGCTGTGGGATGTGACGCCAGAGAACCTCTTTCGTATTACCTGGAAGAACGAGCCCACTCCGGAAGGCGGCGGTTATGGGGGGGTGAACTACCTGGAGCTTCCGAGTTCACTGACCGGTGTGGACGCCCGGATCATCGCCCTGGTTGGAAAATGGATGCCCACAGGATCCCATAAAGTCGGGGCAACATTTGGATGCCTGGTCCCGCGGTTAGTCACGGGCCAGTTCGATCCTGTTAAGGACAAGGCAGTTTGGCCATCGACGGGGAATTACTGTCGCGGTGGGGCGTATGATGCATCACTGCTAGCCTGTGAATCAATCGCCATCCTACCAGAGGGTATGAGCCGGGAGCGCTTCGAATGGTTGGAAAAAGTAGCGGGTGAGGTTATTGCCACGCCTGGCAGCGAGTCGAACGTGAAAGAGATCTTCGACAAGACATGGGAACTTCGCGAGACCCGCGACGATGTGGTTATCTTCAACCAGTTTGACGAATTCGGGAATTACCTCTGGCACTATGACATCACCGGACATGCGATGGAGGAAGTGCTTAAGAAAGAGCTTCGCCAAAATGACAGCTACGCTGGGGTTGTGCTGACAACTGGGTCGGCAGGGACAATCGCCTGCGGGGACTATTTAAAGCAGATCTTCCCGACAAGCAGGATCGTTGCCGGTGAAGCCTGGCAATGCCCGACCTTGATCGAGAACGGCTTTGGAGAACATCGCATCGAGGGCATCGGTGATAAACACGTCCCCTGGATCCACAACGTGAAGAATACCGATATGATCATCTCTCTCGACGACAATGTGATTGTCAACCTGGCCCGTCTCTTCAACGAGCCAGCAGGGCATAAGTATCTGGTTGAAAAAGGGGTGCCCGAGGCTTTCATTGAGAACCTGGAACTGCTTGGCTTCTCCAGCATCGCCAACCTGGCAATGGCGATTAAGTTCGCTAAGTACTATGAACTGGGCGAAAACGACATCGTGCTTACGGTCTTTACCGATTCCATGGAACTCTATCAAAGCCGCTTGAAAGAGATGCATGAGGAACATGGTAAATATCAGGAGGTGGAAGCTGCAGCCCACTTCGCCCGTGATCTGCATGGACTGAAAACGGACCACATGCTGGAAACTCGTTATACAGACCGGCGCAGGATACATAACTTGAAATACTACACCTGGGTTGAACAGCAGGGTCGGACCTACGAGGAAATCATGGCGCAGTGGAACGATCGGGATTATTGGACCTCGATCCAGGCGCTTCTGCCAGAGATCGATCAATTGATTGTTGAGTTCAACGAGCGTGTTGGTTTGATATAAAGACGCTTATACAAAGGGGAACCTTGTTGAGAAGAAAGGCGGATGTCCCATTCCATCGTTAGAAAGGAGTGTGGAATATCCGCCTGTTTTTTTCCTAGCACGCATGATAGTGACATTTTCTTGCTATCCTGAAGGTGGTCCGTTTCCTTAGCAAAATTGGGCGTGATGGAAGAAATCTATCCGGAAGACCTCATCCTAGTAGCGGTTATGAAGGACCCGCGTGATCTGGAGATTGCCAGGGTTTTAGGCTGGTATCGGATTCCTCTTCAAACCGCACCGAAAACCGTTCGTGTCGATTGGATCATCTTTTTTCTCACCTCGGCTTTTGGCGAGGAGAGGTGGTCTGTGAGGTATATTGCCAAGGTCCTGGGGCATGAGTTGTTGACGAGAGGGGAACTTCTACGGGAAGAAAGCGATCATCCCAGAGCAGATGAACCGTACTTCAAGATATTATTGGGCCCACTGCTCGAATTGCCCAGACCCATACCGGCGGAAAAATGGCGTCGTTTTACGTTCCTTTATACGACCGGCGAGCGCTTAACGCAGGCGAATGATGTACGCGATTTGCGAGTCCCCCCATCCGATGAGCGTGATCGTTTGTGGAAGCTCATCCGTGAGCGATCGGAGAATGGTGGTGGCTTCTCCGCCCAATCTGAAATTGGTATGCAAGAAACCTTGAATCAACCCACCAGGAATAGAGAG
>JAIWHF010000130.1:0-6971 GCA_048629905.1 Methanosarcinales archaeon
GTTTCAATAAAACGCCTGGAACTTTATGAGTGAGGGATATTTCGGTCTTCACGATAGAAGGTGAAATCCCAAGGGTCGTACTAGGGATTTCTCGCTTCGCTCGAAATGACATTCAAGAACGGGCCGACACATGGGTCGGCCCCTACGGTTTAATTTGAAGGAGCTGTCCGAGAAGTTGCTTTGGACAGCCCCTAATACGACCCTTTTGTTGTGAAGTTAAGGTCAGCTCGCCTCGACAACCAACTCCATGATGTCTTTGACTTCGATTTGATCGTCTAGAGCAAGCGTTTTCACGGCGTCATCGAGCATATTCAGGCAGAAAGGACAGGCGGTGGCAAGTATCTGCGCGCCTGTGCTGACCGCCTCACGCACACGTTCATGGGATAAATGAGCCCCGGAGGCGTGCCCTTCAAACCACATCCGACCACCACCACCGCCGCAACATAGGCTCTGCTTTCGGCTGCGTTCCATCTCCACCAATTCGATGCCGGGAATGCTCTGGAGGATGGAGCGCGGTTCGTCGAAGATGTCGTTTTGGATGCCCAGGTAGCAGGGATCGTGATAGGTGACGCGCTTGTTAACTTCGCCCTTGAACTCAACTTGCCCACCTGCGATCAAACGGGCAACATACTGTGTGTAATGTTCTGTGTTGAGATTGAGGTCGGGATAGTGCTTGCTGAAGACGTCGAAGCAATGTGGCGATGCCGTAACGATCTGTTGGGTCTGGGGCTTATTTAGCGACTCCGTTAATTCCTCGACCATCACCTCAAACAACCCCGCCTCTCCGATGCGCTGCATCTCGCTTCCGCAGCAAACCTCCTCACTTCCCAGCGTGCCAAGGTTAACCCCGGCCGCGTCCATCGAAGTAGTCATCGCCTGTGCGATTTTTTGCGCCCGCGGGTCATAGCAGGCTAAGCAGCACACAAAGTAAAGCGCATCAACCGGATCTGCTAATCCGTCTTGAAGAGGGTTGCCCTCTGCCCATGCAAGGCGGTCTGCGTGCATCATCTCGAAGGGGTTCTTGTTGCGGAATGCGCTGGTCAGGGCAACGCCGAGAGTACGCGGGACTTTGCCCTCCTCAACCAGCAGACTGCGCAAAGTGCTGGCAACTTGGCCTGGCTCTAAGTCCTTGGGGCATTGCTCAACACACATGTAGCAGGTTGTGCAGTCCCATAGAGTTTCGATGTCTGTCATGTGCACATCGTGGTCGTTGTCGCGCGAGTCCGACACCCGTAAAAACGCCTTCAGCATGGCATGTGGACCGACAAAGCCCTTGTCAATGCTGATCACCGGGCATGCCGAGTAGCATGCACCGCACATGATGCATCGTTCCGCGTTGTTCAGCGAACTGACTTCGTCCGGACTGATACGGAATTCCTTCTCCGGGACATCCTCCGCCGGGATTAACCAGGGTTTAATTCGTAGATATTGCTCCCAGAAGCTGCTGCGATCTGTGACCAGGTCTTTAATGACCGGCACGGAAGGCAGAGGTCGGATCGTCACCAGCCCATCCTCATTTACATGATCTATGAGCGCTGATTCGCAGGCCAGCATGTTTGTGCCGTTGATGTTCATCGTGCAGCTGCCGCAGATCCCATGGCGGCAGGAACGCCGAAAGGTGAGGCTGCCATCCTGCTCTTCTTTGATCTCGAGCAAGGCGTCCAGGATGGTCTTTCCAGGTACCAGTTCCACCTGCAACTCTTCAAATGCTGGTTTCTCGTCAACGTCGGGGTTAAAGCGTTCAATGCGTAATGTTGCTGTTTTGTTGTGGCCGTTGCCTGACATGATGATGAGCGCTCCTAGTGGTGCAATCGGTTAGTACTTGCGTTCCTGGGGTGGATACTTTTCCCAGTTGATGTTTACATCTTTGTAGCTTATGACCGGTAATTCGCCACCATTTTTATGGGCGATGGTGTGCTTGAGCCAGTTCTCGTCGTCCCGATCGGGGTAATCGACGCGGGAGTGCGCTCCCCGGCTTTCGGTACGAACCAAAGCACTGGCGATGATCACTTCGCTGAAGGTGAGCAAGTTCTCGGTTTCGAGAGCGCTCTGGACATCTGTGTTGAAGCGCTTGCTCTTGTCCATCACGCGCGCATTTTGGAACCGTTCCTGTAGTTGCTTTACATTATTTAAGGCGACCTGTAATCTGTCGGCATCACGGAAGATGCCGCAATTGTCAGTCATCATCGCTTTCATTTCATTTCTAATCTCGGCTAACGATTCTTGCTTGCCGCTGACGGAGTCGTCCATCAGACGATCGATACGTTGGCTGCTTTGTTTCCCCGGGTCACCAGGAATCGGGTGAAGCTCTGCACCGCCTTTGATGAATTCAGCTATGGCATAACCGGATCTGCGGCCGAAGACTGACGCTTCGAGCAAACTGTTCGTGCCCAGGCGATTGGCACCGTGCACGCTAACACAAGCACACTCACCGGCAGCGTAAAAACCGACAACCGGGTTACCCTCAGCGTCGGCGATAACCTGGCCATGAGCGTCGGTGGGTATGCCGCCCATGCTGTAGTGCGCCGCAGGTTGAATGGGAACGGGATGCTCAACGATGTCTATCCCCATGAAATTATGGGCAATTTCCTGTACCTGGGGGAGTCGTCCTTCGATCTTCTCACGTCCCAGATGGGTCATATCCAGGTTTATTCCCTGCCCGTCCGGTCCGATCCCTCGCCCATCGTCAATCTCGATCTGCTCGGAGCGAGTGACGAGGTCACGCGGGGCTAATTCCATCTTTTCTGGCGCGTAGTGCTCCATAAAACGCTCGCCCTTGCTGTTGGTCAGGTAGCCTCCCTCTCCCCGGCAAGCCTCGGTCATAAGGATGCCGAGCCGGTAGAGGCCCGTTGGGTGGAATTGCACAAACTCCATATCCATCAGCGGCGCACCTGCATTGTAGGCCATCGCCACGCCATCACCGGTGTTGGCATGGGCGTTGGTCGATATCTTGAACGCCCGACCATAACCACCTGTGCCAAACATGACTGCCTTTGCGCGCAAAGTATGGATTTCACCGGTCAGCACATCCATTGCCACTACACCGCGGCATATGTTGTCTTCGATGATTAAATCCAGCACGTACCATTCGCTATAGAAGTGAACACCGTGGCGCAGCGCTTGTTCATGAATCGTCTGCAGCAGCATGTGGCCGGTCCAGTCGGCTGCGAAACAGGCGCGGGGAACACTATGGCCGCCGAAGCGTCGCTGGGCGATGCGGCCATCCGGCGTACGGCTGAAAACACAGCCCATATGCTCATACTCATAGACGATGTCAATAGCATCCGATACCAGAATCTCAATTGCGTCTTGATCGCCCAGCCAATCCGATCCTTTGATGGTGTCGAATACATGCAGCTCGCTGCTGTCGACGGTAGGATCCCCGTCGGGAATTTGTTCTAAAGGGCCGCGCGGCCCGGTTCCGGCGACTGGTCGTACATTATTAATCGCCGCGGCGATGCCGCCTTGCGCTGCGCCGCTGTGGGAACGCAAGGGATGGATCTTGGAAATGACGCCGATATTCTTGACGCCCTCCCGGCTTGCGGTCATGGCTGCCCAGGTGCCTGCTAAGCCGGCTCCGACAATGATGACATCGTGTGTGATCGTTTCTGTTGACATTAAACCTCTTCCAAGGACGACCTAAAAAAACTCTCGATGGATATGTTAGTGAAAATTGTAACTCTTATCGCCGGGAAGCTCAAATTCCTGATTCTGAGAGCTAACCTGTTGATATCCACTAAGCCGACTTACTCTAAGGGGGTGTCCAGAGTATCAACGACGACTCCAAATGTAAATCATTAATGGACCGTCCAGTAAGTATAGAAAAACATGGATGACCGGGTTGAAAGTAAGGTTTGAAATAGTGCTCCCAGAGACGATACGCGGGGTGGATCGCTGAAAAGATGGAGAAAACGAGGTAGGCAGCAATTTTGAGTCAATGCAGACGCCAACCATCATCCAGGGAAACCATGAACTATCCGATTATGCAGGGGGTACATAGAATAGCTGGTGTAATTGATGTGGGATGCACACTGCTCACGGTTTCGCGATCGCTAATCGAGTGGGTTATTACGTGAGAAAGGCAATTTGCTGGGAGCGTGCGCGATGAATTTCGGCAGGGCTAAACGATATTTACTGCTAGGGATCGTGGTTGTAATCGTCGCGGGTTGTGCTCGAGGAGCTTTGACTCAGGCGCCAGCGGCAACACATGTTGCCGCACCATATTGGCCCACTGCAGGCTGGCGATCATCCACCCCCGAGGAACAGGGGATGGACTCGGGCTTATTATCCGCGATGCTGGGGGAGATCCTGGAGGAGAATTACGCGATCGACAGCGTGACCATCGTTCGCAACGGCTACATGGTCGTGGATGTCAGTATCCATCCTTTCAGCTCTACTTCAAAACACAACATATATTCCTGCACGAAGAGTGTCGTTTCAGCACTGGTTGGGATCGCCATCGATCAAGGCTACATCGAGGGGTTGCAGCAATCCGTCCTTAGCTTTTTTCCACAACGGACGATTGCTAATCGCGATGCAAATAAGGAGGCGATGACCTTAGAGCATTTGCTGACGATGACGACAGGTTTTCAATGCCAGGATTCTTACCTATATCGCTGGAGCGGCCTTAATCAGATGAGAGATAGCGAGGATTGGGTTCAGTTTGTGCTTGATTTGCCCATGGAGGGCGAACCAGGGGAACGATTCGAATACTGCAACGGTGCTTCGCATCTCCTTTCGGGGATCATCCATGAAACGACCGGGATGAGTGCAAATGAGTATGCAGAGGAGCACCTTTTTGGCCCTCTGGGAATTTCTGATGTTGACTGGTCATCTAGCCCTCAGGGGATATCTGTTGGCTATAGCGAGCTGAGAATGCGCCCGCAAGATATGGCGAAAATTGGCTTGCTCTACTTGAACGAAGGTCGCTGGGATGGAGAGCAGATCGTCCCCTCCGAGTGGGTGGTGTCTTCAACGAGCCAATACATCTCGGCAACACTCCAGGATGGCTACGGATACCAATGGTGGGTCGATGATTCCAGCATGTATCTAGCACTCGGGTATAGGGGACAATTTATTTATGTAATACCTGAGAAGGAAATGGTCGTAGTATTCACCTCCAGCTTGGAGGACAATGACTTCTATGTTCCCCAGACACTTTTGAATGAGTTCATCATCCCCGCGGCAGTTACATCGAGCACATTACCTGACAATCCGGAGGGCGTTGCACTCCTTGAGTCAATCATTGTAGAGTTAACGAACCCCTGAGGCGTATACACGAGATCGAATCAAAGTTTGGTCCGATGATCACAATATTCGGATGCCTTTACTGGAAATCCTGTTGTGGGCTGCTTCTGATCCTCATCATTTCGGGAGTCGGGTGATTAGGAAGGAATACCCATCGCTCGCGTGAAACGGGTTGGTCAAAAGTACGTTATCCTTTACGAGGGCATTCATTTTGATTCCATATTAGGAGCGCCATGTCGAAACCTGTAATCCTACTCATCGATGACGAAAAACCATACGCAAAAGTTATAAAAGAGGCGCTTGAAATCAACGGCGTCGAAGTCCTTCTCGCTCATAATGCGATGGATGCGCTTAACCTCTTCCAGCAGGTCACTCCCGACCTGATCCTCATGGATGTCATGATGCCGGAGGTGGACGGCCTCTCGCTCCTGCGTTGGATTCGGGAGCACTCAGAGAATGATAACCTCCCCATCCATGTGGTGAGCGCGAAGGCGCAGGAGGAAGACCGAAAAGCGGCCATCACCGCCGGCGCAAATGGTTTCCTGGCAAAACCGTTCACGGTTGACGAAATGCGCGAGGTGATCGGCCAGTACGTGCCGTTGACCCCGCCAAGTATGAATTAACCCTAATTGCCAATCCATTGAGGCGTAGTCAGTCTGTCATCAGACGAGGTAAGTGATCTGATGGCAGATTTTTCTTATCTCGAGAAACAGTTGGAGCAGGTTGCCCGTATGGGAACTCCTTGGAAATGACAACCGGAATTGGGCATACAGTTGAAATTGCTTAGATTCCCACGGACAGGCTGCTTTTAGCCTTCGATTATCCTCCGCTCAGGGTTGTATTTAGAAACATGACCTTATAATCCCAGCTAGGTACTCAGGGATGACCACGCGGGTATGGTTCTAATAGCATCACGGAATGCGCTAAGTAGCAGCGCGGAATATGGTTATCCGGAAGAATTGCTATATGGCTGAACGAAAAATGCTGTTGAAAAAGAATAAGAAAACAGAGGCCATCTCCGGCGGTCGTAAGCGACGCTGGTTATCCAAGGTCATCAGGTGGGGGCTAGTCTTTTTGGTCGTGCTGTTGGGGTGGACCCTCTGGAATTTTTCCGTGCGCTATGACAATCGTATCTACAACCCTGATGAATTGGATGTTGTTCCCGAACGGTCTGTTGCACTGGTCTTCGGCGCCGGTTACTGGGAGGATGGCGCGCTGAGCGATATTTTGCGCGATCGTCTTGATGCAGCCATTGAACTCTATCGGTCCGGGAAAGTGGAGAAACTCTTATTCAGCGGTGACAACCGTGTGGTTGAATACAACGAGCCGGGGAGGATGCACGAATACGCGATCTCGCAAGGGGTACACGATGATGATATTGTGCTGGATTTCGCCGGTAGGCGAACCTATGATACGTGCTATCGGGCGCGTGATATTTTCCAAGTACAGGATGTGATCTTGGTAACGCAGCGCTATCACCTCCCCCGTGCCTTGCTGACCTGTGATGGCTTGAATGTCGATGCGGTTGGTTATGCTGCCGATCGGACGCCCTATGTGCATATTCGCTGGTATTGGATTCGAGAAGTACCTGCCTTATGGAATGCGTGGTGGGATATCAACATAAAGCAGCCTGAACCGGTTTTAGGAGATCCATTGCCGATCTTTCCGTAGCCTGATAACGATTGGTGATAGGGAGGCCTACACCTTGAAGTCCGCGCGTTTAA
>JAIWHF010000131.1:0-6858 GCA_048629905.1 Methanosarcinales archaeon
TCCCAAATGCAATAAGAATCAAAAATCTAGCCCCAATTCTTCCATTTTTCTACGGTTTTCAAAACGAATTAAAGACAAAAACCGCTCCACGTCATTAGTGGGACGGTTCTTTAAAACTTGTGCCCCCACGGGGATTCGAACCCCGGTCTTAGCCTTGAAAGGGCTACGTCCTGGTCCCCTAGACGATGGGGGCATCGAGCCGCATTGTACCATTCACGAGAGATAGCGGTCAACGCTTAGAACGTCTGCTGGTTGGTTTTCCCTTGTATGAGGGCATGGTGATGCTAACTCCGGTCACCAACCGGCGGTCACCCATTCGGGCACGAAGTCTGGGGTCAATCTCTTCAAGAGCGTCTGCAGTCGTAATGACTGTCGGCAGGTTTGCGTTATATCGGTAATTAAAGAGCTGGTACAACTTCTCGCGCACCCAGGGCTTCATCGACTGCGTTCCCAGATCGTCTAGGACAAGTAGATCCGCGGTTCGGATTTCATCGAATCGGCGGTCGTACGAAATCATGCTATCGGGACTGAATGTAGCCCGAAGGTGGTCGAGCATATCGGGCACGACAACGAACATGACGGGAAAACCGTTGCTAACACGGTAGTTAGCTATAGATGCGGCCAGGTGGGTCTTACCGCATCCGAAAGTTCCCATGAGGACAAGCCAGCCTTTAGGTTCTTCGGCGAATTTATTTGCTGCTTTAAACGCTTGGTCGAGGGTTTTTAAATCCTTCGCGGGGAACTTTTCATCCTTCCTCAGATTGAAAGTGCCAAAGGTCTGGTGGCCATGGATGGAGAGAGACGAGAGTTCGTGTTGACCCGTATCGTCGAACGGACGGCGATAGTCTGGAGCGTACATCCGCACATAGGTGACAATCTCCGGGTCTGAGAGACGTGAGCGCATTCGCCCCTCAATCTCCTCAATAGCGAGATTCGTAGTTACGACCAAGGGCAGCTGGTTGATATAGCGGAAGTTCAAGATTTGGAAGAGCTTCTCTCGCGCCCACGGTGTTGCGCTTTGCGTCCCGAAATCATCCAGGATAAGAAGCGGAGCAGAGCGGATTTGCTCGAAGCGGTCTTCAAATGTGACTTCTTCGTCTGAGTAAGCATAACGAAGTTGATCGAGCAGGTCAGGTACCGTCAGGAAGAGCGTAGGAATGCCGTTCCCCACGGCGTTGTTAGCAATCGCCGCGGCCAGATGTGTCTTTCCACATCCGAACCCGCCCTGGATCAGAAGCCATCCTTCCACCTGTTCTGAGAATGTATGAGCCTGGTTGAATGCCCGCTCAAGTGATTCCTGCTGCTGAGGTCCAAGCCCCACCCGACCATGCGGGTTGAAAGAATCGAATGTGAGGTGCTGGAGCTCGTCGAGTTGGCTCATGCGGAACAGACGTGCATGCATTCGCTCGTGCACATCTACCTGCCTGCAAGTGCAAATCTGGAGGCGGCCAAAATCCGGATGATCAATGGGGAGATCTGCGCGTAAATAACCCTGACCCTGGCAGTGAGGGCAATCCGGGTCACCTATCAAGTGTTTTGGCTGTGATGAATCCATGTTGTTACTCGTCTGTTTCTGTGTCCCAGAAGTCAGCGAATTTTCCTTCGACGTATCGGCGGCGAGCCTTTTCAGAGTCTCCTCGATCTTTTCGCTCATCCTTGCCTCTATTCTGCCAATCCTCCAGGATAGCTTCGATATAACGCCACTTGCGGACGTTGTTCGTCACCGCGATAAGGACAGCCTCTTCAATCCAATCAGGCGGGTACTCGTTTTCCGCCTCGCGGAGCTGCTCGGCGATCATCGGTGTCAGCGGGCCGATGTTCTGTTCGTAGAGAGTATAGATGTTGGGCCGCTCGAGTGCTAGAGAGATAGGCGCTTCTGGATCCCCTGTGGGCTGCCAATCCCCTGCTTCGATTGAAGCGACCGCTGCTCGCCCTTTGGGACTGTTGAGAAAGAAATAGCTGTCCTCTCCCTGATCGAATTCGACCTTCACCTTCAGGAAGGTTCCGCGAGCGACTGCTCGCTCCAGTGCATCGATCAACGTCTCCAGCGGTGTCATTATCTCCGGCTTTAACCCCTCCATCAGCAACTGGTCGGCAGCCATCTCCTCCAGGCTGATGTATCGAAAATGCCCTTCCTTCTGGGTCAGAGCCCAGAAGGCGTAAATGGTGACCTTGAACTCGCCGAGGTGATCGATCCTCGGGAGGAGTTCGCTAAAGAAGGCATTGGGAATAGGGGTGAGGGGGAGTTTACCCTCTGGAAACCCAGCGAAACTTTCGGTTTTATTCATCGATATCGTTTTTAGGACAGGGGGTGACCCTGCGCACTTACGTGCCTGCGGCCAGATCGACCTGGCGTGTAGCTGCGTTCTCGAACTTCGCCAGCGACTGGCGGAATACGAGTTCCACACTGCCGACGGGTCCGTTACGATGCTTGGCAACGATAATCTCGGCGATGTTCTGTTTTAACGTGTCTTCCTCGTATTGATCGGGACGGTAAATGAACATCACTACATCGGCGTCCTGTTCAAGGCTCCCAGATTCGCGCAGGTCGGAAAGGATTGGGCGAGGCGGACGCCGGGATTCTACGGCACGTGATAATTGTGCGGCCGCTAGTACGGGCACGTTTAGCTCACGGGCAAGACCTTTCAGGTTACGCGAGATGTAGGAGACCTCCTGAACGCGGTTGTCAATCCTGGAATCTCCCGTCATCAACTGGAGATAATCTACGATAATCAAGTCTAGCCCGATTTCCATATGCAACCTGCGGCACTTGGTCCTCAATTGCAGAGGGGTGATGGCCGGAGTGTCGTCCAGATAAATGTGCGTGTCGCTCAGCGCGCTGACGGCTTGTGTAAAGAGAGGCCATTCGTCATCACGCAGGTTTGCCAAACGCAAGCGCTGTGAGTCGATCGAGGTTTCCTGAGAGAGCAGTCGTTGAACGAGCTGCTCGTTTGACATCTCCAGTGAGAATAAAGCAACATGTTTCTTGTGTATCTGGCTGGCGTTCTTCGCTGCCGATATGCAGAAGCCTGATTTCCCTTGCCCCGGTCGGCCGGCGATGATCAACAAGTCGCTCGACTGCATGCCGCCCAGAAGACGATCCAGGTCAATGAAACCGGTCGGCACACCGATAGTCTCATCTTGGTGTCGGGCGAGGTAATCGATGCGGTCGTAATAAGAGCTAAGAACGCGTTTGATTGGCTGTAAATGGTGCGCGAGGCGGCGTTCGCTCACTCCGAAAATCGACTGCTCTGATTCGTTAACGACATCCTCGATGGTCGTCCCGCTTTGATATGCAAGACGTGCAATTTGAGCCGCGGCGCCCAGGAGCCGGCGCCGGGTGGCGGTCTCTTCCACCACACGGGCGTATGCCTCGGCGTGCAGGGAGGATGGGACGTTGTTAATAAGCGTTGTCAGGTATGCTGGACCCCCGACCTCGTCCAGGCGTCCTTGGCGTTCTAACTCCTCGGATGCTGTAAGGATGTCGACCGGGAGGCGCTGTTCTTGCAGGCTGGTGAACGCTTCCCATATCCACTGGTTGCGATGAAGGAAGAAATCTTCAACGGAAAGAAAGTGAGCGACGTCGAAATATACTTCCGGGTTCACCAACACAGAACCGAGCACAGCTTCTTCTGCTTGGCGGTCGTGCGGCATTTCCTGAGTTGGGCGACCATCACCGGATGGAGAGATGCTTTTAGGAGGTTGTGGTTGATCACTCATATTTTTTGATAAATTCTCGTGCACATCATGGAGAGATTACCATTACGCTCTGACGCCTGATGCGCAGCAGTGAAAAGTTGGACCGGGCGAATTTACAGTCGATGAATTGGTTTATTCCTTATCGTCATCTTCGGTAGTTTCGAGGTCATCGAGGTTTAGTGTCTCGACGAAATCCTTAAATACGTCCAAGCGTTCATCGGGTTCCCCCTCGATCTCCTCCCCTTCGATGTTTTCTTCGGGAATTGATGCGGCTTCGTCCATGACGTCTTCAGCGATGAAAACGGGAACGTGAGCGCGAACCGCGAGAGCGAGGGCGTCTGAAGGGCGTGAATCAATTGAGATTTCACGGCCATTGATAGTTACGATAATTCGGGCGTAAAAGACATCATCACGGAGAGCGGTGATATTAACTTGGATGATTTCTGCGCCAAGTTCTTGCAGGATGTTGCGAAGCAGATCATGCGTTAAGGGTCGGGTGACTTCTACTTCCTGCAGGCTGAGGGTGATTGCCTCAGCTTCATAGGGACCGATCCAGATGGGCAGGAATCGCTCGGAATTTCGCTCCTTCAGGATAACGATCCGCTGTTGAGACATCAAGCTAACCCGAATACTGTCGATCTCGACTTCAACCATCCACTAAGCCTCCAAATCCACCATTTCTCATGGACGAGGCGATTATAACATGGGACCCTATTGAACTACGTTCATAGCGAAGGTGTCTTTGTCGATGAGGTCTGCTAAGATTGTATGTGGAATTCCATTATCAAGGACAAACGGAGTTAATAAATGTTTGAGGGTCTCTTATCTCCCCGAGGGGTCGCTGTTATCGGTGCCTCCCAGAATCCAAACAAATTGGGCTACGGAGTCGCTCGCAATCTGGTTGTTTCAGGATACCCTGGCGCGATTCATTTCGTGAACCCCGGCGGCGGATTCCTTTTTGACCGGCCGCTACACCCCGATGTTAGCAGCGTTCCTGATCCGGTGGATCTGGCTGTGATCATGATCCCAGCAGGGTCGGTGCCAGAGGTGTTGGAATCCTGCGGTAAGCGGGGGATTGGCTTTGCGATCGTGGGATCAGGCGGGTTTAGCGAAACTGGCGAGGAAGGACTTCGTCTCGAGCAACAGTGCATGGAGATTGCCCAGTCCTACGGCATCCGTGTTTTAGGACCGAACTGTATCGGCTATCTGGATACCCATCTTCCGATCGATACGAGTTTCCTGCCGCTTCCAGGACCTATAAAGGGTGATATCGCCTTTCTGTCCCACTCGGGAGCCATTTGCGAAGCGGTAATCGACTGGGCGCGTGGTCAAGGCTTTGGGTTGTCCCGATTATTGAGTTTGGGCAACCAGATGGATCTAAATGAGGGAGATCTCCTACCGCCGACGGCAGCTGACCCGAACACGCGCGTAGTCGCCATGTATCTTGAGGGGGTTGGGGACGGAGAGAACTTCATCAAGCAAGCGCGGAAGGTCACGTTGGACGTGCCGGTCGTGGCGATTAAAGTCGGGCGCTCTGAGGGGGGGCGGGCAGCGGTAGTGTCTCACACTGGCGCGCTTGCTGGACGCGATGTCGCCTTCGACGCGGCATTTCGTAAGGCAGGAGTGATCAGGGCTCGGCACAGTGAAGAGATGTTCGACTGGGCGAGAGCTCTAGCGTGGTGTCAGCCGCCTTCTGGTCCAAACATGGCTGTGCTCACCAATGCTGGTGGACCGGGCGTTATCGCCGCCGATGCGCTGGATGATAATGGTTTAAGGCTGGCGAAACTGACTGACTCTACCCGGGAGGGATTGGGTGCGTTCCTTCCAAGTGCGGCTAGTTTGAACAACCCCGTCGACATGCTGGCGGGGGCAGGGCCGCGTGAGTACGCCGACAGCTTGCGCCTGTTGCTGACGGATGATGGTGTAGATGGAATCATCGTGATCCTACCGCCTCCACCGGTGACGACTGCAGCAGAAGTCGCAGGCGCAATCATCCCTGTGATCCAGACAGCGACGAAACCTGTATTGATAGCGTTAATGGGCGAGGAACTTATCGCACATGCAGCCCGGCTCTTCAGGGGCGCGCGCATTCCCGATTATCGATTCCCGGAGCGTGCAGCCTCTGCATTGCGTGTGCTCTACGAACGCTCAACCCAGCTTATAAAGCCCCCTGAAAATGTGGTCGTATTCGATGATGTCAATCAGGTGGCAGTGGAGTCCATCTTGAAAGAAGCCAGTTCTGGAGCGGATGGGTTCGTGACTGCGGATGTCGCCGCGAGGATCGTCAACGCTTATGGGATTCTTATCCCCAAGCACGAAGAAGTGACTAGCGCTGAGGATGCCGCGAGTGCCGCTGAGGAGATAGGTTTCCCTGTGGCGCTCAAAGCGGATTCGTATGACCTCACCCATAAATCCGATGCTGGAGCAGTCTCACTGGATTTGGACGATGCTCCAGAAGTGGAGGAAGCCTATCGTTCCGTTTTGCGTCGTGTGCGCAGCTCGGTTCCGCGAGTCGAGGTGCAGGGAGTTATGGTGCAGGCTTATGTCCCGACGGGGCAGGATGTGATCGTCGGTTTTGTGCGCGACCTGCAATTTGGACCTCTGTTGATGTTCGGTGCCGGGGGTACGGAAGTCGAGGCGTTGAAAGATGTCTCTTTCGCCCTCGCTCCGCTGAGCCGCACCGAGGCGGAAGAAATGGTTGATCAAACTTGGGCTGGTCGACGCTTGCGAGGCTATCGAAGCACGCCAGCCGTAGATCGAGAAGCGGTGATCGAAAGCCTTCTCCGAATCAGTCAACTGGCGCTAAAGAACCCTCAAGTATTAGAGCTTGAAATAAACCCTCTTCGCGTACAGGAGGTGGGGTGTGGAGCGCAGGCGATCGATGTCCGCCTGCGTATGGGGGGATGATTGCCCGCGCTTCCTTTGCTGCGCGGTATAACTTCATCTTAATGGAACAAAACTGAAAGATAGGAAACGAACTATTCATATTTGACGATAAAGCATATCATATGATATATTAACCACAGGGTCCAATATCTAGTGATATTAAAAGGAGGTCACTATGGTGCGCGAGGGGATGGAGTATAGGTAAGATTACAAGCAAGGAAGAAGTCGCAAAGTTCTTGAAAAACGCAAAATCCCTAATTGCTTATGGGAAAG
>JAIWHF010000132.1:0-6836 GCA_048629905.1 Methanosarcinales archaeon
CGCGCCGATCGCGTTCGGGTGGCGATTAGCTCAGAGAGATTTTATTTGGATGTGGTCGAGAGTGTAAAAAATACCCGTGGGGAAGAAGATGGGGGGTTGCAATAGTCAGTGTGTTATCCCGCTGGTTTGGCCTACTCAAATGTAGATAAGTTGGATGTTTAATTACTATCGTATAATTACAGGTAGGCTTTACGTGAGTATGGAGAAATTTGAAATGGAAAAAATACATGAACTTTTCGTTGTTGACGAGCATGGCAAAAGAACGGCCGTCCTTCTTCCTCTTAAGAAGTACGAAAAACTAATTACTGATTTGCATGATTTATCTGTTGCTGCAGAACGTCGCGATGAAGAGGTTGTTGAATTTGAAGAACTAAGAAAACAATTAAAAAGCGATGGCTTCATATAAAATCACCCTTAAGCGGTCGGTTGAGAAAGATTTACGAGCTTTATCTAAGAAGACGATTTTGCGTGTTTTGAAGCGCATCGAACAATTGAAAGATGACCCTCGCCCGCGTCAGTCGATAAAATTGACTGGCGCGGAGCGCTTGTATCGTATTCGTGTTGGAGACTACCGTGTCATTTATGAGATTGACGATAATGAAGGACAAATATCAATCATCTATGTTCGTCATAGGAGAGATGCTTATCGGGATTTCTAATTCCTAGAATATACACCAAGTTATTGGCTTGGTTTGATTGGTAAATTATGTGATGGGGAAAACAATTATATTGAGCGGACCCGAGCTTCTGGCGAGCATGCACGGGGCTTGAATTCAATGCAGTGGTTGAAAGCGGGCTGATCATCTCTCTCAGATAAACAGCAGAAATTCATAGGGGCTAATTAATAAAGAATCTGCAGGTACAGTGTTTTTTTGCTGCGCATAAGCGTGCGTTGAGTGCAGTCGTAATGCTATAATCGCGCTGTGTGTTGACCCAAACGGCAAAACAAAGGGTATTTTTGCTTATTACTTTAGGGATGTGATGAAACAAGTTGTGCAAGATGTCCGTAAGGGCAAGACCAGCGTTTTAGAAGTGCCTGTGCCGCAGGTTATGCCGGGCACAGCGCTTGTCCGCACCGTAGCCTCACTCGTGTCCGTGGGCACGGAGCGAGCGCTTGTCGAGTTCGCTGGAAAGACGCTCCTCGGGAAAGCGCGCTCACGACCAGATCTCGTCCGGCAAGTGATAGAGAAAGCGCGCCGCGAAGGCCTGCTCACAACGTTCGATGCAGTCCAGAATCGACTGGATCAGCCGCTCCCATTGGGATACTCCTCTGCCGGGGTGATCGAAGCGGTAGGGGATGGGTTGTCCGGTTTTCAAGTGGGTGACCGGGTTGCTTGCGCGGGCGGCGGTTATGCGGTGCATGCCGAATATGCCGTTGTTCCCCAGAATCTGATCGCAAAACTCCCCGCGGGGGTGGACTTTGAATCGGGCGCCTTCGCCACACTAGGAGCCATTGCCCTTCACGGGTTCCGGCTGGGAGAACCTCAGTTAGGTGATCGTGTAGCTGTAATCGGCCTGGGATTATTAGGTCTTTTGGCCGCAAAGATCGCTCAAGCGGCGGGTTGTGCTGTTTTTGGCATCGACACAGATCCCGAGCGGGTGAAATTAGCCGAAGAACTGGGAATTGAAGCTGTTAACCGCGATGATGCCGAAACCGAAGGACCGGCGTTTACCGGTGGGGCAGGATTTGACCTGATTCAGATTTGCGCCGACACGCCTTCGCATGACACCGTCCAGCTCGCCGGCGTTCTGGCTAGAGATCGCGGAATTGTGGTGGCAACCGGCGCAGTTGGAACCGAGCTGCCGCGAAAACCCTATTACATGAAGGAGCTGCGCTTTGTTATTTCGCGCTCCTACGGCCCCGGTCGCTATGACCCTCTCTACGAGGAGGCCGGCGTGGACTACCCGCGAGGGTATGTGCGTTGGACCGAAGGCCGCAACTTAGAAGCGTTTTTAGAACTCCTCGAAGAAGGCAAAATTGAAACCCAACGGCTGCTCACACACCGCTTCCCTATTGAGCGCGCCATCGAAGCCTACGATTTAATTTCGGGCGGCAAGGGGGAGCCAGCTCTAGGAGTCCTGCTGACCTATCCGCAAGAGCAGGCCGGGGTCGTGTCAACGCAGCGTAAGATTGAATTCAGAGAGCCGGCAATTGGGGCGCAGGATAACGTCCGCTTGGGCGCAATCGGCGCGGGAAACTTCGCCACCGCCACCATGTTCCCGGCAATGAAGGGCGTGGGTGGATTGGAATGGGTCGGGTTGGCGACGGCAACCGGGATGAACGCTGCGCAAGTTGGCAAGCGTTTTGGGTTTGCTTACGCCACGACGGATGTGGAAGAACTTCTGAACGATCAGCGCATCAACACGATCGCCATACTCACCCGGCACCATCTTCACGCCTCACAAGTGGTGGCCGCGCTGGAAGCCGATAAGCATGTGTTCTGCGAAAAGCCCCTCGCGCTCACGCGCCAGGAACTGGAGCGGATTGAAACTGCGCTGCAAACGAAGGACAAGCTGTTAAGCGTCGGGTTCAACCGCCGATTTGCCCCATTAGCCATCAAGATGAAGAACTTCTTGGATAACGCCCGCGAACCACTGGTGATGCACTACCGGGTAAACGCCGGGCCTCTACCGTTGGATCATTGGCTTCATGACCCCGCCATGGGTGGAGGGCGTCTGATTGGTGAGGCCTGTCACTTTATCGACTTCTTGACTTTCCTGACGAATTCCCTCCCGGTGCGAGTGTTCACGCTGGGCCTTCCTGATGACGGAAGATATCGTGAAGATAACTTCGTCATTACGCTCGAGTTCGCGGATGGTTCGGTCGGCAGTGTGAGCTACCTGGCGAACGGTGACCGGGCACTCCCTAAAGAGCGAATCGAGGTCTTTGGAGGCGGGAGGGTAGCGGTTCTGGATGACTTCCGGCAATTGGAGCTGACCCTCTCTGGACGCACGAAGACCCACAAATCCCAACTTCGTCAGGATAAAGGTCATCGTGCTGAATGGCATGCCTTCCAGCAGACGATCACGCAAGGCGGTTCTCCGCCGATCCCCTATGAGCAGATCTTCGCGGTCTCGCTTGCTTCATTTGCTGCACTCGATTCGTTGCGTTCCGGTGAACCACGAGATGTGGGACTGATTGCAGAGCAGTAAAACATTCATGCATTTCAAGCCGTTCTATGCGCTGCGCGAACTTGGCTTGGTACCGCTCGCGCGCTACGCTGTGTATCAACTCGCGCTGCGAAGCGGCTGGCTTCGTTGGCGTACACCCACCTTCGCCTGGGAGGAGAGGCCGCTTGAGATGTGGCTGCGAAGCCACATCCCCTCAGACCCTGAAGGATATGCACAGAGCTACGGGACGCGCACACAGCCATTCTTCTTTCAAGATGTAGGGCGCCTAGGTGTTTCTCTAAAAGCCATTCTGGGTGACGACGTTGAGGCGTTGGTGGAAGAAGCCGACTCGGTACTCGATGGACGGTATCGTCTGTTTGGGCAGTCCGAGATCGAGCTTGGGTATCCACCGAATTGGGGCGCCTTCGCATTAACCTCGTCCGCTAGCGAGAAAACAGTTGTTAGTCTAGAGCGCCACTGGACCGAGTACGACCTGAATGAACTTCCTCAAGACGTCAAACTCCTCTGGGAAATCTCCCGCTTTGGCTGGGCGTATTCATTGGCTCGAGCCTATGCGCTGACGGGAGACGAGCGTTACGTCGATGGTTTCTTTGCCCTTTTGCGTTCCTGGCGGGAAGCAAACGCCCCAAACAAAGGCTTGAACTGGCACTCGGGTCAGGAAATCGCCATCCGTTTGCTCGCGCTTGTGTTTTCGTTTTACGCCTTCAATCAGGCACTCCGGGAGCGAGGCGATGATCTGGCGGAACTGGCGACGATGATCGCCGTACACGCGGATCGCATCCCGGCGACGCTTCTCTATGCCCGTGCGCAAGATAACAACCACCTGCTTGTCGAAGCGCTCGCGCTTTATACGACGGGTGTGCTGTTCCCGGAATTCAAGGACGCCGGAAAATGGAAACGCCTCGGGCGGCAATTTATTGTGCAGGCGCTCGAGGGGCAGGTGTTTCGTGACGGTGGGTATATCCAGCAATCGATGAATTATCACCGGCTTGCTCTGCAGGCGGGGACCTGGGCTGTGCGTCTGGCTGAGCTTGAGGGCGACCCCTTGCCCGAGACATCCGTAGATGCTGTGCGCAGAATGATGGAATGGCTCACCGCGGTTGTGGATCCGGTGACGGGAAATGCTCCTAATTGGGGACCCAACGACGGTGCACTCCTGCTCCCCCTGAGCGTTTGTCCGTTCGGGGATTTCCGGCCCACACTGCAAGCCGCGGCATTGACGGTGCTGGGTGAACCAATATTCCCTCCGGGGTTGTGGGATGAGCTGGCGCTCTGGCTTGGACTGGATGTCGCTAGAGACGACATTTCGAGGGATAAAGCCGGGCAGCGCAGAGAGAGTTCTCATCGGTACGAGGCTGCTGGAGATCAGGGGAGTGTGCGCCCTGATGATTTCCGTCCATCAGGGATCTATTTAATGAACGGCCAGAAGTCACGGGGGATGTTGCGCGCGGCACAATTCCACAGCCGCCCCGGGCATAGTGACCAACTCCACTTCGATTTGTGGTGGGGAGGGATTAACCTGGCACGCGATCCCGGGACGTATCTTTACAACGCCGATCACCCTTGGAACAATGCATTTATGGGCGCATGGTGTCACAACACCGCCCTGATCGATGGGTGTGATCCGATGCTGCGCGCGGGTCGATTCCTTTGGCTGAGATGGAGTGACGCCAGACTTCTTGGGCGTTGGCGCTCAAAAGACGGATGTCTGGAGATCCTTTCAGCGATGCATCAATACCGGAGTCGCGAACATACGGTTCACCAACGAACGATTTTGCGCGTTGAAGATCGATTGTGGATGGTGATTGATGATATTCTGGGGGTCGGGGAGACGGGAGTTCGGATTGGTTGGAATCTCCCGGATATCCCCTTTGATATGGATGAGCGCACGCTTTCTGTGGATTTGCAGGGGTTAAGGGTAAATATTCAATCGGAAGGTATCCAGGATAGATACGCGCTTTACCGAGCAGGCGAATTAATGGCCGGGGAAGAGCTTGTGCCGGATTCGAGACCTTATGGCTGGTATGCTCCGACTTATGCGCTGAAGCAGCCGGCGCTGCTCTGGTTGAGAAGCGCCCATGCTCAGTTGCCAATGCGCGGGGTTACAAAATGGGTGTTTGATAAGTCGGTCATGGAGGACATCGACATCAGCTGGCTGGATCCTGAGATGGGGCGGCCGGCGCTTTCCCGTGTTGAATATCGTGGAATGAGCGTGGATACGTAACGTGCACATCCTATTGATCCATCAGGCCTTTGCCGCAATTAACGAGCCGGGCGGAACCCGTCATCATGAGTTCGCCCGCCAGCTTGTGCGGCGCGGCCACCGCGTGACAATCATCGCCAGCCAGGTGAGCTACCTAACGGGGCAAACTGTGGCTGATGGGGGCTGGCTTGCGCGTGAGGTGGACGATGTTGGTGTGGAGATTCTCCGCTGCCGGAGTTATTCCGGATGGCATCGCTCCTTTCTGCACCGTATGCTGAGCTTTCTCAGTTTTATGGTGGTCTCATTCTGGACAGGATTACGTGTAGCGGATGTTGATCTGGTGTGGGGTACGACCCCACCGATTTTCCAGGCTGTGACCGCTCGATGGATTGCGGGGCTTAAGCGCAAGCCTTTCCTGCTCGAAGTCCGCGATCTCTGGCCTTCCTTCGCCGTAGCGGTTGGCGTGTTGACCAATCCGTTTCTAATTCGTCTCTCCGAGTGGCTGGAGCGGAGGCTGTATCGTCGTGCGGATCGAGTTGTCGTCAATTCTCCAGGATTTATCGAGCATGTGCGTTCACGGGGCGCTCAGCAGGTGGAAGTGGTCCCGAATGGTGTAGACCTCACTATGTTTGATCGAAAAGTAAAAGATCAAACCTTGAGGCGCGAATTAGGGTTACCGGGTGGCTTCCTGGTCATCTATGCGGGAGCTCATGGGATGTCGAACGACCTGGAAACGGCTCTGAAAGCCGCGGAGCTCCTGCAGACCGAAGAAGACATCCATTTTGTATTCCTCGGCGATGGCAAAGAGAAAGCCAATTTGATGGCGCTTGCGGAGCGTATGAAGCTGCGCAACCTCCACTTCCTGCCGTCAATACCCAAAGACCAAATTGCTGTGACGCTTGTTCAGGCGGATGCAGGGCTGGCAATTCTTCTTGCGGTAGATGCGTATAAGACGACGTATCCCAATAAAGTTTTCGACTATATGGCCGCTGGCCTTCCCGTGGTCCTGGCCATTGACGGGGTTATCCGCCGGGTGGTTGAGGATGCTGATGCAGGGCTGTTCGCTCAGCCTGGAGACCCTGAGGCTATTGCCGCTGCGGTGAGGCGGCTTGCCGCTGACCCTGTCTTCGCCGATAAACTGGGACAGGCCGGCAGGCGCCGCGTCGAAGGAGATTTCGATCGCCAGCACCTCGCCGCAAAGATGGCGCGAATCATGGAAACGACAGTTGCCAATGGGAACGGACGTTCCTCAGATAGTGCGGCGGCGGAAATCGAGTCAGGAGGGGTAGATGACGGCTAAGCTCCTTCCCCCTGGCGTTCCGCTGAGCAAGCGTTTATTTGATCTGGTTCTGACGCTTCCCGGTCTCGTTCTAATCAGCCCCCTGTTGGGGCTCATTGGAGTGCTTGTGCGTATTTTTCAGGGATCCCCGGTGCTTTTTCGTCAGATGCGGCCAGGTAAGGGAGGCGAGCCCTTCAATGTTTATAAATTCCGCACAATGAC
>JAIWHF010000133.1:0-6739 GCA_048629905.1 Methanosarcinales archaeon
GCTTAAACCGATGAGGTAGACGGCATTTTAGGAAACTTCAACTGGGGAACAGGACGATGGTTGCTGCGTTCAATAATAATAAAGGTGATATTGTCCTATTAAAAAGCCTCATCGTTAAGAACGACGATGCTTTCGCACAGAAATGCACGCTCAGATGGATCTAGTCAGGGGGTTCTTCGGATTACATCCGCTCCAACGCGTCGTCGATCAGACCGCGGATGCCCAGAAGGAGCTCACGCCGTGCGACCTTTCGGTGCTCTATGAACTCCGGTGGAAATAGCGCCTGCATGCTCTCATGCATTTCCGCACGAGCGTTGCTCATATGCTGGCGAACTTCTTCGGACGGCTTGTAATTCCTCTTACTCCGCTTTTGCGTCTTTTCTTTCTCGGCCATTTCAACCTCCATACCAATTGCCCTTGACTCTCATTATACAGCAGGAGGCAACAGATATATTCCGATGTGCTTATAAACTGAAGTTTCGTATACTCAATCGCGCCTAATCCCTAGGAATACCATCCCATCAACAATGCTAATTCTTCTGTACTGTGGCTTAATTCCCGACCTCGACGCTGGTGGAGGCGATGACCACGGGCAGGTTTGGCACGGTGTCTAAATAGCGCAGGAATCGCTGAATTTCATCGGCATCCTTATCGCGCAAATTATCCGCCCAGCGGTAACTGATCGTCTGGTAGAGCAGCTCTACTTTTACTGTGAGGGGTCCTGCTGCTGAACCGATGTCTACCGCGTACTGTATGCTATCCCCACCACCCTGGAAATCATCGTCTTCCATTGCGCCACCGCGCACGGCGATATCCTCATAGGGTGACTTCTTCTCAAAGCCATCTGGAAGAAGGCGGTTATCCTTGCGGTAACCCGCAGCATGCAGGAGTGCGGTCGTGACATCCCCCTCGCTATCCCGCAAGATCGTTTCGTAGATCTGCACCTGATTCGGCTCAACAATCGCCTGATAATGCTGCTCCCATTGTGTAGGGTCGGCGTCGTTGTCGTTGCCAACAATCGAGCCATCCTCGTTAAAGCCGCCCGATTCAAAAACCGTTTGTCCGCTGCCATCCAGAACGGTGAAATGGAGCCATGCACGCCGGGAAGGGTAGCCGGTGGGGAACTTATGCCCGGCCAGGTTGCTGACAACGACATCGGCGATGATGCGTGTTCCAGAGAGGCGCACATCCTCGAATTCTACCGTCGCTGAATTATTCTGAAGCTGGTTCAAAGTGCGCTCGATCGCAGCGTCAAAGTTCTCGCTCGAGGCGGTCACGCCCAATTCGTCGCCGAACTCGTCCAGAACCCCCAGCATATACGCATTTCCCCCGACAAAGCTGTGCACCGAAAAGGGGCTTCGTAATATTTTGCTCATCGACGAGATCTTGGCGCCGCCATCCGCCTCGGGCATATGGCAGTCCTGACAGGTCTGGGTGCGACGATAGCTGCTGTAGTACCACTCAAAGAAGGGGACCTGTTCGGGGAACTCGCCGGCAATTTCCCCTGAGGCATCAACATAGGGTGTATAAAGTGTGTGGCAGCTAGCACAGAGAGCTGATCGAGATAATTGTAAACCCTGGATTGGCCGGTAGCCGGAGGAGGATTGCATGATACTCGCCAAGCCATCCGCAGTCTTGAACGGTCCAAATATTAACCTGTCCGGGGATCTGAGTTCAGTGTCGATATTGAAACCGCCGCTAAAAGTCGCCTCGGTCCCCAGTCCTTCCTCGCGAATCTGATGGCATACGCTGCATGAAACCCCGTCCATCGCCAAGGAATGCAAGTCGTTTTCCGGATTGAGGAAGCCATCCTCGCCGAACATTTCACCTGTTTCCCCCATGCTGGCCGCAGTCGTGTGCGCCATCGGCATATGGCAGGTCGAGCACTTATCCTGTATCACTTCGGATAGTTCGGGAAGATCCATCACTTCCGAGCGCACTGACGCCTGCCAGTATGGATCACGCGCCGCGTTCGCCATCATCGTCGCCCGCCAAGAACTATCGATCGAGACGTCAGCGCCGGTGTCGTCGGTTAGATTCGTATGGCAGACAGCGCAGGAACCTGAGGTCGAGAAAAGCTCTCCGACTTCCATCGCCAGCGGATCGCCGCTTCGTGCCCCTTCGACATCTGCTTCGACCGTCGGCGTCACAATCGATGTGGCTGTAGGGGGAGGTGTTCTCGTTGGTTGAGGTAGATTCGTCGGTGGGGGAGGCGGTTCAGTCTCCGTCGCTCCCGCGCCACACCCGGTGAGAATCATAGCTAATATAAGCAGAATCCATGTTTTCTTCATCTTACGACTCGCTCTCTGCTCATAATCTAATCATTCAAGAGAAGACTAGAAAACGAAACTACCATCCTTATAGAACAGCTCGCCATCGACAAGTATCTCACCCCCATCTCGCATGTCCGTGATCATATCCCAGTGGATGGCGGACTTGTTCACGCTGCCGGTCTCTGGATAGCCGGCACCGAGGGCCATATGAATCGACCCACCGATCTTCTCATCGAAAAGGATGTTCTTCGTGATCCGGTCTATGCCGTAATTCAAGCCGACGGCGAATTCGCCCAGATACCTGGCGCCTTCGTCGGTCTCAAGCATGGTGTCGAGGAATTGCTGATTCTTTTCAGCGTTTGCTTCTACAACCTTACCCTCTTTAAAGACCAATTCTACGCCCTCGACCTCGTTCCCACCTGTGACAGATGGGTAGGAAAAGCGCACACGACCTTCGACTGAATCCTCAACCGGCCCGGTGAAAACCTCCCCATCGGGCATGTTGTTGTCACCGCAGGCATTGAGGAATTTTCGACCTTTGATCGAGAGCTTTAAATCGCAATTCGGTCCGCGCACCTCGACCTGCTCATGCCCATTGAGCGCTTCGACAATCTTGTCTTGCTCTTCCTTAACACCTTGCCAGTATTTAATCGGATCACTCGCCGGGTCATCAACATGACAAGCTCGATAGACGAAGTTTTCGAACTCCTCCAGGCTCATCTCGGCGTCCTGGGCATAAGCCTGTGTGGGGTATAGCGTTGTCATCCAGCGAAACTCACGGTTCTGACCGCGGGCAAACTGGTTCTCGAGAACACTCTGTATTGCTTTCCCACGACGCGCAAGGCGCGCTTTATCCATGCCTGTAAGTAACCTGGTGTTGCTCAAAGAATGAATGCGAATGCGCGATTCGAAGTTCTCATACACAAGGTCATAGAATGTGGCGGGATAGTCGAGTTGATCGTCATTCGCATACTGCATAAAGACATCATCAAAACCAGTGAGCGTCGCTTGACCCGCGAGCGAGATGGATAAATGAGGATGTCCACCTGCTTTCAGAATTTCCTGGAAGCAGGCCCGCACCAACGGCTCTGCGGCCGGTTCCGCCTCAATTAATACCCGATCGCCTGGTCGGATCTCATTGGAATATTCGACCAGTACTCGTGCCAGGCGTTCTACTCTTGGATCCACAATATTTTCTCCGTATTCAGATTCTTATCGTTCGGCCTGCGATTATACTCCTCACTCCGACTCGCCGCATCTTTGATCGCTTCCACATAGAGAACGTGGCGACTTACTAATGCCTTCACTCCATTTCGAGTGTGATAGTGCTTATGGGGAGTATGCAAGCTCTACTTATGGTTTGAAGCAGCATAGCTGATCTAGTCTAGATTAAAGCGACGATAGATGGATTTCCCCGCTCTACCAGGCCGTAAAAAGATCTGCTGTCGGACTCAATCCAACAATTCTTCCAGGACTTGCTGCATATTCTCTTTGTACCTGGCTATCGCTTCTCGCCCCGACGCCGTTAACCGGTAGAGCGTACGCGGGATCCGCTCGACAAACTCTTTCTTAACCTGAACATACCCCGCATCTTCCAACTTGCCCATATGCGATGAGAGGTTACCGCGGGTCAGCCCGGTTTGATTCAACAAGAAAGTGAAATCTGCGCTGTCAATAACAGAGAGATAAGCCAGGATCATCAACCGGGCCGGCGCGTGGATGGCTGGATCAATCTCCTCTATCGGGCGCAGGTCTCTTTCCAGCCCGCCATCAGGCTTCATCAGTTGTCTCCGTGATTACCGGGTGATTTTGCAGAAAACGAATCAGCAAACAGAGTCCGATCAACAGCATGATGGCGCCAATGGCAATTACGTAATAAGGGGTGCTAATTCCGAACTCGATCCCGACGATGATTATCGTCAGCGTCAGTGCGGCGTAGGCATATAGGCGCTTCAAGCCTATTACTGCCGCCGCACCGACGAATGCGAGAGACGCCAGCCCTCCCAGCACCAGCATATGATACTTCTGAAGGAAAGCTTCGAATGCGGGCGGCATCTTATCGCCTACTGTAAATACGTAGACGCCTATCAATAGCCCAAGCATGAGCACGCCTGAAAGTATCCCCTTGCTGACCATCACACTCCTCGATCGATCTGAGTCGAAACGGGCGAAGCCAAAGCGCGGCACCGTAATTCGATTCTTTAACGGCACGTAGAAGATGATCGGCATCCATGAGAGAATCGACAACGCCGAACTGTCCGTCAGCATATTCAGGCCAAACCCGATCACACACAGGCCAATCAGGATGTCGAGCACACCGTCCTGATGATATTCCAGGTATGCCCTTCGTCGGAGCTTGTCAAACGCTTGCTTTTCTTTCATGAGAGTATCCTTTTCGTACTAGTTTGCTTAACAGACTTGTTTGAATAGTACCATTGCTGATGCCTTTGTCAAGCCCTTTCGTCTCTCCCCTGTCTATGCCCTGGTTTCTGGTTTATAAACCGCTATCTTTCTCGGCGAACAATGACGGTTCAAAGCCGTTTTGTGTATTTCTGAGAAGAAAGGCTTGACCCCTTATGTTCTTTCCGCCATACTCTCTGCATGCGTAAAGATTATCTCAATCTGTTTGGAATTATCGCCCTCATGTTGAGCGGATGCTCGGTCTTTGAGGGCAGCACGTCTCTGGACTCCACACCGGAGAACGACCGCCCGCAAGTCGCCGAGGCTACGGCATACACCGCCCCAACCCTGCCGCCGGTTAACACAGCGACGCTCGCTCCAACGACGACACAGACACCACCGCCAACCCCCTCGCCGTTCACCGTCTTCATTGCTGAGACTCCCACACCCGAGAGTGGCCCATCAACATCCATACCCGCTCTTGACTTCAACTTTGAAGGCTGGGAGCGCTACGAGACAGCCTACACGAGGATCGCCTTCGATACTCCCATCAACATAGAGATCCGTGATTACGGTCGTGTGATTCGCATCGGTGATCTGGACTTTAGCGATGATGGGATCCCGCTTTTTATCGAGGTCCAGGTGGATAATGCCGCATCGGGCTACCTGCCGAGCGATATTAATCCGCACGATCCTCACAGCGTAGTTGGCGGTATCCTCGATGAGTTCGAGAAGACCTACACAGACGTAACCCTGATCCGGCCTGTTACCAATGCGAACATGAATGGTTACCCCGGCGCGGATACCGCCGTGCGTACCCAGTTAACCGTTGGATCAGAAACCGAGGAATTCATCTGGTATTTAGCGGCAGTCACCCATGATGAAACCGTCGTGCGGATTTACGCCCAATCACCGGCAAACACCGGGGGCGCTTCCCTCGGGCTCGCACAACACATGATCCGGACCATCGAGTTTCTCCAGGAACCATAGCTGCCGTCCCTATTGCCTGAACCATGATATAAATCGTACTAGATGCGAAGCCGAGATCGCAAATTCGTTCCAAGTGGTAGAAAGCAATGCCAACGAATCTCCCTCCAGAATATTTCGCAGTCGATAAACGCTATCGGGCCGCGACCACAACCGAAGAGAAGATCGAAACGCTCGAAGAGCTGCTCGGCACCATCCCGAAACATAAAGGGACGGACCACCTTCGCGCTGACCTTCGCCGGAAACTCTCCAAATTCAAAGATTCAATGCAAAAGGGGAAAGCTGGGAGTCGTCAGGTTTCTGCCTTTAGCATTAAAACCGAAGGAGCGGGACAAGCTGCCGTCGTTGGACCTGCCAACTCGGGAAAATCTTCACTTGTCGCCGCGCTGACGAACGCGCAGCCCGAGGTGGCCGAATATCCCTTCTCAACCTGGAATCCCACCCCGGGCATGATGATGATCGAAAACGTCCAGGTCCAATTGATTGATACACCCCCGCTCAACCGCGATTTCGTTGAGCCAGACCTCATTGATATGATCCGCCGCGCCGATCTGGTGCTCCTCACCATTGATATCCAGGCTTCCCCCTTCGATCAACTTGAAGAAACGGTCGCCTTTCTTGAAAGCCATAGGATCATCCCTCTGCACCGCCAGGATGGTTTCCCCCAGGATCTACGCCACACATTCCTTCCTTTTCTGATCCTTGTGAACAAAGTAGATGATGAAAACCTGGAAGATGACTACAAGGTCTTCACTGAACTACTCGAGGACCCCTGGCATACCGTCCCGGTCTCAGCGACGACCGGCCGCAATATCGAGCAATTCAAATGGACGGTGTTCGACTTACTGGAAATCATCCGCGTCTACTCTCAAGCTCCGGGGAAGGACCCTGACCTCACCTCACCTTTTGTCATGCGGCGAGGAGGCACTATCGAGGAATTCGCCACTCAAGTCCACCAGGAAATCGCCAGCGACCTCAAGACTTCCCGTGTCTGGGGAAGCGCAGACTTCGACGGGCAAATGGTTGGGCGTGATTACGTCCTACAGGACGGCGACGTGGTCGAGCTTCGCGCCAAATAA
>JAIWHF010000134.1:0-6566 GCA_048629905.1 Methanosarcinales archaeon
CCTGACCATTGTGCTGGATCTTGATCGTACTCGGGTCGTCTGGGTGGGAGAGGGTAGGCGCCAGGTCACGCTGGAGGCCTTCTTCGACGAGATAGGTGAGGAAGTCGCCCATGGCATCGAAGGAATCGCCGTAGACATGTGGGACCCTTACATCGCCGCCATCAAGGACCGCGCCCCTCAGGCTGCGATCGTCTTCGACAAGTTTCATGTCATCAGCAATTACTCTAAAGTCATCGACAAAGTGCGAGTGGAAGAATTCAAGAAGGCGGAAGCGGAGGACAAACCTGTCCTGCGAGGAACCAGGTACCTGCTGCTGAAGAACCAGGAGAATCTTTCTCCGGAGCAGCTCAGCCGATTGGAAGAACTCCGCTCCTTGAACCAGAACCTGAATATGGTTTATGTGCTCAAGGACGACCTGAAGCGTCTGTGGAATTGCACGGAGCTCGACGAGGCTGCGCTCCTTCTCGCCCAATGGACCCAAGCTGCGGAAGAGAGCGGCATTCAGCCGCTGATGAAATTCGCAAAGACGCTCCATCGCTTCGCCTACGGATTGCTCAATCATTGCAATTATCCGATCAACAACGGTCGCCTTGAAGGCTTCAATAACAAGATCAAGGTCATCAAGAGGCGTTGTTATGGTTTCCACGATCTAGACTATTTCACTCTGAAGATCAAGCAAGCAGCTCCTCGATCTCGTTCTCCATGAATGTTGAATTATGTATACTACCCACACTTTTTGGAGGAGAACCTTATCACTTAACACGCGCCATCAGCTGAGCCTCGGCTCCATGGCGTTTTTTTTATACATTGCTGAAGGCGTTATGATATTTCACCCTGCCAGTTTTTCCGCTCAATGCATCTGGGACTAGCTCCATTGCCATAAATATCTCCTCAGGCACCTCGTATTCAGAGTCTATGCCAAATCGGGAAGAAGGTGAGAAGCCAAAGCGGGGATAATACTCAGGGTGACCCAGAACAACAACGGCAACAAAACCGAGCTGACGACACTGTTCAAGACCAGCCAGAACAAGTGCCGAGCCGATGCCTTTACGCTGGTGCTCTGGTGCTACCGCCATAGGGGCCAGCCCCATCACTTTGAGGTCATGATTCTCTGAGAGACTAACTGGTGAGAACATAATGTGACCGACAACATTCCCCTGATCCTCCGCAACAAGCGACACAATCGGCTGCGCTTGTTCTCGTAACATGTCAACGAGAGTGGCTTCAGCTGGTGTTTCAAACGCTGAAGCATTGACGGCAAATATGGCATCCTGATCATCTTTTTTTTCAGCTCGGATCAACAGATGTCCTCCTGAGAGCTATCACAATTTTTCCGCTCACATTCGGCGGGTTTCACATTTTTTTTAAACAAACAATCTTGAAAGTAGTTTCCCACTATGAGAATGCACTTGATTGGCACTAGAGAGAGTTTCCACCGCAGAATGCGATAGATTCAGGCCTCAACAGCTTCCTTGGTACGCTTGACTTCCCGGTTGCGGATGTGCGAATCGAGAATACGTTTGCGGATGCGCAAACTCTTCGGGGTTACCTCGAGCAGCTCATCATCACCCATATACTCAATAGCCTCATCTAGGCTCATCTCGCGCGGTGGGGTTAGTCGTTGATCGATCTCGCGAAACGACGCACGCATATTTGTGACATGCCGTTTCTTGCACACATTGACCACTAAGTCGTCGGGGCGCTGATTCTCACCGACCACCATGCCTTCATAGACCTCGACTCCGGGACCAAGGAAGAGCATCCCTCGCCCTTCTGCATTCTTCAGTCCGTAGGTCGTGGTGACGCCATGTTCCCATGCGACCAACGACCCCCGGGACCTTACAAGATTACCGCCTGAAATGGGAAGATAATCGTGGAAAATGCTGTGCATGAACCCTGCGCCGCGTGTGGCGGTCATGAAATGATGCCGGAACCCCAGCAGGCCGCGCGTGGGCACCAGGTAGCGCAGCCGCACAGCGTCATCCTGGTCGTCCTGCAAATCGAGCATCTGCCCCCGCCGTTTACCGAGCATCTCCACTACAGCCCCGACAGTCTCCGATCCGGTTTCGATGTAGACCTCTTCATAGGGTTCGTGAACAACCCCATCAATATTGCGAAGGATCACCTCAGGCCGCGAAACTTGAAATTCATACCCTTCGCGGCGCATGGTTTCAATCAGGATCGCCAAATGCAATTCGCCCCTTCCGGATACAGTAAAAGCTTCAGCCGAACCAGTCTCATCAACCCTTAGGGAGACGTTTGTGCGCAGTTCATTGAACAATCTCTCACGCAGCTTTCGGGAAGTGCCCCAACGCCCTTCACGGCCGGAGAAAGGTGAGGCGTTGACACCGAAAGTCATGCGCACCGTAGGTTCCTCAACATGGATGGTGGGGAGGGCAATCGGCTGCTCGGGATCGGCCAGCGTCTCCCCGATTGCCGCTGCCTCCAAGCCAGCCACCACTACAATTTCCCCAGCGCTGGCACTCTCTACCTCAACCTGCTCCAGCCCCTGATGAAGGTAGAGATAACGGGCCACCGCAGGTGTTATCTCGCCGCTATTACTGATACGAGCCAACGGGGCGCCAACGTTTAACTTACCGGCAGCGATCCGACCAGAGGCCGTTACGCCGCGGTAGGAATCGTAACCCAACGTGGTCACCAGCATCTGGAACGGCGCCTCAAGATCGACCAGAGGAGAGGGGATGTAACGCAGGATGGCCTCGAACAGCGGTTGCAGGTTCGGTCCCAGGTCGGGCGTGAGGCCTGCCCGCCCTGCTACCGCATTGGTATAGATCACGGGAAAATCGGCTTGCTCATCCGTGGCGCCAAGCTGGATGAATAAGTCGAAGGTCTGGTCAAGCGCCCGATTCGGATCTGCTCCCTTGCGGTCCACTTTATTGATCACCACCACAGCGCGGCGGTCCATCTCCAACGCTTTCCGTAAAACGAAACGCGTCTGCGGCATCGGTCCTTCGGCCGCATCGACCAGTAGCAGAACACCATCGACCATGTTCATCACCCGCTCGACCTCACCGCCAAAATCGGCATGTCCGGGCGTATCTACAATGTTGATCTTCACCTTGTCGCCAAGCACCTCATCAAAGATGGAGATGGCAGTATTTTTGGCCAGGATGGTGATGCCTCGCTCGCGTTCAAGTTCGTTCGAATCCATCACCCGCTCCAGCACCTGCTGGTTCTCGCGGAAGATCTTGGCCTGCTTCAGCATGCCGTCGACAAGCGTGGTTTTACCGTGGTCGACGTGTGCGATGATTGCAATATTACGTAGCTCTTTCCGTTCGACTTTCATATCCTAATAATAACCTCAACCCTTTTGTGTATCGCAAACAAAGACCCCGGCCTATTGATGCCGAGGTCGGTTCGCTAGTGAAATTAATCTTATCAGACCAGAGCCGCTTTGTGAAGGTAGGCCATATTCTGCTCTAAACAGCAACGGGAAGAATGCTTGTACGTTAAGGCTCTATGTGGCTGAGCAATCTCCCAGAATTCAGTTCATGTTCGGATCGTTGCACACAACGTTAGAAATCACTAACCCCCATGATATATTGGATACTTGGGTCCTCATAAACGATCGTTCGAAGCCCGCTGGGTTGGCTCGGGATAAACTACTCCTCGAAAATCTCCGCATCCAGCTCAAAACTCGGAGTATGGACGACAAGCAGTTTGGCAGTTTCTCCAGTTTTGTTTTCGTAGCTAAACCGCGTTCCCTGGGGAATGATGCACACATCACCTGCAGAAATATTTAGAACCTGATCGTCGACGATCAAGCTAAGTCTGCCCTCGATGACATAGTAGTACTTGTCCGATCTCTTAGACCACGCGCGTTCATGTCGAGCACCCGCCGGAACTGTGATTTCAGCTACGGATGAGCTGCCTTCCCGCCCGGCGGTATAATCCCGGATTTCAAGACCATAGAATTCAAATGCTTCCAAGGATTCACGCTCAATTTTCATCTCCATCCCTCCCTGCCATATGAAATGCCTGTATCCGTCAATGTATGGCTATGCGCACCGGCATTGCTTGGTCATTTGAACCCAATTCTACTGCCCTGACCACTAATATATCTCTTGATTTCAACAGTGAAGCTTGGTCAATCCCCGCGGACTCTCCTTCCGCGATCATTCTAAACAAGAGCATGATCAACCGAAGATGCCCGATGGTGGACCTTCTTCATCGTCCGGTCCGCTCCCGAGTGGAGGCACAGGCGGTGGCGCAGGTATCCCAGAAAACTGCTCTGTCGGTGCAATATCGCTCGGCTCAGGCTCGGGGATGATTTGCGGCTTTTCCCGCTTGCTCAATTGGCGCGTGATCAACCACAACGCTAAACCCGCGGTCGCAATGAGCGACGCATGGAAGAACCCGAGACGAGTAGCGGCAACCAGAATCCCCAGCAGTGCAATCTCAAACGCCCTATAGAACGGTGTACCCATCTGAGCGAAATCGGCAAGTGTGTCGCGGACAAGATCGGCTCGCCCCGCACTGACAACCCCAAGGACCGCTAGCGACAGCAGGCCACCAAGGAGCAGTGGAATCCCCCACCACTGACCGATATCACGCATTGAGCGGATGACCAATATCATGATCACACCCAGCAACGATGCAGGCAAGAACCACCCCCACATCATCACAGATCTCAAGAATTGGAAATTTTCTTTGAACTCGGTTACTTCGGCTGGTGAAGCATCGAGCGAATCGATGAGTGGAATTTTATCGGGTTGTCCACGAATTAGATTCCCCAATTCATCGACGGCAAAATCCAGGACCTGCGATCGATACGGTTCGGGCGGTTCGCAAACCTCGATCGGTATCTCGCCCGTTCGCATCAATTCTTCTCTCATGATCTCGATCTCGTCCGTCGTACAGCTCGGCCAAGAATCGATCAGCGTATCGAGCGTCCGCCGTAAACCGCCCTTGAGAAGACCTTCCTTGAGAGGGACAAGGTCAACCGCGATGCGCGGTTCAGGCTGCTCGCTTTCTATCCAGGTGAAGAAAGAGTGGATAACATTGTCCAGCTGCGCATCGACCCACTCGGGCGGCACGAGAGTCATGAGGATCTCCTCTCGCTCAGCCGGCGATAGATACTGAAACATCGGCTTCAGCTCTCCACCCCCAAACTCCATTTCATCGAACCATCGCTCCGTAAGAAAGCTCTCAGCAGCGATATTGTTCACAAAACCTGATTCGAGCAGCCGGCTGCGGAGAATCCCGGAAACCCTCGCCGGTGAGAATATCACCACTGCCAGGTCACGCCCCAGCAGCGTAAACGGCAACACAAGGATGAATAGTAGCGCCACGGCGATCGCGAGCACCTTCATCCCTTTGCTAAAACATCCTTGCCTTCCCGACATATAACCCCTCCTCAGAGACTCACGCCGCTGCTTCCCCGGTTGAACTTTTCGGCTCTGTGCGAGCTGCAACGAGCAAGCCTCCGCCAATGAGCAATGCGCCAATCCAGAAACTAAGATTGAGTTCCTCGCCAAGCAGCATCGTCCCCAGGCCCACACCTACAACCGGTTGAGCGAAAAATAAAAGGGAGACCAACCCGGCGTCTAATAAGTCCAGGGATTTATTCCAAAGGTACATAGCCAGCCCAGTTGATATTACCCCTAAATACAACACTCCCAATAGGACGCCAGGGGTAATCTGCCCAATGCCAACAGTCCGGATTTCAAGCGCCGAGAGCGGTAAGCTCATAGGTAAACCACCTAGAAAGGCGATGAAGCTAACTGCGACGGTTGTCATCTTAGCGCCAACTTTTTTAATCAGTACGGAATATAAGCCCCATGTCAGTGCTGCGCCGAGTAAGGCAATATTTCCAAGTGCAAGATCCCCACCAAGGAACACGCTTCTAGGATCGATAACAATAATGACACCAACGGAAGAGAGAACCAACGCCGCGATCCTGCTCCATGTGGCTTTTTCCCCAAGAATCCAGATACCGAAGATCAGAATGAATGCTGGAGAAGCTGAGGTCACGAGAGCGGCATTTGCTGCAGTTGACAGGTGCGTGCCTACAAACTGGAGGCCCAATGAGATGCCATAACCTATGAATCCGACCAGAAATGCAGCTAGAAGGCGTTTTAGAGGCCATTTGAGGCCTCCCTGGCCAGGAAGAAAGACGGCCAAGCTTACGATTCCAAGCAGAAGCCGCAGGCTGAGCAATGTAAAAGGGGGAATAACTTCCAGTACAACTTTACTGACAACGTACATCCCGCCCCAGATGCTCGCCGCTGCAAGCCCCGCGAAAATGCCAAAAGCGCTCAAGGGATACCCTCTCAAACAAGATTATACAAATTGACGGGTTTGACGCCAGAATGAGGAGATAGAGTATCAGTAGAAGATGAGCTTGTTTAACGTGTTTGTGCAATCGATGGGGGTTTGTTCGCGGTCATCTTAGGATATTTCGCGGAGTTTAGCTTGAGCAATCTCCCTTAGTGATGCAGAATCCTTTCCGTATTTGTCATTGCGAGGAGCCCGTCAGGGCGACGCCTGTCCTGAGCGAAGCCGAAGGATCTCAATCTCCGCTCAAGTGAGGATGAGATTGCTTC
>JAIWHF010000135.1:0-6543 GCA_048629905.1 Methanosarcinales archaeon
ATAGGGACGATGTCTGGAAATGCAACTCCCCAGGAGGCAAGAAGCGGTGATAGTGTGTTTGCCAACAAATCGGAAACGAGAAACATTACTGCCAGTGTCCAGACACTAAAGAATGCGAATACGTAGAGCAGGTAAGCGAGCGTCAATACTGAACGATCATGGGTATCGTGGACAACGAGAGAAAGCCAGAAGTTAATGGTGGATGTGACTTGTTTGGAGCGAATCAATATAATCGATCGCCTGTCAGCCGAGATCAATATGCCCCCTTTGCATTCGCACCGTTCGACCGCCTAACACACTTGCTAATGACAGATCGTGAGTGGTGATAATGATGACTGCTCCATTAGCCCTAAGATCGGAGAGTTTCTCACAGAGGACTGCTGTGCCCTCAGGATCAAGTGCCGAGGTGGGCTCATCCATCAGAAGCACACTGAACGGACGAATTAAGCAGAGAATGATACCCAGCTTCAAGCGCATACCTCTTGAAAGCGCGTGGGGATACATATCCCTGACATCTGATAGGCCAAATTCGCTGAGCAAGCTGTCGGCTCGTTTCTCAAATCCCTTCTCTACGCTGTGAGCCAGGGCAACAAAACGGATATGTTCCCAGGTTGTGAGCTCTTGGTAAAAATGTGGAAAATCAGATAGAAACGAAAGTCTTCTTTTTGCAGAACATTCTCTTTGATATAGGTCATATCCATCAACTGCGACCTTCCCGCTTGTGGGGAGCAACAAGCCACCAAGGCATAACATCAAGGTGGTTTTTCCAGCACCATTTGAACCGCTAATCATTACAATCTCACCGTTGTTGACTGTGAATGAGGTTTCTTGGAGTGCTTGGTAGGAGCCGTATTTGTAAGAGAGGTTTTGGACTTCCAACGTGGGGCTGCTCATAGAGGATAATCCTCGAAACTCTGAATAAATAATTATTGATCAAGTATCCATATTAATGTCGTAATGCTTCACGTGATCCGGCCTATAGTCAAACAATTGACATGTTCTTCATGTGTGAAATTGGTTAGCGCCTAACCGACGAATCTCGGGTTTATGTCGCCGGTTCGCTCGAAATAAGCGTGAGCCCCTGAACTCTCTTTCGATTAAAGAGGAGTGCCGGGGCATCCGCCTGCGTTTTCGGGAAGAGGATGGATTGGATCCTTGCATCATACAACGGGGTAAAGAGGCTGTCCCCTTCAAATATCACCTTACTGAATTCAAACCTGCCAACGCTGTGGATCTTTCCATAAAGCTCGTAACCTCCCAGGAGAACTTGCACTGAATGAGGGAATGGTTTCGTGTACCCGGCCTGCAATACGTTGGATGGACCTAGCCCGGCGCGATTCCCAACCAGTATGGCAACAATCTCATGTTTGACCAGCCACATCCTGCCGAAACGTTCCGCCGATTGCGAGCGCTTGAATAGAGTAGTCAACTCACCCGCTTCGATCTCAATCGACGATTCCGTAGGCATGTTCATATGACTGAACAAGCCCCGTGCCTCCGGGTAGATCATCCCGGTAACCCAATGCGAAGAAGTAACAATATCCACTTCAATGGAATTTTTCGTTGCCATCGCTAACTCCAAACCTGGTATGAATCGAGCCGACGATATGGTGGGAATACAACACAATCCCACTCTCATTCTAGGTCAGTTATGTGCTAGATTCAACTGCTGCCGCGCAGCGCGGCGGCATAGAAGGTTGGTTCAATCCAGGTGCCCTGATGACGATAGTCAGGGAGGGAATGAACAAATGAGATGAGCAATTTAACGACCTGGTCTCGCTCCCGTTTTCACATAGCTCTGCAACTCATATACAGTCATTCTTTGTATTCCCAATTTCTTAATAGTTCTTCCCCTGATCCAATAATCCGTGCCATCCAAAATTACGGCCAAGCGGATGATACTCTCGATGCCACGTACAGAGACGCCGAATCGTTTCCCGAGTGAAGCGATGGGCACCAAACTCATGGGGATGTCTTCAAAGATGTAGCGATGTTTCAGCGTATTGGGCGCTAGAATACCAAAATAGCCGGTTTGATTCTGGATAGCCTCATAGAGATTCTCGCCCTGAACGTTATATGCGAATCGCAGCCACTCTATCGCTGTGCGCGCACGGACATTCATTGATGCTGCTACCGTGACGCGCTCCCGATCAAGAACTCCCAAAATACGCGCCGTCGATGGCGTGACCCCATCGATATAAAACTGAAAATCACCCTTTGTTGATTCAATCCGACCCATGTTCAAGATTACCAGCGCCGGGTGGAATATCGCACCCATATTATTCAATCCGGTATGCAAAACATCGATGCCATCGACAAATTCCGGATAGGCATCATTGAGCGCTTCTAGCACAGCGGGTGTATCTGTCGCTGGAAGCGCTGCCAGCGGGACGGCGTGTTTCACACGAAATATTCGCGCTTCCGCCGGACCCTCTGAGCGACTGGCGTAGATAAAGGTTTCCGCCTCTGAGATGATTACATCTGCACTAATCTCCGCATCGTTCAGTATTTTCCTGAACTCGATGGCACCCCCCGTCCTGCCAGGGTGAAGGATGACGATCTGGCCATCTTTCAGATGAGATGCAATTAACCGAGCGATGCCGGCATGAGCGCTAGATGGGACCACGACCATGATCACATCGGCATCTTCAATAGCTTCGCCGATGTCTGAGGTAACAATCTCCATCTCCCCAAAGCCATGTGGACCCCCCTCATAGCTCTCTAAATTGATCCCGCCCAACTCGGCAATCGCAGTGATGCGGGCAAACGTGCGATTGTACAGGTTAACCGGAAAGCCCTTCAATGCGAGGTGAGCAGCCATCGCCTTCCCACCATTGCCAGCTCCGATCACTGTGAAACGTTTCTTCTTCGCCACGTTTTTCTCCTCAATTTAGTAAGCGCAATTGACCAGGCAGTGGTCAGAGCAAAGATGCAATGCGCTCATCTTCAGAAAGTTCATTGCCTGAATGTGGATCTATTGCCACACATGCCCCGCGCTCATCGACCTGCGTTATCAATCGGGCTGGTGCATACTCATTATTCACTAATTGCGGCGCGTCAAGAATTCCTTTCCTGACGGCCAGAGTAAGAGTTTCTGGGTCTAATAGTGGGTCTGCATTTTCAGTTGCCGATATGGATTGAATAGCATCGAGGGTTATTTTAGCTTCCCGGCATAGTTCATCTACGCGTTCCTGTACCCGGGAATCCGCCGTCATATCTGGCGCACCATGCATGGCATTGTCGACAACCCGTTGAGCTGCTTTACTCGCATCGATGATATCCCCTGGCAAAGCCGCATGCAACGCTTCAGTATGGCCGACGATGTGCAAGATATGCGGGTCTAAAGCCATCTGTAAGTAAATACTCGCCGCTAAATGTGCACGCGCCTCTGAAGGATCCAGAGGATAGCTCAACAACCCTGTTCGGGTCTGTCGCCAAACCCGGAAGTTAGCGTCTTCCAGAGGCGCAATCATCTTCAGGCAAGCCAGCATTTTCGCCAAATCCATGGCATCCGAAATACCCGGCGGGCTGTTGAACATCAATTGGGCGATGTAATCCCTCACACCAAAAGCGCGCGCGTTATACGCGGATAGATAGGCGGACACGACGAAAATAACATCCGCCGCGTCTCTCATCCCCCAATGGTGGGGTTCATTCAATTCAACCGGGATTCCTCTTTCGCCATACCAGGTCATGAGCTTTTGATGCTCTTGGATCGAGCCTTGCAAATCCCACGGACCCCTCCCATCCATTCGGTTAAACCAGAATATGGGGATCGCACACCAGGCATTTTGGATCGTTTCGACAACCATCTCTGCCAGCTGGATAAAGTCATCTGTTCCAGAATACGTTCGCATGAGTGGGAAATTGCCGCAGCGGCTGGCTTGATAAATTGCCCGGAAATCCTCCGGCGTGCGAACTGGAACCCCGCCCGCCCCACGTGCCCGCGGGTTTTGGCGTTCGGGAGAGAAGAAGTGCTCCTGAGCATCCTGGTCCGTCCCTAGCGAGATAACATCCAAAGCTCCCGCATGCGCAATCGTTTCAACGCCTTTTATAGTCGCATCCAGAGTAGGCAAGCCAAAATGATGTCTAAGGATTGGATATGGAGACTTCCAGCGGATCCGGTCAATCAGTGTTTGCGGGTATTCCTGCTCGACTCGCCCCCCCTCCACACTTCCCTTTAAGTATGCAAGAACCTCATGCGATGCTTGATTTCCATCGAATACCCGCTCGAAGAATCCCATCGCAACAGCTCGTTCGGCGATGGGCGGAGTTCCGCCGAAGGCGAATCTGACTCCCTGCTCACGGAAACCATCGACCTGCTCTGCGAGTTCAGCCAGCAATCGCTCCCCGGTCTCGGGAGTAAGCCGGTAGGATACGCCCACAAGGTCTGGGCTTTCTTCACGAATAACCTCCACGAATTTATCAATCGGCACCGCCGGTCCAAGAAACACAGTGCGCCATCCCGCCGATTCTGCTAAACGCAGGAAGTTGATCACACCTGCCACATGAACGCACTCACCAAGTGCGCCGGCAACAACTGTTCTTTGAAGATCCTTTCCCATCGATGCCTTATGCTCCTCAGACAAGTTAACGAAACCCAGCTACGCGGTCGCATGAGCTGATGCCCCTTCATCCGCTAATTCGGTTTGATACTTCTCAGGTTGGGATGAATGCTGAGATCTTCCCCGCAGCGATTGAATAACCTATGCAATCGCGGGTTTACTTGCTACACCCTTCACTTTCATTATACAGGACTATTGAGGTGATTCTCACACGACCAAATTTTGCATCTGATCGCCGGTGAATAATCTATAGTTGTCAACGGTGTAATGAGCTCATTCACACTTGGACCTTATCTTCGTATAAAACAATATGCTACAATCCACCCATGCAAAGTTAGTAGAAGGCAGATTGTCATTTCGAATATACCAAACAGCAATCGGATTAAACCGCCTAGAATTTGAAAGGAGAACTTAATGCCCCCCAGAAGAAGAGCAGCACGGATGACGGTAAGGAGGATGACACGTAGAGCTGTGCACCGCATGCGCAGACGCCGCCGGAGAAGGAGAATACTCCTCGTAGGTGGCATGATCGCGGTAGGAACATACGCCCTTACCTCGAGTCAGGTCGAGCAGGTCGAGCAGCAGACCGGTATGCAGGCCGAAGAGCTTACGGATGAACAGCTCGAGCAGGCGATGAATCAGTTGGGGATCGAAGCCGAGGAATTGTCCGACGAGGATTGGAAGCAGGTGGATGCAGCCGATGATGAGCCCGAGGATTACCTCGCAGAGCTCGAGCGCCTTGCCGAGCTGAACAAGCAGGGTGTCATCACCGATGAAGAGTTCGAAGCCAAGAAGAAGGAATTACTTCACCTATAACGATAGATGACCGGTAAAACATCGATTTGTGGCGCAGCTTTCAGGGAGAATATTGACATTATCTCTCTCGGAGCTGCGTCATTGTGATTACGCAGGAAAAGTCCCTATGTATGATTTGACCGATTACGCTGACATGATTGCCGACCGCGTGCGCATGGACGCCTATGCCCTTGCATTGAAAGCGGCAATTAAACCTGATTCGGTGGTCCTGGATATCGGCACAGGCCCCGGCATCCATGCGCTGTTGGCGGCCAAATTTGGCGCCAGGAAAGTGTATGCGATTGAGCCAAATGATGTCGTGCATCTGGCGAGGGAAGTGGCCAGCGTCAATGGCTTCGGTGATCGTATCGATTTTTATCAAGACCTCTCGACCAATGTGACGCTGCCAGAACAGGCCGATATCATCATATCCGATATGCGCGGATCATTACCCTTGTATGGAAAACATATCCCCACGATTGTTGATGCACGGGAGCGCCACCTCGCCAAAGGAGGGTTATTGATTCCCGGCCGCGATGTGGTATGGACAGCGTTGGTGGATTCACGCGCTGCCTATAAGGACATGATCAGCCCATGGAGCAAACCCTACGCACTCTCGATGGAGCCCATCAAGCGGACCACACTCAACTCATGGAGTAGTGCAGTGCCCGATCGAATTCGAGCGCGCCATTTGCTCACTGAACCCCATATATGGGCGACCCTGGATTACTTCTCCATTAAAGACCCAAATGTGAGCAATTCCGGCATCGTGCAGCGCGCCACCAGAGACGGGAAAGCATACGGTTGGCTCATCTGGTTTGATACTGAATTGATTCCTGATATTGGATTCTCGAATGGACCAGATGTCGAGAAGATCGCAGAAGTCTACGGTCGAGGCTTTTTTCCACTGCTAGAACCCATACCGATCGCCGAGGGAGACACGGTCAACCTATCGCTTCACGCGGAGCTTATAGGTGACGAATATGATTGGCGCTGGCACACGTGCGTTCAATCGCAGGATGATCCCGACGTCATCAAGGCAGATTTCGAACAGTCGACGACGATTGCTAAAGCCTATGAGAACAAGCTGATTGCAGCACACATTTCGAACGAGCAGCCAAGGCTGGACTCAGACGGTGAGGTCGCAGTATTCATTTTGGAGAAATTGGATGGCGAAACTTCA
>JAIWHF010000136.1:0-6496 GCA_048629905.1 Methanosarcinales archaeon
CGTCAGTGTGGCCAGCTTCTGCAGCTGCCCTGGCAGATTTGTCCTCACTGCGCAACACCTGTGCCGGGGTCTTCTTCTGAAGCTCAATCAGCAGATATCCCAACCAGAACAGACTAGCACTCGAACCTGTACCTCTCGGAAATAAATAAAACTGGCGAATAAAAATCGCCAGTTTCTTCTTTATTGACTGTCCGCTATCAAATGCGCTACTTTTAGCTGGTAACTCCCAAGCAGGACCATCCTGCGTACTTCGCACTATCTCCGAGCTCGTCCTCTATACGAAGAAGTTGGTTATACTTCGCGACGCGATCGGATCGTGCAGGAGCACCCGTCTTTATTTGTCCCATGTGAATGGCGACGGAGAGGTCGGCAATTGTGGCATCTTCAGTTTCTCCTGAGCGATGAGATGTCACGGCTCTCCAACCTGCTTCGCGGCAAACCTGAACAGCTTCTAGTGTTTCTGTCAGCGTGCCAATTTGGTTAACTTTTACCAACAGTGAATTGCAGGCCTTTAATTCAACCCCTTTTCTTACCCGCTCGGGATTTGTTACAAGCAAATCATCACCAACGATTTGGATTTTATCGCCCATCTTCGCCGTCATTAATTGCCAGCTATCCCAGTCGTCTTGTGCAAGTCCGTCTTCAATGGATACGATTGGATATTGATTGACCCATGATTCCCAGAATTCAACCAATTCCTCACCGCTAAGCTCTTTCCCCTCACTGCGAAGCTGGTACACCCCTCGCTCGACATCGTAAAACTCGGATGCTGCTGGATCGAGCGCAATCGATACCTGTTCTCCGGTTTTATAACCGGCTTTCTCAATGGCCACCAAGATGAGTTCTACTGCTTCAGCATTTGATTTTAATGCCGGCGCAAACCCTCCTTCATCACCTACAAGCGCGGTGTATCCTTTCTCTCTCAGCACTGCTTTAAGTTCCTGGTAGATCTCCGCTCCCCACCGCAGGCCCTCGGAGAACGATTCCGCCCCCAGCGGCATGATCATGAACTCTTGTGCATCTGTCGACTGCCATCCAGTATGCGCCCCGCCGTTTAATATATTTAGCATGGGCACAGGCAAGAGATGCGCGCTCACTCCGCCAATATACCGGTAGAGAGGAAGCTGGAGAGAATTTGCTGCAGCTTTAGCTACCGCCAAACTCACGCCAAGTATGGCATTGGCGCCTAATCGTGATTTGTTCTCTGTGCCGTCGACTTCTATCATGGTTAGATCGATCGCCCGCTGTTCTATTGCATCCCACCCCAGAAAAAGTTCCGCAAGTTCCGTATTTACATTCTCCACCGCTTTTAGTACGCCCTTACCGCCAAAACGAGACTTATCCCCATCCCTCATTTCAAGCGCTTCATGAACACCTGTCGATGCACCTGATGGGACAATCACGCGGCCCCAGCTGCCATCAAAAAGTGAAACCTCAACCTCGACCGTTGGATTCCCTCGAGAATCAAGCACTTCTCGCCCATGGATCGTTTCAATAGTTGTCTGCATCGAAATAAGCCTCCTATGATTTCGTTCCTCAATTATAAACCTTATCCATCTTTCCGAGATCACATCTTGATCTCCTTTACAAAACCCTCGTGATAGAATCCTTCCATGACTCCTCAAAACAAGACAGTTGCTATTGCAATGAGTGGAGGTGTCGATAGCTCGGTTGCGGCTGCCCTTCTTATTGAACAAGGATTCGCTGTCTTCGGCGTAATGCTCCGTCTATGGTCTGCTGGGCCAGAGACAAGCAACCGTTGTTGCTCACCGGAAGATGTCGCACTTGCAGAGCGAGTGGCTCGTCAGCTCGATATACCCTTCCGTACACTAGATGTCAAAGACCTATTCAAACAGGAAATTGTAGATCCCTTTATTGATGACTATGCGCAAGGCCGAACACCGAACCCCTGTATGCGTTGTAATCGATTAATCCGCTGGGGTTTCCTTCTAGAAAGCGTCCTCGAAATGGGCGCAAGTCACCTCGCAACGGGTCACTACGCACGGATACACCAAAGGGGAGATCGCCACCATTTATTCCGGGCGAAGGACAAAAACAAGGATCAAACCTACGTTCTCAGCGTTCTGCAGCAACATCAACTTGCACGCACGATATTCCCCCTGGGCGATATAAAGAAAAACAAAGTTCGTGAACAAGCAGCAAAACTCAATCTACCAATCGCTGACCGGGCCGAGAGCCAGGACCTATGTTTCGTGGGCGATCAGGATTATCGAGAATTCCTTTCCGACCAGGGAATTCAGCTATCCCCCCCGGGTCCCATTCTCGACGAGAATGGTGAAATTCTCGGTCAGCATTCAGGTTTATCAAATTACACAATCGGTCAGCGTAAAGGCATCGGAGTATCGAAATCGGTTCCACTCTATGTATTAAACAAGAATATGCAGGATAATGTTCTCATCGTCGGTTCCAAGGATAGACTCGGCCGGATAAGCTTCAATATTGGACAGGCAAACTGGATTTCTGGCTCTCCGCCTAAAAGCGGCAGCCCCTTACGTGTACGAGTACGATATAAGGCAGAGGAAGTCGGAGCAACCCTTCACGCCTTTGATCATGCCCATGACGAAATCCAACTTCTTAAACCGCTCCCCGATGTAACTCCCGGGCAATACGCAGTGTTTTACGAGGGGGAAGAATGCTTAGGAGGAGGGATAATCCTTCCGTGACTCTTCATGGCTTTATCCTCGGTTTAACCATCGCCTCGGCTTGCGCCTTCCTTTTCCACATCCTTCGCGGCGGCAGTCTCAAACGTCTCGCAATCTATACATTATCTGCATGGATCGGATTCTTTTCAGGTCACCTGCTTGGCGAAATTATCAATTGGCAATTGCTAAGACTAGGCTCTATCAACCTGTTCCCGGCGCTTCTGGGAACGATACTGAGCCTTGTTCTAACTGCGGTCCTGATCAAACCAAATTCGCGCTCAAAAAATAAGTCCCGGCGCCGTCGTTAGACACAAATCCAGCGATTATGCGTGTGTTATAATTTGCCGATGACCGAAATAGATCCTATCACGCCGTTAAATGACACCCCTCCGCCCGGCGATACCGTCCCTTCGGGCGATAAGATTCCCACGTTATGGATCGTACTGGGAGTGGTGATTGTTCTTTTGCTTATCGCAGGAATAATCTTCGCTGTCAACGTAATGATCAATAACCCCGCACAGACTGAAACTTTTCGCGACATTATGATAATTTTTATGGCCTTCGTATTTCTATTCATCGGCCTGGCTCTTATCATCCTGCTTGTTCAGCTAGCCCGCCTGACGAACCTTCTTCAATACGAGATCAGACCGATACTCGAGGCCACAAACGAGACAGTTGGTTCATTGCGCGGAACTACTCAATTTCTCAGCGATAACCTTGTAGCACCTGTTGTCAAAGCGAACAGCTCGTTCGCGGCGCTAAGACGCGCAATCGAGTTGTTTGGCTTTAGCCGCCCTAAGTAAATTTGAATAAAGACATTAGCAAAAGGAGAACAGATTATGTCAGATAACAACAGCGATTTCGGTGCCTTCGTCTCAGGCTTTTTAATTGGTGGTCTGGTTGGCGCGGCAGTCTCTCTGCTTTTCGCCCCGCAGTCTGGAGAGGAAACCCGAACCTTAATCTATGACAAGGGCATTGAGTTAAAGGATCAAGCCGGAGGGGTCATGGATGATACGCGTGTTCGTGCGGAAGAACTCGCCAAGGAAGCAAAATATTTAGCAGAGGATCTTCAGAAACGAGGCAAGAGTGTCGCCGAAGGCCAGAAGAAGGTATCCACGAAAGATGTTGAACCTGCGAAGAAAGACGACACTGCGAAGAAAGCTGCTGCACCCAAGAAAAAAGACGACGCTGCGAAAAAATAGCTTCATCAGGTACTTTGCAAATTAATAGGACGCCTAGATAAGGCGTCCTATTTAATATTCTACTTTCCCTCAAAATCATCGTTAGCGATTAATTAACCACGCTCTAATTCACTTATTGCAGCAGGAATAAGCTCTGCCACATCGCCTGCTATCACCCCGGCTGTCGAACCAATCATTCCTGCCGCTATCTCACCTGACCATCCGTGAAGAAAGCTGCCCAATATCGCGGCCTGATAGGGCTTTAAGCCTTGAGCAAGTAGAGATGCGATCACCCCCGACAATACATCTCCAGTTCCCGCACGCGCTAACGCAGGTGTTGCGAAGGGCAGAATCGTTGCCTTCCCGGTTGGAGAAGCGACGACGGTAAATGCCCCCTTCAACACAACCACATGCCCCCATTGAGCAGCCCACTCTAAGGCAGTTTGCTCTCGTTCCGTTTGGATCTCCGCTATCGGGAGGCCTGTCAACACTGACATCTCGCCCGGGTGAGGTGTAAGGATCGTTTCCCCTGGCAAATGGACATGCCAATCAGGTATTCCAGCGAGCAGCTTCAAACCATCAGCGTCGATAACGATAGGGGGCAGCTTCATCATCTCATTGTTATCTTCGTTACGAATGAACCCTATTCCTTGTTTTGCCGCCTCTGAAGGATTTATCAGCCGTTTCATGAAAGTTAGAGTCGGCCGTTCTTGTCCGAAGCCGGGGCCCAGCAAAAGTGCCTGGCAATTGGTAATCTCCTCAAGGATGACATCCGCAGCAGGGCCAGCAATGACCCCAAGCTCATGCGGCAGGACGAGCCACGTAGCTTCTGGGATCATTGGAACTAAAAACCCCTGGATGGGTTCTGGAACTGCCAGTGTGACCAGGCCTGCGCCAGAACGATATGCCCCTAAAGCGGATAACGATGCGGCGCCCGGGAAATTAACTGACCCAGCGACGATCATCACGCGTCCAAAGGTGCCTTTGTGTGCGTCCCGCGGCCTTTCCGGCAACCACGCCTGAACGCCCTCACGCGTGGCGAAATCAAGGTTTATCCCTGTAATTTCTTTTTGTGATGTGGGTATCCCTATATCCCCGATCACGATTTCGCCAACATACCCTGCTCCCGGGAACTTCAAGAGTCCCGGCTTTACAGCAGCGAGCGTGACAGTCAAATCGGCGGCGAAACTCTCGTCTGCAATTTCACCCGTATCACAATCTATCCCCGACGGGCAATCCACAGCGACGATATAGGGTGTTGAAACGCCCTCCGCTAGCACTTTATTTACGAATGCCAGTATGTTCTTTGAATCTCCTTCAATAGGAGGTTTGAAGCCAGTCCCAAAAACAGAGTCGACGAGTAAATCTGTGGAACTTATCAAATCTCTAAGCACTTTATGCCGCTTGTCTTTTTCTGCGGCTGTAACCGGACATCCATGCTGGATAATGCGCTGAAGATTCTCGTCATCTTCAGTCCGTTCTCTCGTGAGATAGACCGACACCTTCGCTCCTGCCTCTTGGAGATAATGTCCAACAACGAGCCCATCTCCACCGTTGTTTCCCGGCCCAACCAGGATCGTCACGCTCCATCTTTCTGCATCAGGCCAATATTCAAGAATCGCAGCGGCGATGGATTTACCTGCATTTTCCATCATCTTGTCATACGTTAGCCCAGACGCATCAGCCGCCTGCTCAATCGCCCGCATTTGCTCGACCGTTACAATTTTCTTCAATGGACTATCTCCTTCCTTTACTGCAAGGAAAGCTCTTCGGATAGACTGTCCAATCCTAACTCCCGCATCTTCTTCGTTGTTGGTAATCCTGTGTCTGAATCCCATCCACGTTCATTGTAGTAGGCGTGTAACATCTCGTCCAATGGATGGACATAGCCAGCAGCGCCACCCTCTGCAAGCGGATTCTTAAAGCTTTCAGGTAGCGAGTCATCTACTCCAGTGGGGCTTAGGCGGTTGTTGATCATGCGCTTGAGATTCCAGGATCGTTCGCCGAGAAGAAGCAAATCGTTTAAGGTGTATTCATATCCGGTCGCGAACTGGATCAACTTGCGGGTGTCGCTTGGAGGTACGTTTGCGAAGATGCACATCACGAGAGCGTTGATGACGGATGTCCAATTCTGATGGCGGATGACGTTCTGGACCTTTTCCGCTCCCGCCTGGCGATTGAAGAAGTCTATGCCGATCTCCTCAATCGTCTGCCCGAGCTCGACCAAGTAGTACGGTCCCTGATTATGGCAAGCACCTCGAGGAGAGGTGGCGTAAACAAGTGCCACCCCTGAACCACCTCGTGGCTCATGATAAGGTACTTCCAATCCCTTCACCTCCACCGCAGAATTCGGTGAGTCAAAATACTCACCCAGAGCCCTCGCCCCTCTGGCTATGATCGCCCCCAAACCTTCGCGCTGCAAGGTTTGATGTATGAGTTTCTCAACGATAGCGTGATCGCCCCACCGGAATTCATCTCCCCCCCTGTCCTTTGATGGGATTAATCCATCCTCAAATAATGTAAAAACTAAGCCAATGGTATTTGAGAGAGAGATCGTATCCATTCCATAACGATCACAGATCTCCCCCATTCTCGTAATGAACGATAGATCCGTAATCCCGAGATTCGGTCCGAAACCAATTGTCGTCTCAT
>JAIWHF010000137.1:0-6492 GCA_048629905.1 Methanosarcinales archaeon
CCTGTCGCAGGCGCAGCCTGCGCTTTCATGTCCGCACGTTAAACCTCCCGCAGGTTCGAACCTGCGGGAGGTTGGCGGGTCGACACTTGGTCAAGGTCCGAGGCGTTATTCACCTCGGCGTAGCACTTATGGCGTGAGCGTGAGATGCGCTTCCGCGGCGGCTTCCACCTGACCGCGCGTCCAGAGCATCGGGTGATACTGGATGTTCCGCCAGGGGTCGATCATGTCGTCGTAATGGCGGTGGAACGGATGGCCAGACTGGCCGGTCGTATGCATCGTGAGCGAGCGCTCGAAATACTCGAGATCCACGATCTGACGCTGGGATGGCACCGCAGCGACAGCGTATGGATCTGACATGCTATAGGATGTCGCATTCACCGCGCCGCCGGTGCCGTCGACGGCTACCGGTCCGCGGTTGAAGATCGCCTCGATGATGCCAATCCCACTGTTTCCCAGGCTCTGATTGCGGAAAGTCGCCGTGTGTAGATCACCCCATTTCCAGCTGGACATATCCTCGCCGAGAGTCTCCGATAATTCATCGACGGTGTCCCCCAGCGCTAAGAGTAAGATCTCATCACGGCTCTCCACCTCAGGCGTGGTCACATCGTCAAACCAAGGAGTCTCTGGTTCAGGAAGCATCCGGCTCAAGGCGACCGAAAGATTGCTCCGCAAACGCCGAAGGAGCTGCTCTCCGAGTTCATCGCCGTATACACGATCTACCAGGTGGATGCGCAGCGACTCGAAGATTACCGCCGGTACACTCTCCCGCTCGGCGCGAAAGTCCCAATCTCGGAGGTAGTCAAGAGCTTGGGCTTGTTTGGGGTCAGTCGTTGGGAGTTGAAGCAGGAAGGGCAGAATATCCTGGGCATAAAGGACGACGTTGTCCCCATGCATCGTCATAACGTCCTCGACCGTGATCGAATCATCCGCCTCGATCATCTCGACAATGCGTCGGGCGCGATATCCTGGCGCCCAATCGGCGGAGATGAAATACGGGTAATCCGTGCCGACGACGGCATTATTGGCGGTGACAATATAGCCCTCAGCAGGGTTGTAGGCTCGCGGAAGTGAATCGAAGGGGATGTAGTCGATCCATTCGTACGCCCCGGTCCAGCCGGGAACGGGCATCGTGCCGTCTCCAGAAGCCCGAATCGGGATCCGACCGGGTGCTTGATAGCCAATGTTCCCCTCAACGTCGGCATAGACGAAATTCTGGCTGGGAACATCCCAATAGGATAGCGCAGCGCGGAATTCATCCCAATTCGAGGCGTTATTGATCATCAAAATGCTCTTGACAAGCGTCCCTGGTTGGAGTGCGGTCCAGGAGAACGCGAGCGGCTGCCAGCCATAGGACCACTCTTCTTCCACTCCGCCGATCACGTCGTTGATGATTGGGCCGTGGCGGGTGATGCGGACGTTGACAATCTCGGGATCGTCCTGACCGGCCACGGTGATCTCCTCACGGATGATCTCCATGTCCTTCCACTGTCCTTTGAACTCATACTGATTCGGGTTCTCCGGGTTGATTTTCTCGATGAAAAAGTCTTGGACGTCGGGTCCGAGGTTGGTCACGCCCCAGGCGATGTGGTCGTTATGTCCGATGATAACGCCCGGACTGCTGGCGAAGGAGAAGCCAACGACGTTAAAGGGGCATTCGGGACCGATGGGTTCGCAGTGCAAACCGACTTCATACCAAATTGAAGGCATCTGGATGCCGAGGTGGGTGTCATCGGCGAGGAGTGGTTTACCACTCTCCGTTCGTTCGCCGCTGATAACCCAGTTATTGCTGCCGAGACCTTCGCCAAATCCAAGGACGTTCAGATCGAAGGCGGCTTCTGGAACAGCTGCGAGGGAGGCCTCGTGAACCGCTTCTGCGACGATGGTTGGGTGATCATCATCGTAAGGAGGCATTAATTCCTCCAGCGCTTTCGTGCCCACGCGGGTAGCGATGTGGGCGCGAGTGAGTTCAGCACTGCGGTTGCCTCCCAGATCCCAAGCCATCAATTTGGCCCAGGTAAGGGTGTTCAGCGGTGTCCACGGTTCGGGATCAAAACGGACTCCCGTAAGACCAAGCACGGTGAACTCCAGGCCAAGACTGCCGCTGTTCTGTTCGATATACGCGTTGACTCCTTCAGCGTAGGCTTCCAATACGCTGAGCTCTGATTCGTTATAATTTTCAAGTTCCTGGGCGGCTGTTCGATGCCAGCCCACTGTGCGGATAAAGCGATCACTATCTAAAGCCGAAGAACCGAGAATCTCAGACAGCGTGCCAGAACCAGAACGGCGCCAGAATTCCATTTGCCAGAAGCGATCCTGGGCGTGAACGAAGCCCTGGGCCATGAAAAGGTCATGCGTATTCGTGGCGTAGATATGGGGGACGCCGTAGGAATCACGGAAGACATCCACTTGTTCGTGGAGGCCGGGAAGGCTGAGAGTATCTTTCGTTTGAGGAAATGGACGTCTGACGAGTATCACCCCGGTGACGCCGACGAGGATAAGAAGGATGAGGAGAACTGAGACTGTAATTACCAATACGCGCGGAAATCGGATAGACACTTTTTCCTCCTGATGACGATTATGACGCTGTTTTTAGCATCAAAGGAATTGTAAGTCAATTCAAAGCATGAGGGGCGACTGTAAACGGGGGAGGTAAAATGGGATTGGTCCAATTTCTTATTCACTTAGCTGGACAGGCTATGTATAATGATTTCAGCGGCCTGTAAGTCCAGGCGAGGATGGAGCTAACGATATAATCCGGAAACCTTATCATCATTTGGTTAGATTGGGTGTATGAGCGAACGAGGCAGAGGTAACTTGAGCAGTATGAGAATCTTGTCCCGTTTGTCCGTGCTTTCGGTCAAGGAGCTATAGATCGGGCGATGAAGTCGAGATCTGCGATCATTCTCATCTTCGTCTCGTTGTGTTTCTGCATCGGCCTCGGGACGGTTCTCTTAGGCGAGCAGACCACGGCGTCCCCGTTAAGTTCCATTATTCGGTTTTTTCCCGAAGGCGGCTTATCCCCTCTGCTAAACCCGGAGCGCTCGTCCAAGACGACGGTTCTGATACTGGGCATCGATAGTTTCGATCGACCCGATCCCGAACTCGTGGCAATCTGGCTTCTCACAGTTCAGCCTCCAGAAAAGAATGTGCTCCTTTATGGAGTTCCTACCAATCTGGATCTCGTCGAAGGTGCAAATGTCACCTTGGAATCATTTTTCGCGTGGACGCCTGATGATGTCGTCGCTCCCCCCTTCCTGGAAGCGATTGAACGGGCGTTACGAGTCGAAGTCGATATCGTCGTCGTAATGGACGAATATGCCTTCACGAGCATGGTGGACTACCTGGGCGGGCTGCCTCTAGAGGGTGATCTCGGCTTGCCTCTAGACGATCACCATCTGACCGGTCAGCAGGTTCTAGCCCTCCACACTGTTTTTGCCTCTGACCCGGACAGCCTGGTCAGCCTGCAGGCGAATATCATCCAGGGGTTAATTCCCCAGGTTCAGAAACTCGGGGCTAATCCCGACCTGGATATTCTCCTTGCCTTGCTGCCAGATCACGCAAATGTTTCGATTCATGAAGCGCAGCTCGCAGTCCTACTGTCTCACCTGCTCCCTCTGGATCCAGAGTTGATTGAGATCCAGGTGATACTCTCTCCCGTACCCTGATTCGACCCAATTTCCTCGCAAATCAAACCACAGCTCAATATTCCGGCGAACCAGCTGGAAATGGATCGCTGGGCTTGTTCAAGCCATGTTTTATGATGTTTCCAGGTTCGTATTACGGCGTCTGTGGCAGCGGAATTCGTTAATGGATAGGGAGTATTCTAAATAGTGCAAAAGCCTGTGTGGGGAGCAGCAGAGATGCCTTTTTGGGGTATCTGGGGGGGCTATCCAGATACCCTTTGATGACCTGGCGAGGTATAATACTGTAGCGACCCGCCGCTGGCGGGTTTTCGATAGATTCTATTCAAAAAATGTGAGTGATTATGGAAATTGGCACCGTTCATCAGGTTGATATCGACGATCAAATGCGCGGCGCGTATCTGGATTACGCTATGAGTGTAATCGTAGCGCGCGCATTGCCCGATGCGCGGGATGGATTAAAACCCGTCCATCGACGGATCTTATATGCTATGCATGAAATGGGCATCCGCCCTAACTCATCCTATCGTAAATCAGCCCGGATCGTTGGCGAAGTCATGGGGAAGTTCCACCCACATGGCGATTCTTCCATCTACGAGGCGATGGCTCGCATGGCGCAGGATTTCTCCATGCGCTACATGCTGGTTGATGGCCAAGGGAACTTCGGCTCGATCGACGGCGATCCCCCCGCAGCGATGCGTTATACAGAGGCCAGGATGGGACCAATGGCTGCGGAGCTATTGGTCGATATTGATAAAGGAACCGTCGATTTCGCCGACAACTTTGACTCCTCATTGCAGGAGCCGACTGTCCTGCCGGCCAGACTGCCAAATTTGCTGCTGAATGGAGCCTCGGGCATTGCTGTAGGTATGGCGACGAATATACCTCCCCACAATCTCGGGGAGCTGGTTCAAGCCCTCATCTATATGTTGGATAAATATGATCGCGTCGAGGAGATTCCCATCGACGAACTGATGTCGTTCGTCCCCGGCCCGGATTTCCCAACCGGCGGAATTATCGTCGGGAATGAGGGGATCAAGCAGGCGTACAGTACCGGAAGGGGCCGGATCGTAGTCCGGGGCGCGGCGCACATTGAGGAGATGGGAACCAACCGCCACCGCATCGTGATTACCGAGATCCCTTATCAAGTTAATAAAACCGTGATGATCGAACGCATTGCCGCGTTAGTTCGGGGAGGCCGAATCGGGGGTATTTCCGATTTACGAGATGAGTCCGACCGGCGCGGTTTGAGCATTGTCATAGAACTGAAGCGGGGTGCTCAACCGAAGAAAATCCTCAATCAACTCTACAAATTTACAACACTCCAGACTACTTTCGGGGTGCAGCTTTTGGCTTTAGTCGAAAACGAACCGCGCTTGCTCTCGTTAAAGCGCGCGCTGGTTGCATATATTGAACACCGGCGTGTCGTCATCACCCGCCGCTCAGAATTTAATCTTGAGAAGGCGCGCGCACGGGCGCATATCCTGGAAGGATTGTTGCTCGCATTAGCAAAGTTAGATGATGTAATCGAAACGATCAAGAAATCACCAGATGCGGAAAAAGCAAAAGAAAGCCTGATGGAGCGCTTTAAACTTAGCGATGTCCAAGCTCAGGCGATCCTCGACTTGCAGCTTCGGCGTCTGGCTGCGCTCGAGCAGAAGAAAATTAAACAAGAACATAAGGAAATTAAGAAGCTCATTAAATATCTCGAAGATCTACTCGCGCATCCAAAGAAGATCTTGGAGCTTATCAAGGAAGATCTAACCCAACTTGCGGAAAAATTTGGTGACCCGCGCCGCACTCATATCGCTGCGGAAGCCACTGGCGATTTAAGTGAGGAGGATCTGGTTGCCGACGAGGCAGTTCTAATCAGCATCACCCAACGCGGTTACGTCAAGCGTGTACTCGCAAAGACCTATCGCCAGCAAGGCCGGGGGGGTCGAGGTGTCCAGGGACATTCAATCAAGGAAGAGGATGAGGTCCTTATGTTGATACCTGCCAGGACGCTCGATACAGTCCTCTTCTTCTCCGACCGCGGCAAGGTCTATTCTGAGAAAGCCTACCAGATTCCGGATGCCGACAGGACTGCCCGTGGTATTCCCATGGTGAATATCCTCGCGTTGGAAGCGCAGGAAAATATTACCGCGGCAGTCGTCGTGCCGGATTTCAAGGCTGCGAGTTTTTGTTCGATGGCGACAAAGAAGGGGAAGATGAAGCGAGTCGAACTATCAAAATTCGCTTCCGTACGACCTTCTGGATTGATCGCTATCGGTCTTGAGAAGAAGGATGTGCTCGGCTGGGTTCGCCTGACAAGCGGGGATGATGAAATCATACTCGTCACGGAGGGGGGGCAAGCACTGCGTTTCCATGAAACTCAAGTCCGGTCAATGGGTCGACCGGCGATGGGGGTTAGAGCGATCCGATTGCGGAAGAGGGATGCAGTGGCAGGGATGAATGTCATCAGCCAGGGTGAAGACCTGCTTGTTGTGACTGTAAAGGGTATGGGGAAGCGAACGCCAGTTAGTGAGTATAAGAATCAGAACCGTGGAGGTCTGGGCGTCGTCACAATCGATCGCAAGAAACGCTCCGTCACAGGCAAAATCGCGGCGGCTCGGGTTGTGAACGATGATGATGATTTAACGATCATCTCCAGCGGCGGCATCGTGCTGCGGACCAAGATGGGGCAGATTAAGCGCGCTAGCCGATCGACGATGGGTGTGCGGGTTGTAAACCTGAAGAAGGGCGAGACGGTCGGCGCCGTCGCCATCATTTCAGCCAAAGAGCTCAAGCAAGCCGGTGGGCACTTCTTGTTTTAGTTCTATATGTTTCTTGCAATCGCCGGTTTCTGCAA
>JAIWHF010000138.1:0-6455 GCA_048629905.1 Methanosarcinales archaeon
TCCTAAAGATGTCATTTCGAGCGAAGCGAGAAATCCCTATGATGCTGCAATGGAAGACTCCTTCTCGTGAATCGAATGGACTCACTTCCTTCGTTTCTTGAACGAGCAATTGAATCGTCTCAGGGATTTCTCACCCCCTCCGGGGGTTCGAAATGACACAAAGTTATAAGGTTCACCTCCAACTGTCATTTCGAGTGAGCCCTTCGACAAGCTCAGGACAAGCCCGCCGACCGAGAAATACCCCTTAATATTGACCCAGCATCACCAACATGCGATATACTCCTCTGCAATTAAGCACCAAAACCCATGACAATGTAGGATGTGGAGGAATAATGGTCACTATCTCGATTGAATATTGCGCAGCTTGACACTATACAGACCGGGCCATCGGTGCGATGGCAGAACTATTAAACGCCTACGAATTTAAGATCGACTCCATCAAGCTCATCCCTGCGGATGGCGGAAAATTTGAGGTTATCGTCGACGATAAGCTGGTGTATTCCAAGCTCGCCACAGGCAGGCATGTGGAGCAGGGGGAGCTTTCAAGGCTTGTTGGAGAGGTGCTTTAGAAAATGGATCTGTTTCACTTCAACAGGATTGATCTTGCCGCTGTTCTCGACCTTGCAGGAGAGATAGATAAGTGAAAGTTGTCCTTCAGCGTGTTCGACGCGGTCGAGTTTCGGTTGACGGTGATACGATTGCCGTTATCGAACGCGGCTTGGTCATCCTGATCGGCGTCGGGCAAGCCGATACGACGAGTGAAGCGGAGTGGTTGGCGGAAAAATGCGCCGTCCTGCGAGTATTTGAGGACGAACAGGGTAAAACGAATCTATCTTTAAAAGATGTGGGTGGCGAAGTGCTCGTGGTTTCGCAGTTCACTCTTTACGCCGACACGCGCAAAGGTCGCCGCCCGAGCTTCATCAACGCCGCCCCTCCGGAGATCGCCCAGCCGCTTGTCGATCATTTTGTCGACCACCTGGGAGGGTTGGGTGTTTCCGTACAGAAAGGGGTCTTCGGCGCTCACATGCTCGTTGAAATTGAGAATGATGGTCCGGTGACGATCATTCTTGAGCGTGACCCCCAGTCATAACAGAGGATCGGCGATAATGGACCCGTTGGCAGGTTAACAAGTGCATCGACGCCAGCATGCGGTTTTCACATGATCGTTGGGGAATTGCAGTCATGAATGGCAGGTCCATGTCAGCTTACCGTCCGGAGGGTAAAGTCCTGCATGGTACAATCTGCGCGGACCAAATACGTATCGGATCTGGTTTTTGGAGCATAAGTAAAAGGAGGAGTAAATGAACGTCGCAACATTGCTTTCGGCGCTGGCCACAATGGCTTGGGTCGCAGCGTTAGTCGTAATTGGGCTGGCAATCCTCCGCGCCGCGCGCGGGCAGCAGTTCAAGGCCGCGGGCTGGATCGTCATAGGCATGATCGTGCTCGCTCTGGTCCTTACAACTGTCAGCGCGGGCCTGATCTTCATCCAGCCCACCGATCGGGGAGTCGTGATCACCGTCGCTGAAGGGGGTGTGCGACCTGAAGCGCTTCAACCTGGCTTAAATTGGGTCATACCCTTCCTTGAGAATGTCATCACTTACCCCATCTCGCGCCAAACATACACGATGTCCATCGCGCCAGAGGAAGGCTTGATCCAGGGAGACGACTCGGTTGAGGCACGAACATCAGACGGTCAGGTCGTCAGAGTAGACGCCTCCGTGATTTTCTCAATCGACCCCTCTCAAACTGTCGATCAGCACATTAAGTGGAACGGGCTCTACATCGATAATCTCATCCGACCGGTTTCCCGAGGTCTGATCCGCGACGCTGTTTCGCAGTTCGCCATCGAGGAAGTTTACAGCACGGAGAGATTTGCGCTGAGCGAATTAATCCGGATCGCCATGGACAAGGCCTTGGGAGAAGGCGGCTTGATCCTGCATGAATTCGTGCTGCGCAACATCGCTTTCTCCGAGGAGTACGCTGATTCCGTTGAGCAGAAGCAGATCGCCGAGCAGCTGGCGCAGCAGGCGGCCTTCGTCGTCGAGCAGCGCGAGCAGGAGGCCGAGCAGGCGCGGCAAGTTTCACAGGGTCTGGCTGATGCGGGGGTGATCGAGGCAGAGGGCCGGGCACTAGCGCGTGTCATCGAGGCCGAAGCTGAGAAAGAAGCACTCGATCTCATCGCTGCCGCTCTGAGGGGAAACCCCGACTTGCTAACCTTTGAATACATCCAGAAGTTAGGACCGGGCATCCAGGTAATGCTGATCCCGTCGGATAATCCCTTCCTGCTGCCGCTGCCAGAATTGGGAAGTGGGCTAACGCCGTAGAAACGTAGTGTTGAGAATCTTTTACACCCCCAATTCCTTATTAACAAGGAATTGGGGGTGTTTTTTTATTCAGGGTTTAGAAGTCGAGAATGTTACGGACCTGCAAGTCAACCCAGGCGGGCTGCCAGTAGAGGTACGAGCATCTCCTCGCTTGATAGGCCGCCGTGTCGTCCGATCAGGGGGTTCTCCTTATTCGCCCACCACATGTAGGAGTCCCCGTGGGTGAGAACGGTGAGATCACCGAGGCGGTCGGGTGAGGATGGGGCAGGGACGCCAGGGCCAAACAGGCCGGCTTTGAGTGCATGGTCAGAGGAGATGGTCGTAAAAGACCCCGGCCAGGCCTTCTGTATATACTCCTTGACGGCTTCGCCTTGACCGGGACGCAGGTAAAGGTACGGGAGGCGATTTTCCCCGGTGGGGAGGATGTGAAGCCGCTTGGTAAGATCGGGGTGGTTGCGCAGTTCGAAACTGGGGTCTTTGTGGGTCGTTATCTGCCCGTGGTCGGCAAAGAGCAGGAGCAGGGTCTTCGCACCGACCTCGGGGCTCATCTGGCGGACGAAGTCTTCCATCATCGAAGAAGTGAAGGACGCAAAGTCCGCCTGCGCTTGCTCAGAATCCGGCCCATGGCGGTGGGAGAGTCCGTCCACCCCACCATAATAAACCCAGATATAGCGTTTCTTGCTTATCGGCTGATCGGCGAGCCTGCGCACACCGATCCAGAGATCCGGGATACCGCCGAATGTATGAAGTTGGACGTCGCGGTAATGCATCCGCGAGAGACCGGATCCGCTGATACTGTAATGGAGGAAGGCGTGCGGCTCGATATCCGCTTGCGCCAGATGCGGTCCTACAGTTGGGACGGGCAGGAAGCTCAACGGATCCAGACCCGCCGAGTAGAGCAGACCAGCACGACCTTCGAATGCAGCCGGTGAGTGATTAATCATATTCGCGACCAGGCCATACTCTTTAAGAAAGATCTCATACCCCAGAATACCGTGCTCGGCAGGGCTGCGACCGGTCCACAATGTGGTCGTTGCCGCGCTCGTGGTCGAGGGGACGATGGAAGTAATCGCGCCCAGGAAGCCCTCATCGACCAGCGGCTGTAGGAACGTCGCGCGCCCCTCGAGCCAATCGAGAAAACGGTGCAGGGCGACCGCATCCACGAGGACGGCCACGACTTGCTCAACCCCATCCGCAAGCGCATCCAGTTCGGGAATATCAAGGCCAGGGTGGGGAAGATCCGGGGCACCGAGCCATTTACACACACTGCCCGGGATGTTGAGGATGGAGAGGCCGTCATATGCAGGGTGCAGTGCATCCTCGCCCAGGTCGATCTCCGGCAAACGATGGTCACGAAGCTTCTGAAGGAGTGAGTTTGTTAGATCAGTCATAATGTTATTCTCTCAGATGAGTATAGATGAACTTCACTGGTCGAGTGCCATGCATTGACCTATAATTCTACCCAACCTTGAAATCTACGCCCCTGAGGAGAATCGTTGCAGCAAGCGGTTGGATCGGTCGAGCGAGTTCAGCGGGAAACTCCCCCCATCGGATGGTTGCAGAAAAGGCTCTCCGGAGGCCGTGGCCGCAAGTTGCGAGAGTATCTGACCGGGTACTTAATGATCCTGCCCTCCTTGATGCTCATCTTCACATTCGGCCTTTTCCCCGTTGGCTTCGCACTATACATCAGTTTGCACAAGTGGAAAATCACGCAAGGTCCATTTGTTGGACTTAAGAATTATGCTAGCGCCATTGATACTTTGGCATACGTGTTGTTCTTTGGTGTTGCAGTAGGCTTGGCTTATCTAGCAATCCGCATGGCACGCGAGATCCTAACCAAGGCACGAGAACATGCTGAGCGACCCTGGATTTACCTCTTTTTGGGAGGACTACATGCTGGGTCCGTGATCTTATTCCTAAGGTATATCGTGGTTCTAGCACCCGAAATACTTGGGATTGCCGACAAGGTGAAACGTTTAGAGCGCACTCGAGAATTATTTCTCCAGTTGATGGGTGAGGCGCTACGCGCCGAGAGCGTATGGCCCGCTTTTCTGCAATGGATTACGATTTTCGCGCTGGCCTGGCTGTTGACAATTATCCTTTGGCGACCTATCGCCTCCCCGCGCAGGAACTTTTATATCACGCAGATGTCCTTGGCTCTGACCTCTGCCGCGGGTGCAATCATCACCGCCTGGTTTACATGGACCGAGATGCAAAAGGCCATCACGGACGCATGGGAATCTGGCTCGGAAGTGTCCATCGGTATCCAAGTCGTCAGCATCGCGACCGGTGTCCTTCTCCTGGGTTTCGCATGGAAATTGTGGACCAGCGCTGTGACCCATACATCCGACCGGGTTTTTCTGTTCCGCGGTCTCGCTGCGCTATTCTTGATTATTGGCGCCTGGTTGCTGATCGGGGAGGTGCCAGCCGTCATCGAAGCCGGGGATAAAGATTTGTGGCAGGGTCTGCAAGTAACCATTTTCTACTCCTTAGGTACAGTCCCATTTCAACTAGGTATTTCAATGGTCTTGGCATACCTGCTGTTTCAGAACGTGCGCGGCAAGGAATTTTTCCGTGTGGTGTACTTCTTACCGTACGTTACCCCTGCGGTTGCGAGCGCGGTGGTCTTCAACCTGATCTTTGGACCACGCGCCGCTTCACCGATCAACGCCATCATCACATTTTTCGGAGGAGAACACCAGAAATGGTTAATGGAGGCCAATGGAATTTTCACCCTTCTTGGGAGGTCTCTTGGCATTGATGTGCCGACGTGGGCTGCAGGTCCGAGTCTGGCGTTGGTTGTGATTATTATCTACTCCATCTGGACCTATGTTGGCTATGACACGATCATTTATCTTGCCGGGTTGGGCAATATATCAACTGAGATCAATGAATCTGCCGCTATTGATGGGGCAAACCGCTGGCAGATTTTTCGCCACATAACCCTACCTTTACTTTCTCCGACGACCTATTTCCTCTCCTTGATCGCAGTAATAGGCACATTCAAGGCGTTTAACCACATCTACGTGCTGCGTGATCCATTGGCGCTCGGGACGGTGGATACATTTAGCGTGGTCATCTTCGATGAATTCTTCATCAAGAGCCGTTTCGGTCACGCATCAGCGATGGCGTTCGTTTTGTTCGCCATCATCCTGACTATTACCTATGTGAATAACAAGGTTCAGGGCTCGCGAGTGTTTTATGGATAACAGTACCGTAACAACACCGGGTGGACGGTATCTCTTCTCTCGACGTCTAGGTCGCGTCCTCATCTACGTTGTACTCATTCTAGGGGCTTTCGTTTCCATCGTTCCATTTATTTGGATGATGTCAGCGTCGCTAATGACGAGGAACGAGGCTTTAAGCAGTCAATTGATCACCAAACAATCCTTGCTTGAGCGTTTCGTTTACAGCGAGGGGGAATTGGATGAGCTCCTCAGCGAGAATATCCCCGATTTTATTAAAGAGACTGACGCTCTGGGCGTGCACGAGCTGAAAATGACGGCACGCGAATATGCCGACCAATCCGAGATCTATTGGGCGGCCGGCGACTCAGTGTATCGTGGAGGTTTGGTCAATTACATCTTCGCCTGGAGTGAGGGTAATTTCTCTGAATTCCTCATAAACTCGGTGCAGATTACCTTCATCACTCTGGCTGGAGAATTAATCTTCAGCATTCTGGCCGCATATGCCTTCGCGCGCATTAACTTCCCGGGGAGAAATTTGATCTTCGGTATTTTATTAAGCAGTATGATGATCCCAGGGATGGTGACGATGATCCCCAACTTCATCAGCATCACCTGGTTCCAACGTATTGGACCGTTGCAATGGTTCGACAACTGGCCTGCATTGACGATCCCCTTCATGGGCAGCGTATTCGCCATTTTTCTATTGCGCCAGTTCTTCGCTCAGATCCCCGACGACCTGTTCGACGCAGCCCAAATCGATGGCGCAAGCCATTGGCAGTTCCTCTGGCGCATCGTGCTGCCCCTCTCTAAGGCGCCCATTCTGGTCCTAACCGTCCTTTCGTTCATCGGCTCTTGGAACGCGCTCGCCTGGCCTCTCCTGGTGACGAAAACACCTGATTGGCGCCCGATCGCCGTTGGTCTTTATTATTTTGTAGATGCCGAA
>JAIWHF010000139.1:0-6397 GCA_048629905.1 Methanosarcinales archaeon
GCAAATTCTGGTAGGCTGGCCAGAGAAGAAGATCGAGAACCCATACAGCAAAGCCAAGGTCAGCAGGGACAGGGAAATCGTTCCACCTATGCTGAAACCGACACACTGGAAAGTGTATCGAGGGGTGGAGGCCAGGGTCGATTGAGTGAAGGATCTAGTGGTAGTTGGCTGGAGGATACGAGCAGAGGCGGCGAAGGGTCAGCATCTGTTGATGAATGGCTGGAAGTCGTCGGCACAGTTGTATCTTTGAATGAAGAAGAGCTGGTCCTGCAACTTGAAGATGGCCAGGAGATGGTCATCGAATGTAAATCCTGGACCTATGCTCTGGAGTTGGGATTTACAACTGAAATCGGCAACGAACTAAAACTGTACGGTTTCTATGAAGGTGAAGAGTTCGAGGTTGGTGGGTTTGAGGATCTAACAACGCAGCTACTAACCATGGTCCGGGAGGAGAGCGGTCGTCCTTTCTGGGCAGGGGGTTCAGGTAGAGGGGCGTAAGAACGATCTGGATAATCTAGCGCTGGTTTCTACGAAAAGGGCGGAAGATTTGCTTCCGCCCTTTTCGAAATTAATAATCCTTTCAACATCTTTGTAGAGACGTAGCATGCTACGTCTCTACGCCACCTTCTGGTTTTGAACCTACGGGAGGTTTAATACCTGCAACTGGAATTCGATTTCTTGTTCTATTTTGTTTGCAAGGGGTTAGTAGGACAAGCTGCTCCCGCCGATGAACTCGCGTAAGACTGAATCAGGTGGTATGGGCGACTCATCTTCCACTGGTTCAACCTCATTTAACATGTGCAGAATTCTAGAAGCTCGTTTGTACGCGTCCTCGCGAAGAGGATCATCGCGATACTTTTCTTCCCACTCCTCGAAATTACCTAATAGGCGAGGGCGATAAATCGCCAATTCATACGGCATTGCGCTGTTGATGATCACGTCGACGCTGCCAATATTGGGGATGATATTGCGCAGTTCACTTGAGCGGACATAGTGCCAATGCTGAAGTGTTCGCTCTGGATCATAGGCGCGATGGACTTCATCTCTTAACATCCTGCGAATAAGGCGTAAATCAGCCCAGCGCACGTACTCGTTGTCGGCACCCCGCATCTGCAGCAGCGGCTCGAGATAGATAGCGAATTTCTGTGCACTCGGGATACCCTCTGTCATAGGTGGGTATAGACCATGGAGGCTGTCTAAAAGGATGATTTCATTCTCTTCCAGCTTCATGGGTGTTTGGTCCGGTATACGGCGACCCGCTTTGAAGTCGTAATAGGGGATCAACACTTCTTCGCCGCGGGTTAACGCTTGCAAGTGTTCGTTTATCAGCGGCAGGTCGAGCGCTTGTGGAGTTTCAAAGTCATAATCGCCGAATTCATCCTGCGGATGCTCTTCAAGGTCGAAGAAATAATTATCCATGTTCAAAGCACGGAATTGCAGTCCCTGCTTTTTCAAGCGCTGTTCAATCTTGATTGTTGTTGTGGTTTTACCAGAAGAGGATGGGCCGCTGACGATCACCAGTTTTAACCCATCTTTGCGCTCGGTGATCATCTGGGCTGCAGTCTCGACGTTATCGGCATAAGCAGATTCCGACTCATGGACGATCTGAGGGAACTCACCTCTCAGAATCCGTTCATTTAATGCGGATATCGTGTGAAGGTCGTGTTTTACTGCCCAGTCAAGGACATACCAGACCTTGCGCCAGGGTATGTTATCTCCGTGAGTCGAAGCCCGTTTGCCAGCCTCCCGTCGAGATCTATTTCGATCTTCACGATACAGGATATACGCCTTGGAGACTTGAGCGTGACCATTCTCGATCAACGTCTTTTCAACTGCGTCCTGGATTTCTTCAATATGGGGTGTGTGCCCCTCTGGCAGGTTCTCGTGAAGATATTCGACAACTTTCTCGGCAAGCCGTTTGGCGCGCTCACGATCGCGCCCGCCGACCGAGACTGCGGCGCGATAGATGGCGTTGTCGATTCGTTCCTTATTGAAGGGTACGATGGCGCCGCTTCGTTTAATTACATCTTTGAATTCTTCTTTTGACATAAACTCGCTTCCTGTCTCTGCTTCGATGAAGCACTAGGGAAATGGTAATTTGTGCTTGTCTATTTATAGTTTGAAATTCCCTGAATTGCCAGAGATAGAACTCCTCCAGGTGCGCAGTAGAATGCACTCACTGCTCTCGATTTTAACGGGTCATGCAATAGGCAATCAGCCGATCTTTTCTGCAAATCCAAGAGGGATTAAATATAACGGATAATGCGCCTGCGGGAGCTGCAAGACTTTGCTCACTTGCTCTTCATAGAAAGCCCCAACGGGGACGCCATCAAGCCCGAGGGCTGTCGCCTGTAATAAGATGTTCTGGGCGGCATGGCCGGCTTCGAGATAGATGTACTGAGGCGAGCGTTCTTTTCCGTATTTCGTTTCGATTCTGCTGAATACCGCCGTCAGAAGCAATGTCGCCGGAGCTTGAGCGACACATTCCTGCCCCAGCGCGGCGCTGCTCAGCGAGGAGCGCATATCCCCCTCAATGTGCGGCTCCACCTGATGCCTTTCTGGGACATAATGGTAGACACCTTCTTCTATGACCAGGTAAAGTTCGAGCGGGTAAAGCGCGCCGGCGGAGGGGACAGTACGGCTGCTTGTTGAACCTCGTAGACCTTGCCCAGCCCATAGGATTTGCCCAATAAAATCTAAGGAAAGGGTTTGTTTTGTGAAGCTGCGAACGGATTTTCGGTTTTCTATTGCCTGTTCTAGTGAGATAGATCCTTGAGCGTTGGGTTTTGGGAGTTCGATAGATTTCAATTGCAACCATACCTCTCGGAAAGATGAGCCTTTCAAGTTGTTTGCAAAGCTAAGACAACTTCGTTAATCAAGCTTAATTCAGTTCAAAGTGTGCGCTGTTACTCAAGATATCACAAATCGGCATGTCGATGTTGGACTTCGCTTCTGGAGTTCGAGGAAACCCTTGGAAATGTGATCGTTGCCTCTTGAATATTTATTGAACGCTCGAGGAGAACGTATCGCCTGGAGGGGTATCTGCTAAGCCAGGGGTTGAGAGTGGCTCTGATGTATCGACCATCTATCTGCGATCTATAAAATAATTTAGCGATATTTACTATGGCGCCTTACGTGCTTACACTTGCAGCTTAGCGTATGGCGTTATATAATTATTGCATGATCAAGTCGATCCGAGATCCGGAGGCTGAAAAGATATTTCGTCGTGAGCGCTCGCGCAAATTGCCTCCGGACATTCAGCAGCCAGCCTATCGCAAGCTCCGATTTCTTCATAACGCTCAAGATCTGAATGATCTTCGCACTCCGCCTTCTAATCGACTCGAGAAATTGAAAGGAGATCGGCAGGGTCAACATAGCATAAGGATCAATGATCGCTGGCGGATTTGTTTTATTTGGAAAGCAAATGATGCTTATGAAGTTGAAATTGTTGACTATCACTAAGGAGATGTGTAGTGGGTAAAATCGAACGCTTGGCACCCGTACACCCCGGGGAAGTATTGTTTGAGGATTTTCTCAAGCCGATGGAGTTGAGTCAAAATCGCCTGGCGCTATCCATCGGTGTGCACCCTCGCCGTATCAATGAAATCGTATTAGGAAAGCGAGGGATCACTGCGGATACTGCATTGCGGCTAGCGAAATTCTTTGGAACTAGTCCAGACATATGGCTCGGGCTGCAAAAGGATTATGAACTCGATGTCGCCATGGACGAGATGGGAGAACGAATTGAACGGGAAGTCCGGACCTATGCTTCAATCCAAAAATAGCACCAGTTAACGTCTCGCTGAAGCAGCCCTATTGCGATTCGTGAAAAAATTGATGTAGCAATGCAGGGCTGCTCAGTTCGCAACTGTTCCCCGTAAGATTCACGAACTGAACCCTATCTGATTAATGGGGGGCAATATCCCCGAGGGTCGGTAAACTTCGAAAAGCATGGTGCATTATGGTTGATTTTTCTGATAAGGTAGTCGTAATTACCGGAGCGGCTGGAAATCTCGGAAGCGCTGTGGTTCGTGCATTTGAAGCTCAAGGGGCGAGTTTGGTCCTTCTGGATCGGAATGCGGGTCGGCTTCAGGAGATCTTCCCAGTAATTTCGAGGTTGAAGAAACATCTCCTGGTTGACGAGGTTGATATGGCCTCCAAAGAATCGGTCGACGACGCGATTTCAAAGGTTATCGCGCATTATGGTCGCATCGATGTCTTGGTCAATACTGTCGGCGGATATCGAGCTGGGACCCCCGTTCACGAGACCCCTATAGAAACGATGGAGTTCTTGATGGATTTGAATGCCAGGACAACCTTTCTGAGTTGCCAGGCAGCTGTCCCGCATATGTTGAAAGCAGGGAGCGGTAAGATCATCAATATTGGCGCTCGTCAGGGAACGAAAGGCCTGGCGAACTCCGGTGTGTATGCGATGTCGAAGAGCGCGGTGCTGAGGTTGACTGAAAGCCTATCCGCTGAGCTCAAGCGCGAAGGTATCAATGTAAACGCGGTTTTACCCGGAACGATTGATACACCCGCGAATCGTAAGGCGATGCCGGATGCGGACCTCTCCCGATGGGTAACTCCACAGGCGATTAGCGAGGTCATCCTTTTCCTCGCCTCGGATTCGGCCAGTGCAGTTCATGGCGCACTAATCCCGGTCTTTGGGACCGGATGAATTATTAAACCGTTTGGATCTCTCGAATCTATACGCAGGAGTGTTTTTATGGCAGACCTGAAATCTTTGAATGAGCTTGGCCAGTCTATCTGGTATGACAATATCCGCAGGGCTTTACTGGAGTCCGGTGAATTCGAAAAAATGTTCGCATCCGGTGTAACCGGCGTGACATCAAATCCATCGATCTTCGAAAAAGCGATTGCTGGAAGCGCCGATTACGATGAGGCGCTCGACCCTCTCTTGACCGCGGGTTTATCCGTAAAAAAGATTTATGAAACGCTGGCCATCGAAGATATTCAGCGAACGGCAGATCTGCTGCGTCCAATCTATGCCGACACAGACGGCAAAGATGGTTTTGTAAGCATTGAGGTCAGCCCTGAGCTGGCGAATGACACCGAGGGCACGATTGCAGAAGCTCGTCGGCTTTATGCAGAGGTGGATCGGCCAAATGTGATGATCAAGGTTCCTGTGACCAGCGCGGGCATTCCGGCGATAGAGACATTGATTGGAGAGGGCATCAATGTAAACGTAACCCTGATTTTCTCAATGGCTTCTTATAAAGGAGCCGCAGAAGCTTACATCAAGGGGCTGGAAGCGCTCGATCGTCGCGGGGGGGATCTGCGCCATGTCGCCTCGGTCGCATCGTTTTTTGTGAGCCGAGTGGATACTGCAGTTGACCGCGCTCTGGATGAAAAGGGGGTGGAATCACTTCAAGGGAAGATTGCTGTTGCAAACGCTAAAGTAGCCTATGCTCGTTTCAAGGACATATTCTCGGGTGAACGGTGGGAGGCTCTGGCGGAGAAGGGTGCTTGGGTGCAGCGACCATTGTGGGCGAGTACGAGCACGAAGAACCCGGCTTACGCAGATACGCTTTATGTAGATTCACTCATCGGACCAGATACTGTGAACACCGTTCCACCGGCTACACTTGATGCTTTCATAGATCACGGAACGATCGCACGCACTCTGGAACATGATCTTGAGGCTGCCGAGGCGGAGCTTCAACAGCTCTCAGAACTCGGCATCGATATTAATGAAATTACAGATCAGCTTTTGAGAGAGGGTGTTGACGCCTTCGCAAAGGCTTTCCGAACGATGCTCGCCAGTATCGAAGGAAAACGTGGAGATGCACATGAAGGGTGAAACTATCCACTTTGAACTAGGTGGATATTCAGATGCCCTGGAGCAGGGCTTAACGGTAATTCAGGAACAGGATATTCTCAAACGGCTCTGGAAACACGATCACACCGTTTGGAAACCTGAACCAGACGAGATTACCAATCGCCTCGGCTGGCTTCATGTGCCCGCCGAGATGAAGGAAGTCGTTTCGGAACTCAAGAGATTCGCGGATGAAATTCGTGAAGCCGGGTTTCAATCTGTCGTCCTGCTAGGGATGGGCGGCTCCAGTCTCGCCCCAGATGTATTTCAGACGACCTTCGGCAGCGCAGAACGTACTCCTGAATTATTCGTACTTGATAGTACCGACCCTGGTGCTATTCTCAACCTTCTAGAGAAGATCGATATTACGAAGACGATATTTATCGTTTCCACGAAATCTGGCTCGACTGTAGAAACACTCTCGCTCTTTAAATTCATGTACACGAAAATCGCTAGCGCTGTAGGTGTGGATCAAGCAGGGATGCATTTTGTCGCAATCACGGATCCTGGAAGCAACCTTGAGAAACTTGCAAAGAAGGTCCGCTTCCGCCGGATCTTTCT
>JAIWHF010000140.1:0-6369 GCA_048629905.1 Methanosarcinales archaeon
GCTCTTGATTGCCTGGCGTGAGGATGACGAGCCGCCCAGGCTCGAGGGATGATCTACTCTTACAAAACCAAGCGTTCTAAGAAATGCTCAAGTATTTCGAGTGTGCAGGTTGGGCGTTTTTTGCTTATGCACATCTGAACACTTCGGCTCGTTCCTGGGTCATAATGTGGCGAGAATTTCACGAAACACGCAGGGAAACACGGCTCAACGGGGGTTGGTTTTCTGAGTTGGAAGAAGTGACGGGTATGGATGTTTCACGTGAAACATCACCATTGGGTTTCACGTGAAACACTTCGCTAGGCATAATAATCGGGATGGAAATCGTTATTCTCTCTCGCCCAACTATAGGGATCTTGAATATATTCAGCGCTTCTTCGCTTCCGGAGCCGGTCCAGCGAAGGAGCCGCTCAGAATGGCCTGGCTGAGTCGTTGCGGAAAAGCAAGGTAGAATAGCGGGCTAGGGCACAGGTGTTGGGGGATTCGCGGTGGTGGCGTTGACGATGCGGTACGGGTTGTGTTCAACGAAGACTTTTGTGTCATCCAGTCAAGACTTGGTTGAGTGATCGGTCTCCAGGAGCAGTTGCAATGCTCGCAGCGGCGCATTTACTCAATGGTTTGTTGATGATCGCCCTCCCCCTGGTTTTGGGAGTCGTGTTGGCGAGGCGGTGGCGACTCGGTTGGGGTTTGTTTGGCGCGGGGGCGGCGACCTTTGTCGCTTCCCAGCTTTTGCATATCCCCTTTAATTATCTGGTTCTGACGCCCTTTGTGACGGAGCGGGGGATGTTCGCGGCTGGCGGGCTGGCGTTTATTATTGCCGCGCTGTTGTTCGGCCTTTCTGCAGGTGTATTCGAAGAGGTGGCGCGCTTTGTCGTCATGCGCCGCTGGGAACCTGCTGCTCGAAGCCTGCCCAATGCGCTCATGTTTGGGGCGGGTCATGGTGGCGGTGAAGCGATTATCCTCGGCGGCCTTGCTTTATATGGTTTTTTTCAAGCAATTGCATTGCGCGGGGCGGATCTTACAAAGACTCTACCTCCAGAGCAGGTGGATGTCGTCGCGGCCCAGTTGGCGCTCTATTGGAACATACCCTGGTATAAGGCCCTGTTGGGAGCCGTCGAGCGAGCGGGTGCGATTTGTTTTCATTTGAGCGCAAGCGCGATGGTCCTCCAGAGTGTTCGGCGCGGCGGATGGGGGTGGTTGGCGGGAGCTATAGCGTGGCATACGCTGTTTAACACAGTGACGTTAATCGTAATGGATCGGTGGGGTGTCTACGCAGCTGAGGGGACCGTCATCGTTGGTGCGGGGATTAGCTTGTTAATAATTTTCGCAATAAAAGCCATGGATGCGCCGGGAGAAGATTTAGAGGCGGATCCCCCGAATATACCGCCGCCTAATTCAAGGGTGCGGCGAATTGCAGATGAAGACATATCAGACGATAGTCTGGAGGATAGCCGCTACACTTGATCGGGAGAGAGCATTTGTGGGCCGGGCGGATATCCGCTTTTGAGGAGAAAAAGGATGATTGATACGAAGGGGTTAACCAAGCGCTTCGGTGACGTGCTGGCAGTTGATGGCCTGGATATGGAAGTCAGGCCGGGCGAGATCTTTGGTTTCCTGGGGCCAAACGGCGCGGGGAAGACGACGACAATCCGCATGCTGAGCGCGTTAATTTCACCGACTTCGGGGAAGGCAAAGGTCGCCGGGTATGAGGTGGGGCGAGAGGATAACGAGATCAGGCGCAACGTAGGAATATTAACCGAGTCGCCTGGGCTGTACGACCGCTTGAGTGCGGAGAGGAACTTAAGCTTCTTCGCCGAATTGCATGATGTGGAGGATGTGGCTGGACAGGTGGAGCGCTATCTGCGCCTGTTGGGATTGTGGGATCGGCGCGGGGATGTGGCGGCGACTTTCTCAAAGGGAATGCGGCAGAAGTTGGCCATCGCCCGGGCGATGCTGCATGAACCGAAGGTGCTCTTACTTGATGAGCCGACAGCAGGTCTCGACCCGGAGATGGCGCGTTTGGTGCGGGAGTTCATCGGTGAGTTAAAGGACAAGGGAAGAACAATCTTCCTGTGTACTCATAATCTCGATGAGGCGGATCGGCTATGTGACCGCATCGCCGTGGTTAATACTCGCTTGCTGGCGCTCGACACTCCCGAAGCGCTACGGGCGAAACTTTATGATCGCGTGGTCGTGGTTCACCTGAGCGCGGCATCTCCTGCATATGAAAAAGTGGTAAGCAAGCAGCCCTTCGTGCGCTCTGTTGAGATAAAGGAAAACAAGCTGGTCGTCGGGTTAGACGACCCAGAGAAGAATAACCCGGAATTGATCCGGGTGTTGGTAGATGCCGGCGCGGATATTCAGTTTGTCGGCGAGCTGCGTCGTTCCCTGGAGGAGATTTATTTGCGCCTGGTCAAGTAATTACTTGCTTTGACTATCGTTTTGATGTGAGAATTTCGTCTGGGCGCTGCTTTACATAACTACACCTTTTGGGTCGGGGTGTATTGGGGCGAAGAAAGTACGGTGCCCACAAAATTGGTAGTTTCTTGTTTGAGAGGTGTGTTATGCGAAAAATTTGGGTGATCGCGCGCAAGGAGTGGGCCGAAGTGTTCAAGAATCGCTTCGTGCTTTTCACGGTGATTTTTATGCCGCTCATGATGACCGCCCTGCCGTTAATCATTCTCTATACCATGGGTACTCCCGGCGAGATGGCCGGGTTTTCGACAGCGGATATGCCCGCCAGTTTCGCGGACTTGTGTGAGGGGATGAGTGGCGAAACATGCGGACAATACTTCGTCGTGAGTCAATTCATGTTGCTGTTTATGTTGATGCCGCTTGCTATACCGGCGACCTTCGCTTCCTATAGTATTGTGGGTGAAAAAACGACGAGAACGCTGGAGCCGGTGCTGGCGACGCCGGTGACGACTCTAGAGCTTCTCGCCGGCAAGGCTGTTGCGGCAGCGCTGCCCGCGATCGGTGCAACATGGCTGTCTTTCTCAATTTTTTCCGTGGGGGTGGCTATCCTTACTGAGGGACCTGGGCTATTGCGGCAGGTGACGGGTCCACTCTGGTTGTTTGCGATCGTGGTCGTTGGTCCGCTTTTGGCTGTTGCCGCAGTGAGTATCGCCATCATGGTATCCTCTCGAGTAAACGACCCCCGCGTAGCCGAACAGATATCTATGCTGGTCATCCTTCCGCTGCTGGTCCTTTTCTTCGCCCAGATCAGCGGATTGATCTTTATCAACGAAACCATGATCCTGTGGATGGCAATTGGGGTCACCGTACTCGATGTTGGTTTACTGGCTTTCGCCACACAGCTCTTTCAGCGCGAGGCCATCCTAACGCGCTGGAAGTGAGGAGTGAAGATGAGAAAGGTGAGAATATTAATATTCTTCCTGTTGGCTTCTGTGTTAACTGTTCCTGCATATGGCCAGGATGGCGACGATCGGTTAACAATACGTTTGCGGCGAGACTTCGGGTATAGAGCCGCTGGACGAATTCAGGGACGGTTCACGATCTCTGCCGATGGACCGCAAGATCTGGAACGGGTTAAATACCTGCTCGACGGGGAATTCTTTGCGGAAGTCTTGGAAGCCCCTTTTAAGTTTTCCTTTAGCACCAGTGACTATGCAGTGGGCGCACATACGTTTTCAGCCATTGGGACGACGGCAAGCGGTGCAGAGATATTTGCAGAAGAAGTAAGATTGGAGTTCGTCAGCGCGGAGGAGAGCTGGCAACAGGTGGCCAATCTCACCATCCCGCTGATCGCGGGGATCGTTGTACTCATGGTGCTTGGAACCCTCCTTCTTACGTTCATGGGCCGCCGCTCAGGCAGTTTCAAGCTTGGAAAGTACGGTTCTGCCGGGGGTGCGGTCTGTCGGCGCTGTGGCTTTCCTTATTCCCGACATTTTCTCTCACCAAATCTATTGGTTGGGAAGCTGGAGATGTGTCCGCATTGCAGCAAATGGGCGATCATCCCGCGGGCGAGTCGTGCCGCGCTTGACGAGGCAGAGGTGCGGTTTCGCGCCGATGCAGAGATAGGGCTGCTGGAGCAAGAGCCCGAAGGTGGTGAGGCGCAGCAAAAAAACAAACTGGACGAAACGCGCTATTTTGATTCTTAAACTTGAAAGGGCGGCTGACACCACGAGTTTGAGAGAGTACAATTGAGATGATATTTCGCCGGGCACGCAGGTGACCGGCGTTTCTATGGTGTGACATGAGCGAAAGCCGACCTCCAATTTGTGATTATGAAGGCTCAGATTACCAGGAGAAATTCTGGGAACAGGGGAGCCGGGAATACGAGGATCGAGTAGAGGCGATCGCTCTCCAGCGATTGCTGCCCGAGGGTGGATCCCGATTGCTGGAGGTGGGCGCAGGGGCCGGGAGAAATACATCTCGATATAAGGGGTATCAGCAGATTGTCCTGCTTGATTATTCGCGAACGCAGATTGAGTTGGCGCAGAAGCAACTTGGCGAGAGTGAGCGCTATATTTATGTCGTCGGCGACGTCTATCGCTTACCCTTTGCGCAAGAAACATTCGATGCCGCCACAATGATCCGAACGCTTCATCACCTGGTGGAACCGCAAAAGGCGTTGAGCCAGATTAGACCTACACTTGTTCCTGGATCAACCTTCATCCTCGAATATGCAAACAAACGCAACCTCAAGGCCATCGCCCGTTGGGCCTTTCGACGGCAGGAATGGAGTCCCTTCGACTCTGAAGCGATCGAGTTCACAGAACTGAACTTCAACTTCCATCCTCGAATTGTTTACAAATGGTTGAATGAAGCGGGTTTTTCGCCCGGGCGAAAGCTAACCGTTTCCCACTTTCGCATGAATCTCCTCAAGCGCCACGTACCCCTTAATGTGTTGGTGGCGCTTGACTCAATGATGCAGCGCACGGGGGATTGGATTCAACTGACCCCCAGTGTTTTTCAATTTGCCTCGGTTGAGGGTGCGCCCGGGCGTGTGCGTGAGGGCTCGATCTGGCGTTGCCCTGAGTGTGCTTCTCTCGAACTGCAAACCACTCCAGAGGGCTTAAGCTGCAAAGGGTGTAAACGTATTTGGCCGGTGAAGAACGGGATCTACGATTTTAAGAACCCGCTGTGACCCAGGCGTGAAAAGAATAATGCACGTGAGATCAGGTATTTAGTTCTTGAAGATGCAGTAGGATAAAGGCAGAAAATCAGCGCGACTTATTCATAGCACCTGCGTAAATGGAAACGGGAGGATGACATGGAGCAAGGACAGCGATCAAACATAGTGGCCGGGTTGCTCATCATTCTGATAGGTGCTGCTTTCCTGGCAGCTCAAATATTTCCTGACCTCTTCGCGTTCATAGATCTTAAGCAAAATTGGCCCTTGCTTGTGATTGGAGTGGGCGTTTTCCTTTTACTGATGGGATTGCTGACCAACACGCCGGCCCTGGCGATTCCGGCTTCGATCGTGGGCGGGATCGGCGGGATTCTGTATTGGCAGAATGCAACGGGAAACTGGGGAAGCTGGGCATATATCTGGACGCTTATACCGGGTTTCGTGGGTGTGGGTATCATCGTCTCCGGGGTGCTTGAAGGTAGGACCCGCGAGGCGCTGAAAGATGGCAGCCGAGCCATTGTTGCGAGCTTGATCATGTTTGCAATCTTCGGTTCTTTCCTGGGCGCAGGGCAATTCTCAGGGCTGTTGTGGCCAGTCATCTTGATCGGCGCCGGCTTGATGATCCTGTTTAATTCGTTTTTCCGCCCGCGCTGAAGTACGACGCAGGCGGATACTGGATGATTCGGGTAGGCGAAATTGCCAGACCACAGTCACGAGATCCCGCTGTCCCTCGACCCTCACCTTGGCAACGGTGAAACCAGTTTCATCGTTGGTGTATGTTATTCTTTCAATCTGACCTTGGAGAAAGATGTTCATGCCTTTGCCTGTTTTTTGTTTTTTTATACCATACATAATTAATGATTATACCTTGTAATCATTTCTCATCTTAATAAAATCGGCATTGAGATAAACAACCGGAATGTTGTGAATTTACTTTCAGATTTCGGTGCAAAGATCGAGAAAAACCGAGTTTATTTTTCAGAAGATATTATCCAAAAAGCTTTGAAAACAACTCCAGAATCTTTCAAGCTTTATGATGTTCTGGGCAATGAAACGAATGATTTTTCCGGTTTTAATATTCTCAATTATTTTCACAGTTGTGCCGGAAATGTTTGTAATGATTAATGTATAACTGTCAAATTTAGGGTTAGGAAATTCTATTGTTGTTTTATTTTTTATTGATTTTTTTGGTTCGGAAAAAAAAATTAAACTTTCAGTCAGGATACGTTTTATGACAGTTCTTTCTTTGGTCATATCAGAAAAGGTGTATCAGTTAG
>JAIWHF010000141.1:0-6328 GCA_048629905.1 Methanosarcinales archaeon
CAACAAATGAAGGCGGACGACGACTTGCGCAACATCCCCGTCGTTGTCGTCACAGCGAAAGCCCAGTCCATCGACAAGGTATTGGGATTGCATATCGCCAAGGTGGATGATTACATCACCAAACCTTTTGGTCCCCAAGAATTACTCGAGAGCGTTGAGAAGATCATCGGTGAGGTTGAGGTAGAATAAGCTCGTAGGCCGAGCATTGGCAGGGCGGCTTCGGTCGCCCTATTTTTATATCAGGAGCAGGATGAAACGCTGGGTTCGAGTTCACAATCATAGCCGTGGAAATTCACCCTTGGGTCGGGCGCGTTGGTGCGATTCGTTCTCCTGCCGCTTGCGTGGATTGACATTCCGACGCGAGATCCCTGACGGTGAGGGTCTGATCCTCGTTGAAAGCAGCGAAGGGCGTGTTAATACCACGATCCACATGCTGTTTGTTTTCTTCTCGATCAGTGTGTTCTGGGTGAACTCTGATGGGCTGGTAGTGGACAAAACACTTGCCAAACCCTGGGGCTTCTACGCACCGAAGCAGGCGGCTCAATATATCCTTGAGGCTTCGCCCAGGATTCTTGAGGAAGTGCAGATCGGGGATCAGTTGGAGTTTATTGATGAAGCGTAGGCATACATTACTCCTGTTTCTCATCCTCGTCATGGTGCTATTTCCGGCAGCAGCCGTTCAAGCGCAGAGCGGGGGGCCGATATATATTGTCGAACCTGGTGACACGCTTTCAGGCATCGCCCGCCGCTTTGGCACCACCGTCGAGGCGATGGTTGCGTTAAATGGGATTGATGACCCTTCCAAACTTTTCCCCGGTGCAGAACTAACGATCCCGGGCTTCGAAGACGTTGAAGGTGTCCTGACATTGCAGGATATCGGCTTCGGCGATGATTTGAATAGCCTGAGCCTTCGTTACAATCTGTCAACGGATGCGTTAGCCCGCCTTAATCGACTTGTCCGACCTGATCGATTCTATGTGGGGCAGTCGCTCATCGTCCCTGAATCCACGGAAGATGCGATATCAGAGAACAATGTTGGGGCACTTCTGCCGCAACCTGGAGAAACCAGGCTGGAAATCGCGGCCCGCGCCGGGATAAATCCATGGGATCTACGGCGCTCTGCCTTAGCTCCGTTGCGCGTTTGGGTAATGCCCGGGAATCCACTGACCGATTCGATGGGATGGAGGGTCTCGCTCCCTGAACCCATAACTTCAATTTCGATCGAACCCCTCCCGGCAGTTCAAGGGCATACTGTCGTGCTTAAAACAGAAGTGAGCCACCCTGTTCACCTTGAAGGTTCGCTCGGAGACTACCAGCTTGCCTTCTTTCAGGCTGGTGAAGGGGAAATGGTCGCTCTGCAGGGCATCCATGCTTTAGCAGAGCCGGGGTTGATCGATCTTGAGCTGCGGATGGCACAGTCGGAGGGGGAGGAGACCAGCTATGCGTTTATCCAACCGGTTTTGGTCGAAGATGGTGATTATGGTTTCCAGTATATCGTTGGAGTCCCTGCAGAAACCGTCGATCTGGAAATTATTCAGCCTGAGGAGGACTTCGTAGCGGAGCTTCTTGCGCCGGTCACCCCTGACAAGCTATGGGATGGTTCCTTTGATTATCCCTCTAGATATTACACCGACGAGTTCATCGCCGGTTTTGGGGACAGGCGTAATTACAACAACGGCGCCTTGATGTACTACCATACCGGAGTGGATTTCTATGGTAATGATATTCCTATCTATGCGCCGGCTAGTGGGGTGGTTGTTTTTGCAGAACCTCTATTGATAAGGGGAAATGTGACCTATATTGACCACGGTTGGGGAGTGTATTCAGGATATTTCCATCAATCGGAGATGTTTGTTCAAGAAGGTGACGTTGTTGAACGGGGGCAGGAGATCGGGATTGTAGGAACTACAGGGAGATCCACTGGCCCCCATCTGCATTGGGAGATCTGGGTTGGTGGAGTACCAATTAATCCCCTGGACTGGGTTGACCAGAGTTACCCCTGATCTTCATCATCAGCTTCTTCGGCCAGGCGACCGCTGCGATAATCTTCCAGGCATAGCTGGGCTTCGCCAAGCATCTCCTCCGGCACAAGGATTTCCACCCGGGCCAATCGACCCACACCTAAGCCGTATATCGCTGTTGCAGCTTCGTGTGATAGGACAACTTCGATCTCTTGAGCTTCCAACATTCCCCGGATGATCTCAGCTTCGAGTAAACCTGAAACCGTTTCGGCGACTACAAAATTTTCCGTCATGATGCAATAACCTCTGGGTGTAGTATAATAGCCTAGAACGTCCCCGAGTAGGGCAATCTTTCTTTAATATGGCATCTGTGCTAAGTATTTCTTCTGAATCGTATTGGACCAGTTTCGAGGTCAAAGACGACGATATCGATTTTATCATCAACCTCCTGCTAGAGCGGGAGGTTCCTCTCACGTCTGATGAGATGGCATCCGCACTGGTTGAGCAGCGTTTAGTCCAACTAGAGAAGGAAGCCCAAGAGGCAGAAGAGACGGAACATGCCATTTACATCCCCGCAGAAACTTACAAAGCAGGACAGTTCCTAACATTCTCGCAATTAGAGTTTAAAACAGGTGAGGTTGTTGGTGTGCGTGAGGGCAATAACCCGGACCTTGATTCCTTTTCGGTGATCAAGGTTGCTTTCGCGGGGGACGGGGTAGAGAAAGAATTTGCATCTGAACTGGCGGATCATATTCTGAACAGCCCGCCTGAGCCAGATCCTGAACTCGATGAGCTGCGTAAGCCGGAAACGATAATGGCCCGGTTTGGGGAATTCATCATCACGGCTTTGGATGAGAGTCTAAACAAGGTAGATGACATCGTCAGTATCGCCGGGAAATGGTTCCCGAGCGCGCTTGTGGCTGAGATCACCGATGGACACCTAAACCTTGCCGAGGCCGTGCTCGACGTCGAAGCTGGCGGCCCTTTGCCGACAGCGGACCTGCTTGCACATGTTGAACTGTCCGATTCGCTTTCTACGGGCCTCGCGGAATTTTCGCTTGATTACGCTCTGCAGGAAGATGAACGTTTCGATGAAGTCGGGCCAGCCGGTCAGGTTCTCTGGTTTTTACGGCGGCTTGAACCCCCAGAGGTATTGTTTGCACCTCCGCGCCTGGAAAGCCAGGATAAAGCCATTGATTCATCCATCCTTACAGATGAGCTGCAAGAACTCATAACGAAGCTGGATGATGAAATGAGTGATCTACCAGCTCCTGACGTCGCGCCGGATGATGTTACCGTCACGCTGATTTTCCCTCACTGGAGAGTGGGAGCACTTCCATTATCGGCTCGCCTTGCACCCCTTTTCCCAACGGCTTATGAGGCTCCCAGAATTCGTTTCGTTCTTATTGATGGGCACAGTGGGGAGAGATTCCCGGGATGGGTTGTGCGTGAGTATGGCTATGTCTTCGGTTTGGAAGACTGGTATCGAGAGTATAAGGTCCCAGCGGGAGGGCTTATACGCGTACACCCTGGCGATGTCCCTGGCGAGGTGGTCGTCGAGACGTACGATCGACGCATGCGCAATGATTGGATCCGTACGGTAACCATTGCCGAGAATGGCCAGATAGGGTTCACGATGCTCAAGCAGCCGGTTGGGACGGCCTATGATGATTTGATGGTTATCGGGTTAATTGACACACAGGCACTCGATGAAGTCTGGATGCAATCGCTGCATCAGAAGCACCCTCTCGATCGAACCGTTGCGCATGTATTTCGGGAGTTAGCCAAACTGACGCCACAAAGCGCTGTGCACGCGCAGACGCTTTATGCTGCTGTGAATGTCATCCAACGGCAGCCGCCGTCAACGATCTTTGCCGAGCTTATTAAGCATCCATATTTCCAACATGTGGGAGATCTTTACTGGCGTTTCGACGCGGAAGCATGGGGTTCGTCGTGACAAAACAAGCATCCTCCATCCTCGCTCGACAGACATTGGATACAAAATATCATATTGATTTTGAGTATTGGGACAAGGCGGATAGGGACCTAAATATTTATCTTCGCAGCCATCTTTGCCCGGAGCATCAGGAAGCGTATGCGGATGTCGAGGCCGATACGCTGGTTGACAGTGTGAATCCAAAAACAGCGGAGGTCACCCGAGTCCTGGGAATTCAACATACGCTGATTTCTCACTGCGCTTTACAGCCGGAGTATTTAACACCGCAAACGACCCTGGTCAATGCCATCTTCCGGGTGTTCTTATCGAATGGAAATTCACCCCTCACGCCCGAAGAGTTGGGTGAAAGCCTTAACCGCCCCGCACGGACGATCCTGCGTATGCTCTCTGGTGGGAGAGTTTATAAAGGAATTCGACCTCTTGTTGAGGATTGATCCCCGTCGATCTTTACAATACAATTGGATTCTGCCCCCGTAGCTCAATGGATAGAGCACCGGACTTCTAATCCGACGGTTCCGCGTTCGAATCGCGGCGGGGGCGCCTTCTTCTAGCAATAATCACACATAAAACCGCCCATTTCCGGACCTGTCACCTAGGCAGGTTTGCATTTTCTGGTGCAGATTGGTGCAGTTTGGTGCGGTTTATCATCGAAAACTTCATTTCTTGGCAGTTCTACTTTGATCGGAGTGACCAGATCGTCCATGATTTTGGCAGCTTCGCCCAGCATCTCGTGGTAGAGATGGCCATACAGGTCCAGGGTAATGCTGGGTTTGGCGTGCCCGAGGATTCGTGAGACGACGATCAGAGGGATACCATTGTTGAGCATCAGTGAAGCAGCAGTGTGTCGCAAATCATGAAATCGTATCTTCGGTAAACCTGCCTCTACCAGAAGGCGATTGAAGTCAAGTCTTAAATTGCTGGGATCCAATGGCTTGCCAAGAGAGTTTGGGAAGATCAAATCGTGATCTTGCCATCGGACACCTGCAACCTCGATTTTGAATCGTTGCTGTTCCTTGTGGAAGCGAAGGGCGTGTAAAGAGCCTTCTCCCAAGATGATCTTTCGTCGTCCCTTGCGCGTTTTGGGTTCTACAAAACTCCAACCCTGGCCACGAACTCGCTGTACTTGGCGCTGGATTTGTATTGTCCCTCGATTCCAGTCAAGGTCAGACCACTGCAAACCGATAATTTCACCTTGACGCATGCCGGTTGTGATCGCAATGTGATAGAGAGCTTTGTAGTGGCTGCTCTCAGCTGCTATGAGAAACAAGGATACCTGACCGTCATTCCAGACCTGCATCTCAGCGGGTTTGTACTTAGGCAGGGTGACGCCATGCGCCGGATTACGTGTGATCCAGCCGTAGGTAATCGCTTTCTTTAAGGCACAATGTAGGATTGAATGGCATAAACGGACGCTGCGGATTCCAACGCCATCCGCAAGAAGATCAGCATAGAACCATTCAATATTTTGGGGGTGCAAATCGTTGAGGTCGGTATCTCCTAGCCGTGGAATGATGTATTTCTCAGATAAGCCTTTATATCTGTGATAAGTTTTAGATCGAATGGATACCTTATGGTTTTCCAGCCACTGCTCTATGAAGGTCTTGAGGGACGTCTTCCCACCCTGGTAATCAAAACTTCGGTTTAGACGGAACTGCATTGTAGTTAACCAATCAATGCATTCGGATTTGGTCTTAGCACCATAACTGATTCGCTCACCATTCAAAGTGAGTTGAGTACGCCAGGTACCATTTGATCGCTGAAAGATGCTGCCTTCACCATGACCACGAATTTTCTTCGCCATTTCCATTACTCCTTTTCATGTGTAGGAATAAGGAAAGGCGACTCTACAACCTCTGTCCGATATTCGATTGTTAAGGTGCGCGCTGTTCGTATCATTGTATCAATAACCTACGAGCAAAGTAATCCAGCAGAGATCTTGAACAAGTCGAGCATAACACTCGAGACCAAGCAGGGGACTCTGTAGTTGATTGCATTATTCAATGGCTGCCTGGCCTCTGCGCCTTCGACTCGATGAACTTCTCCAGGTCCTCGGGTCGAATTCGGACAGAGCGACCTATTCGGATGCTGGGAAGCTCACCTCGTTCCACCAGCATGTAAACGGTTGAGAGACCCATATTGAGCGCTGCTGCAACCTCTTGAGCATTCAATAATCTGGGTAGAGTTTTCTCTTCGATCGAAAGATTTTCTTTGAGGTACATACTCTATGAACCTCCAAATTTGTCAGTGTGGAGCGTCATTGGTGACGTAGGTTTCGGCATGCAGCAGGTTGATGCTGGCTGATTTGAAATCGGTCAGTTCTCGAGTGCTGTACATCATGAGCATCAAACCAGGTACGTGAATTACGGCAGGATGGAGGATCTCATATCCTCTCTGTTTGTGAGCCACCTTC
>JAIWHF010000142.1:0-6278 GCA_048629905.1 Methanosarcinales archaeon
TGTTGTGGTTCCTTTTTCCTTGACGCACAAGGGGAATTTCTCTATAGTCCTTTCCCATAAAAAGCAAGGTCTTATCAAATATTTATCAGTCGAATAGAATAACTTTCTAAATTAACAATAATAAAGGTGTATTTATGAGATTCATAGCCACTTTTATCATCCTTTTTGTTTTTTGGATGATGATGGCAGGAAAGTTTGATCTATTTCATGCCGCGCTCGGAATTATTTCATGTCTGATTGTTACATTTTTATCTGGTGACTTACTGTTTAAAGAAACCAGGAAGGGGAGAGGGAAAGAAGTTATACGGTTTATTGCTTATATCCCCTGGCTCATATACCAGATCATTCTTGCCAACTTTCATGTAGCACGTCTGGCATTAAGCCCAAAAATGTCCGAACTCATTAATCCCCAGTTAATCAAATTTAAAGTAAATTTAAAATCAGATATTTCAAAAGTTACATTTGGAAACTCTATTACCCTTACTCCAGGTACTATTACAGCAGATATCCAGGGTGACGAATTCCATGTTCATGCCCTTAGTCAGCCTGTCGTAGATGATTTATTGTCTGGTGAGATGGAGCAAAGAGTTGCGCATATTTTTTCGGAGGACTAAAAAATGGACGTTTTCTTTTTGGGAGGCGATTGAGGGCGCCTGCGAATGGGGGCGTTGGTTTGGGCTGCACGTGGCTCTGGGGCAATCTCCGCCCGGGATGTTGATTGCTGAGAACTCTTAGGGGATCCTAGAAGCAATTCTTTCGCCCCTCTGTGATGGGGGTTGATCTCGAGGATCTTCTGAGCGCAGAACTCCCGTTGCTTGGGATCATCAACGCTTTGCGCAAGCCACCACCAAGCTTCTTCGGATTCTGGCATGTCGAGTACGACCTTGCTGAGCAAGGCGCGCGCCCGCTCCTTGTCCCCTCCTTTTGCTGCGGCGATACCTTTTAATAACAGATCATTCGATGCCATAGAGAACTTCCAGCGGAGAATCGCGTTGATCGAACGCAACGCCAATCGTTAAGAGTGGCTCAATCAAGCGATGCGGTAAGATTTTTATCTTCCCCTTTGGCCTACCATTCTAGGTTCTCTGGCGGCTGTGGTCAATTCACCCTCTGGTTCTATATTAAATAACGAAGCCGTGTATGAGCGCTATAGGAAATTTGGGAAAACAGTGAGGATTAAAGGGGAAATCCACACGAGAACAGGCATGCAGTTTGGACCATGCCCCCACTCCATGAAAGTTTCGTGCGGATCTCCCCTATGTTATTCGCTTGGCTGGCCGAGTCGTTCGTGTTCTTCGTCAATCACCGAGTCATCTAATTTGCGGTACAGTGGTTTGGGTTTTTTGAATCTGCGGCCAGGCTCGAGATCGCTGGGAGCCCACCGGCCTTTGGCTGATGACGCGTCGTAGATTAACGCTTCGTGGGAGCGTTCGGACTCCTCGTAGGTTGCGATCTTCTGTTCGCCGAATATCGGTTCTGTATAACCGAGACTCTCGTGGAGCTGCTCGCTGCTGAAAGGTAAGAAGGGGGCAAAGAGGATCTTGAGCGAGTCTATAGCGCGCAGGGCCGTATAAACCGTGGTAGCCGCAGCCTGGCGGTCTTCTTCAATTACCCCGAACCACGGTGCCCGGTCGAGATATCCGTTCACCTCGCGCGCCAAAGCGAGCGTCTCCTGCAGAGCGGCCCTGATCTTTACTTCTTCGATTAGCGAACCGATGCGATCGAATCCGGCATCGATCTGTTTGAGTAAATCCTGGTCTATCTCGCGCAATTCCCCAGGATCGGGCACACGGCCTTCCCAATGTTTGTAGGTGAATGAGAGAACCCGATTGGCGAGGTTGCCCCATGCAGCAACCAACTCGCCATTGTTGCGGCGCACGAAATCCGACCAGGAGAAATCGGAATCACGACTTTCCGGCATGGCTGCGGTGATGTAAAAGCGAATAGCATCCGGATCGTAACGTTCGAGAATATCAGGCAGCCAGATAGCCCAATCGCGACTCTTACTGACCTGAGCCCCCTCGATGTTCATGAATTCGTTCGATGGAACATCGTAAGGCAAGTTGAGCGGCCGGTTTTGGGGTTCGTCGTAGATGCTTCCCACGCCGAGTAGTTCGGACTGCCAGAACACTGTGTGGAAGGGGATGTTGTCCTTGCCGATGAAATTATAGATTTTCGCTTCCGGGTTGTACCACCACTCTTTCCAGGCCTCAGGCTGTTCGTTGTTGTGTGCCCACTCTACCGAAGCGGTGAAATATCCCATCACGGCTTCGAACCACACGTAGATACGCTTGGTTTCCCATCCATCCAGCGGTACGGGGATTCCCCATGAGACATCACGTGTTACAGCTCGCCCCTTTAGTCCACCTTCGATGAAATTGCGCGCAAAATTGATCACGTTCGGGCGCCAGTGGTCGGCGTGTTTGGTAAGGTATTCCAGAAGTTGATCGGTGAATGCCGGCAAATCCATGAAGAAGTGTTCCGTCTCGCGCACTACAGGTCGGCTGTTGTCGGTTTTGCTGCGCGGGTTGATCAACTCCAGGGCGTCGAGTAGGTTGCCGCAGTTGTCACACTGATCTCCACGTGCTTCTTCGTAACCACAGATCGGGCATGTGCCTTCGACATAACGATCGGGAAGAAAGCGCCCCTCCTCTTCGGAATAGAGCTGCTTTTGAATCTCCTGATACAGGTATTCGTTCTCGTGCAGCCGCAAGAAAAAATCCTGGGCAATGCGGTGATGGTTCTCGGTGTCGGTGTGCGTGAAAAGGTCGTAGCTGATGCCGATCTGTTTCTGCGTCGTCAGGAAGCGGTGATGGTAATGTTCAAAGAGCTCGCGCGGTGTAATGCCCCGCTTATCCGCTTCGATTGTGATCGGTGTGCCATGAGAATCCGATCCGGAAACCATGAGCACCCGGTTGCCTTTCAGGCGATGGTAGCGAGCGAAGATATCGGCTGGTAAGTAAGCACCGGCAAGGTGACCCACGTGCATGTCACCGTTGGCGTAGGGCCAGGCGACGCTTACATGAATAGTCTCGGTCATGATATTCCTCTCATTATTGCACTTGTGTTTAGAGCTAAACAATACCAGCGGGCGATGTCCCTGTAAAGGAAACCGCCAGCGCGAGGCTGGCGGAGGGATTGCTGCCGGGGCAGGCGGCTGTCAGGCGCGACTGACCCACGCCGATGGGCCTCGGTCCATCGGCCACGGCAGCTGGCGCATGGCCATTAATTGAGAAACGTTAACGTCTATCGTCATCTGATTCAACCGTATTGCCTTGATGCTTCGTATTCTACAACGAGGAAAACGAGAGTCAAGCATCAATCGTAGCGCTCGCGGCGTCATTGTGCAGCTGCTCATCATCGATAAGTGTGATTTCGCCTGTGGATCCGTTTACCCGCAGCCTTTGACCGGTTTTAATCCTCTCGGTAGCCTGATGCACACCAACCACAGCAGGGATGCCATATTCCCTGGCTACCACCGAGCCGTGGGTCATCATCCCGCCGACCTCCATAACGAGCCCGCTCGCGGTCAGAAAAAGGGGCGTCCAGGCCGGGTCGGTTCCGGGGCAGACCAGTATTTCGCCAGGGGCTAGTTGGGAGCTTTGAGGGTCAAAGATCACCCGCGCCGTCCCCTCAACTTCGCCGGGAGAAACCGGGTCGCCTATGATGGCGCCTTCCTGCCCATCCGGGGCACGCACCCCCTCGTAAAACGTCATTCCGTCGCTGAGCAGCACGCGTGGAATCTGTTTACGTAAATGCTCGCGCTGGTATTTTTCCCGGCGCTCGGCGATGCGGACTTGATTTAACTGCATGAATGTGTGCAAGTCAGGTTCGCTTTGTTTAGTTGGCGGTCTGTTTTTTGACTTGACCATTGCCTCGTTCAGCTCATCAAGCTCGCGAATACTCAAGAAGAACAAATCATCACGCTGCTTTAAATGACCTGCGTCAACGAGTTCTTGGCCGCTTTGTAGCAATCCCTGACGGATAATGCCCATCATGCGGATGGCGAAGAATTTCGGAGCCTCGCGCATCCCCGCCAGCGCCCTATAGCGGCTAATTGCCCAACGCAATATCCGGGCTTTGATAAATCCACCGCGCATTTGACGGACGGCAGATTCTAGATGAGCCGCTGCCTGCTCGGCCGACTTCGCAGAGCGGGTGAAGACTACGTCGGGGGCTTTGTCGGGATCCTTGATTTGCAGGTAGCTTTGGAGAACCTGCATGATGTGTGTTGGCTCCTCTCTCCAGCGAGGGAGGCCAATGTCGATCTCGCCGACGCCGCGCGCTCCATAGCGTTCAATGAAACTCTCGATGCTTTCCTGAACCCGGGAGGGGAGATTCGCCTGCAGGTAGAGGGCGGCCAGCTCTGAGGCAGATATTTCTTGGAACATCTTAGAAGAATCTGAATCTGCGACGATGGTCTGCGCGACTCGCCACAGCGCTAGATCCATTTCTGTGGTGACGTTGTGGGGTAAACCGCGGGCGATTTCGAGGTATGCCTGTGCGAAAGCGGGATTTCCCGATGCTTCAGCAGCCTGGGCACCGAAGCGCCGCATGATACCGAAGAAGGGCACCATACCAGCGACGATGGGGGTAACGCCCTGGGGGATAGCAACATCGGGGAAAATATCGCCTGCATCATGCAATATTTCAAGCCGTTGAGCGAGGACTTCCTGGGTGTCCCCGGTCACTTCGCTGCGGGTTTTGGATTGAAGAACCGTGTCATCCATAAGTCGGGTTACGCGCTCTCGCCCCTGCTCAGGAGTCAGCCAGAGCCTGATGACGCGCACCATCGAAGGAAGCAAGAATCCGGCTAATCGCCGGAACGTGCTGAAGCGGATGCCACCACGACCTACAGCTAGGCGGGGATCGTCGAGAAGGAGCTCAAGGGTTTGGGCAGCTCCCGGAGCAATGGCCGGCAGTGCACCCCCAAGGATTTTTCGGCCGATTGAATTACGCAGTAATTGCGTTATATTGACCCATAACCTCTCACCCGCGGAGAAGAGCACTCTCTGGGTTTCCTGTGTGAGCTCGAAACCGAAAGTTTTGGCTCCTCCGGCGAAGACCAACTTCATGACATCCTGTCCTAACGGAGTAACCGGGGCGAGTAAACCCTGAATGACTGCGAAGGAGATAAACACTCGAAGCGGGTCGGTGGGGACATCGGGGATGGGGTAGAGTGAGGTGATGGGCCGGGATTGCAGCAGATGGAGTTGCCCCCCGCTCCAGGCCCATTCGATGTCCTGGGGGGAGTGAACCAGCGCGACGACGCGCTGACCCAATTCGGTCAACTGCAAGATGGTGTCGTCGGGGATGGCTTGTTGCTCTCCGGCATCGGCATCCTCGGTGACGACACCGCCCCCAGCCACCCCGCGGATTGTTAGCGCTTTTCCCCCTAAGGTTTTGTTGATGATTTCTCCAGAGTCGGTGTCGACGACATAATGATCGGGCTCGACGAGCCCACCGACAAGCGCCTCGCCCAACCCGAGCGTGGCGTCGATTGCGGTTTCTGATCGCTTCCCGGTCAGCGGGTTTGCGGTGAATAGAACCCCGGAAGCCTCGGATTGCACCATGATCTGCACAATCACGGAAAGTGCCACATCCTCATGGGGGATACTGTTGCGCGAGCGATAGCTGATGGCTCGCGCCGTCCATAGGCTGCTCCAACAATTGACGATCGCTTCGAACAGCATCTGCTCGCCGACAATATTGAGGAAGGTTTCCTGTTGACCGGCGAAAGACATATCCGGCAGGTCTTCTGCGGTGGCGGAGGAGCGCACGGCGACTGGGCCGCCGCCGAGGTCTGCGTACGCGCGGCGGATGGTGGAAGCCCATCCAGAGTCCGTCTTTTCGACGAGGAACCACGCTCGTATCTCCGCGGAGGCTTCTTGAGAGGCCGCAGGTTCATCAAAAGGTAAGTGGGTCAGGCGGGATAAAATCCGTTTCTTTAGGTCGTTTGAGGCCACATAATCAAGGTAGGCCGCGGTCGGGATCAGAAAACCGTCCGGAACGGGAAAGCCAGCGCGAACCAGCCTCGCCAGGCTGGCGCCCTTCCCACCGACAGTCTCCAATGTTGCCTCTTGTGAATGCAATTGAAGGATTCGAGGTTGGGTCATGGTTTGTCCGTTTCAACGCAGTTCGTGCGCCGTTTCCATCAGGATTTCAAGCACGCGCTCGGCGAGATCTTCATCGGTTGAACCGAGGCCGCAGCTAGGGGTAAGAAGGCCGTCGGATAGAAGGGCTTCACTGATGATGAAATCCTTGGCTGACGCTCGCGT
>JAIWHF010000143.1:0-6263 GCA_048629905.1 Methanosarcinales archaeon
GGCCTCGTAAAAAACGACGATGTATTGTCGATCGACGTGGATACGGAATCGCTGGAGAGATTGCTCCCTCCTGGAAGTGGCGGCGATTTCTATCCCTCGCCAGATGGGACAACATTAGCAATCATTCAGACTACAAATATTGGCTCCTCCGATTCATCTGGCTTAAATCTGCACTCCGAACTCCTGACCTTTCCAGCGGTGATGACCTACAGTCAATATTCCTTCTACCCGGAACCAGTTTGGTCTCCCGATTCTTCATATTTCGCCGCTGTGATCCCTTCAGAATTTCCGTTGGCTCCTGATCCCACAAGCGCGGTCTGGATCCTGTCAACAGATGGCCGCCCACCGGTCCAGACAGCCTTGATCGAGGGCCAATCCTTCTTCCCACAGGCTTTCGGCGCACCTGTCATCGCTCCTGATCTCAACAAGATCGCCTTCATGCGTGCGGGAAGCGAGCAAAACGAGGGACATCTTGTCATTGCTGGCGAAGATGGCAGCGGTGAAATCGTCTATACAAGCGGAAGTCTGCGCTGGGTTGGATGGTCACCCGACAGCTCTGCTTTTGTATACTCTGTGGGTCCGATGGATCTGAGGCTTGGAAAAATCGGGGACCCGCCGCAGCCGCTAGGTAACGGGATGCAATTTCGTTGGATCAATAGCGAGGATTATCTTTATCTCACTGGAAGCCGCAGCGACTGGACACTCATGATGAGTAGCGTTGGGGCTGCTGGGAGAGAAATTGTACGCCCGGTCGGAGATTTCATCGCTTACGATTTCGTCCAATAAAACACAAGCTCGAGGTGCTGCCGCTCGTTTTTCCCTCTAAAATATGGTTGTTTAGATTTTAATGAGATAATGGAACAAACCTCACGATAGGATGAACGGTTCTATTGCGTTGAAGCCGAATCTGTACTATCTTCTAACCCATGGTCCTGCCATAAACTTAAGGGTCGGATTCAGGAGGAATGCATAATGTCATCAGTAATTTTCCCGATCTGGTTCATACTCGCTGCGATTTTCGCCTATCTAGCCTACATGCAATGGCGACTCTCAGGAGAGCCCCTGCGAACGTTTGCTTTTAGGGATCGTGATCGAGAGCCAGGCGAAGCCGAATCGGAGGAGATCACCAAGAAGACCATTGATGATTTCAACAACTACCTGGAGATGGTCAACTTCCGCAACCAGAAGCACCACCAGATGGCTGCGATTGGCTTCTTCGTGGCGGTCTTCCTTTCGCTCGTCTCGATGTTCCTGGTCTTCGGAAGCTAATAGCGACAATCTTTCTGTAAGACAAAATAATAATTTGCTTTATTCGTTTATAGCCAGGATGCCGGCAGTGGAGATCTTCCCTGCCGGTTTTTTTTAAGAAACAGGATTTGTCCAAATGACAAATAAGAAAGAGTCAGCTCTGATGGGACTCTAAAGCCACGCATAGATGCCCACGCCTGCTATTCCCCGGCGAGCATCTCACTTAGAAGTTCCTGGACTAGCTGGGGATTCGCCTTGCCCTTTGTCTCGCGCATGACCTGCCCCACAAACCAGCCGATCACCGATTCCTTTCCGGCGCGATATGTTTTCACCTGATCAGGGTTTCCAGCGATCACTTCTGAAATCGCCTGACGCAGAGCACCTTCATCGGATACTTGCGCCAGGTTCTCGCGTTCAACGATTTCTATAGGAGTATTTCCCGTCTCCTCGACTTGATCCAGGAGCGACTTTGCTGTGTTCGTCGTTATTTTCTTCTCGTCGACCATGTCGATGATTTCTACCAGATGGCGAGGTTGTAATTGGAGACCACCCGCCTTGACTCCCTTGCTGCGAATGATGCGCAACACATCATTCATCAACCAGTTCGATACCGTCTTCGGCTCACCGTCATACATCTCGACAGCCTTTTCGAAATAATCCGCCAGGCTGCGTTCCTCGGTGAGAATCTCAGCGTCGTAGATCGGGATGTCGTACTGATTGGCGATGCGTGCCCGTCGTTCCAGCGGCAATTCTGGGAGAGCGGATAGAATCTCGTCCCGCCAGGTCTCATCGAGCTCGATCGGGAGCAAATCCGGTTCACGGAAATACCGATAATCCGCCTCGGTTTCCTTGACGCGCATCTTACGAAGCGTCCCGCTGTCCTCGTCCCAATCCAATGTCCAGGCTTCAATGGTACGGCCTGCCTTTACTTCGCGTATCTGGCGTTTAATCTCAGCCTGAATGGCATCGCGTACATTCTCAATAGAGTTTACATTCTTGGTTTCTGTCTTCGGATTGAGCACATCCGAACCCTGGATGCGAATGGATACATTGGCATCGCAGCGAAGATGGCCGCGCTCCATGTCGGCCTCGGAGATCCCCAGCCAACGCAAGAGCTGCCGCAAACGAATGAGATACTGCGCTGCCTCATCAGCCGACCGCAAATCTGGACCCGTGACCATCTCAACCAGTGGAACTCCGCAGCGGTTGAAATCGATCAACCTGCGTCCCGCTTCCAAGACTGTCTTCCCGGCATCCTCCTCCATATGAAGCTTGGTGATCGTAACCCGACGCTGATCACCCTCTGGAAGCGGCACGTCCATGAATCCCCCCAACGCCAGCGGTTCGTTATACTGGCTGATCTGATACCCTTTGGGAAGGTCGGGGTAGAAGTAGTTCTTGCGGGCAAAGTACGAACGCGATTGTATTGAATCGGCGCGCATCGCCGAAGCCAGCAGCACTGCCTTCTCCACAACAGCTCGATTCAGCACGGGCAAAACGCCCGGCAGTCCGGTGCAAACAGGGCAGATGTTCGTGTTGGGCGGGTCAGCCCAAGAATCCGCTTTACACCCGCAGAAAATCTTCGATTTGGTATTCAGTTGAATGTGCGTCTCGAGACCGATGACGGCTTCGTATTCTGACATCGATGGTGCCCCATTTCCCAAAGGATGATCCTTACTTGCTTTCGACTGTGATACGGATGATCTGATCCTCTACCGTGAGCGCCTCAGCTACTTCGAACCCATCGGTTACATATCCAAATATCGTGAAGAATTCCTCCATTCCCGGAAGTTCATCAAGGGCGATGAAGATCTGGCTGCCACTGGATGCCAGCACATCCGAGCGGAACCAATATCCAAGGGCACCCGCAGTGGCGGGGTTCCCATTTTCAGAGGGAAGCGTATAACCGATATCACTATTCGGCTGACCCCCGGGGGAACCCGTCACGAAGTAGGAATCAGGCTGCGCGTTGCTGATTGGGAAACCATCCCAATACCCAAGATTAGCCAGGACGATGAAATTGTTCACGCTCACCGGAGCTGAAAGCGGTTCGAGCTCAACTTGAATCGCACCCTTCGAAGTCTCGATTGTCGCCGTATATTCCTTATCCAAGTCGATGACCATATCGGGCATCCCGTTGTAAATACCTTCCCTTTCCGTAAATGGGATCTCCGCGAGTGGGCGCCCGTCCTCAGGCACGGGAATCACAGCATCCGACATCGGTGTTGGTGTGGGCAGCTGACTGTGTTCAACAACCTCGATCTCGACCCGGATCAGACGATCGCCCGGAAAATCCGGCGCTGCCGCTGGATCACGCGGCGTTAATGCATTGACGACATCCATGCCCTCGATGACCTTCCCAAAGATCGTATGCAGGCCATTGAGGTGGGGGGTTGCGCCATAGGTAATGAAAAATTGGCTGCCGTTGGTGCCCGGTCCACTATTCGCCATCGCCAGCAGCCCTTCCTGGTTGAACGTAACCCCGTGGATGATTTCATCCGCGAATTGGTAACCCGGTCCCCCACTGCCAGTGCCGGTGGGATCACCACCTTGAGCCATAAACCCCGGCAGCACCCGGTGGAAGGTCGTTTCATCATAGAAGCCCTGTTCGGCTAGAAACACGAAGTTGTTGACGGTTATCGGAGCGCCCTGTGAGAATAGCTCAACGGTCACCTCGCCCTTCTCCGTTATGAGGGTGGCGATATACACTTTCTCGGGGTCCAGGGTGAGCTCTGGAGGGGAATCCCACTGCAGTTCTTCGCCCGCGCCTACCTCCTCCCCAGTCTCCTCTGTTTCCTGGAAATCTGGAGAAACTTCGGCCTGGAGCCCGCAAGCCGTAAGAGGCGCGACAAGCAGAAGAAGGATCAATATCCAAAGATTAAGTCCGTAGTTGCGTTTTATTCCAACCATTCGTATTCACTCCATTTCGAAATTGCCTTATTATTTAAACCTACAAAGTTTCGATAACCTTTGGCTGCCGAGCGCGCCACGCCTCTGCCTCGGTTGCCATCTCGTAAGAACGACCTGCGCGCAGCAATGTCGCTTCAGAGAAATCTGGACCGATGAATTGGATTCCTATCGGCAAGCCGTTCTCTCCAAATCCCGCAGGGATCGATAGCCCGGGAACACCGGCATGATTAGCCGGGACAGTCAACAAGTCTGCGTACTGCATGAGCACAGAATCACCATAGACCGCGCCGAGCTTGAATGCGGTTGTCGGCGTCGTCGCCGTGAGCAGGCAGTCCAGTTTATAGGAACCGCCTGGGTCAAAGGCGCGCTCAAAATCATCGCGGATCAGCGTGCGGACCCGCAGCGCACGTTCGTAATGCCCTTTCTCATATTGCTCCGCGGAGACATACATCCCCATTAGTATCCGCAATTTGGGTTGTATCCCAAATCCCCGCCCACGCGTTTCTTTGTAAAGCTCGCGGAGATTCTCCTCTTCGTCTGGAAAACGGTAGCCGTACTTAACGCCGTCATATCGATGCAGATTAGAAGCCGCCTCGACACGGGAGATCACGAAATAGACCGGGATGCCGTGGTGTGTGTTTGGCATTGGGACTTCTTCGATGATTTCGGCGCCCATTTCAGCTAAGGTCTGAGCCGCCGCCAGTACAGCACTTTCGATCTCCGGCGAGATCGGCTGCTCGATAAGTTCTCCAGTCTCCGGATCGGGGTATTTCAGCTTGAAATAATCAGGCGATAGACCGATGCGCAGCCCTTTCACACCCTCCGTCAAGCCCTTGCTGTAATCCGGCACGGGAGCGTTCGCAGCGGTCGCGTCGCGCGGGTCAGGTCCGGCGATGGCATTCATCATCAGGGCTGTATCGGTGACATTTCGGGCGACAGGACCCGGGCAATCCAATGAAGAGGCGAAGGCGATTAATCCATAGCGTGAAACCCGGCCGTAGGTCGGTTTCATGCCGACGACACCGCAAAAAGCAGCCGGTTGCCGGATCGAACCAGCCGTGTCCGTTCCCAGTGAAATTGCCGCTTCACCTGCGGCAACCGCGGCTGTGCTGCCTCCCGAGGATCCGCCAGGGACGTAGGCGGGATCCCAGGGATTCCCAACCGGGGGTAAAAACGCGGATGACTCGTTCGAAGAACCGAAGGTGAATTCGTCCAGGTTGACCTTCCCAACGACAACGGCGCCGGCTTCTTCTAAATGTTTCACCGGAGTAGCGCTGTAGGGAGAGATAAAGTTTTCAAGGATCTTTGAGCCTGCGGTGGAGGGGGTGTCCTTCACGCAGAAGATATCCTTCACAGCCAGCGGTACACCAGCCAGTGGCCCCGGATCTTCACCCGCGGCGATCTTCTGGTCAATCGACTCCGCCTGGGCATAGGCACGCTCACGAGTCACGGTAATAAAGGCGTGTACTTTTTCCAGGTCCGTGGGATTTGGAGTGTAGGGTTCAGTCGTAGCTTGGCGGCCTTCAACAGCATCGATCCGTTCGAGCGTCGATTTCAAGAGCTCAACAGCCGAGATCTCCCCATCTTTAATTCGCCGAACCTGCTCATGCGCGGGTAGATCACACAGATGCTCCGTCATTCCAGCGCCTCGGATGGGATGTCTGGCACGACGATGTAGCGCTCTTCCACCTCTGGAGCCTGGTCGAGGATGTCATCTGCTTCGGGGCATATCTCGATGATGTCTTCCCGCAGGGAGGGCATGATCGCTGCTGAATAGGGGACGCCATGGGATGTGATGGGAATATCTTCAGAGACTTCGATCGCCTCCAACTCGCGGATCGCCCGAAGCTGTTCGTTTAATTCTTTGCGCAGGTATTCCCCTTCCTCGGGCGGTAATTCAAACGCGGCGAGGTCAACGAGATGGTTGAAGATCTCCACCGTAATCGCCTGCTCAGCTTTGCCTTTAGCCTTCGTCGGCACCTTTACCTCCACGAAACGAGAATGGGGTCATTGTACCCGTTGCAGAAAGCACGGTCAAAGCATCCAGCCTTAGATGCGACATCTGCGACAGCAGTGCGGGTACAGACAGCGGCCATAAATCCTGC
>JAIWHF010000144.1:0-6260 GCA_048629905.1 Methanosarcinales archaeon
CTTGAGCAAGCTGCTCTCTCGGTTCCATTGCCACCCCCGCTTCACGCTTGTTATTCTGCCAGTATGGAGCATCAAACAGAAATGATCAAGCAAGGTGACTTGGTTGAGGTAGATTAAGATCGTTTCCATGGCCATATGAAGCTGCATATTACATCAATTATCGGATGCTTAAGAAATTCTAACTCTGAATTGATTGTTTCCGATTACATTCCTGTAATCAGAATCTCGATGAAAATTTAGCCCGATTTCATAGGCAATCGGAGTCTTATTGACATACGTTACGGATTCGCTTGAATATTGGATGATAGATACATCGCTCGCCGTAAAGCACAATAGTGTTGCATTTATTTGCCGAGTATGGCACTGTAGGGCAATGAAATTTGCGTGGTTGGTCGTACTGGTAAAGCATTGCATGTGAACCATGTTTGTATTGGAAAGATCCTTCCCGGGTTGACGACTGTTTTTTGCCATCTCTGGCGTGGCGGGAAGGAAGTGTTCGCAACTTTCAATTTTAAGCGCAGGGGATGACAGCGCCAGACACCGGGGCAACAGACTTAGTCGAAAGGATGTACAGAATTGGCCGCACGATTACGAGTACCACGCATGCGTTTGCCGCTGACCACGATCCATAGAACATGGTGGCCGTTGGCGGCCAGCTGGCTGCTGATGGCCATGGAACTGCCTGCGCTCAGCGCGGTGATAGCGCGTTTGCCAAATCCTCAAATTAACCTGGCTGCCTGGGGTGGTGTGGTGTTCCCGCTTTCCCTTATTATCGAGGCCCCGATCATCATGTTGTTGGCCGCCTCTACCGCTCTGAGCAAGGACATGGCTTCCTATCGCTGGCTGCGCAGATTCACACTCTGGGCCGGTGCGGTGCTCACGCTGGTACATATCCTCATCGCCTTTACACCGCTGTTCGACCTGGTTGTGATTAGACTGATCGGCGCACCGCAGGAAATCCTGGAAGCCGCGCGCCTGGGTTTGAAATTGATGACCCCCTGGACCTTCTCGATAGCCGTCCGGCGGTTCAACCAGGGTGCACTGATCCGCTTCGGACATCCGCGGGCGGTCAGTATCGGAACGGCGATCCGTTTGCTGGCCGATGGTTTGATTTTGGTCGCCGGATTGCTCATCGGCACCGTGCCCGGGATCGCGGTCGCGGGTATAGCAGTCTCGCTGGGAGTGATCTGCGAAGCGGTTTATTCAGGGGTCAGGGTCCGTCCGGTCGTCAGGGATGAGCTGCCCAATGCTCCGATCGTGGAACCACCTTTGCAGATGAGGCCTTTTCTGGCCTTCTATATCCCGCTGGGGATGACATCCTTTTTGACGCTTCTGGCTCTTCCATTGGGGAGCGCCGCGCTGAGTCGTATGCCGCTGGCGCTGGCGTCCCTGGCTGTCTGGCCGGTGGTTTCCGGTTTCATATTCATACTTCGAAGCATGGGGATGGCCTATAACGAAGTGGTGGTTGCACTGCTTGATAAACCCGGCGCAGTGGCTTCGCTCCAGCGATACGCAGCATTATTGGCGGGTGGGACCACAACCCTGCTCATCCTATTAGCCGCAACGCCGCTGTCCAGCTGGTGGTTTGAGACAGTGTCCGGTCTACCGCCAAATCTGGCCGAACTGGCGCGCAGATCGGTGTGGTTCGCCCTACCGCTTCCGGCCTTCAATGCGTATCAGAGCTGGTACCAGGGGATCTTGCTGCACACGCGCAAAACACGGGGCATTACCGAGGCGGTTGCGATCTCTCTGGTTATCAGCCTGGTTGTCCTGACCGTCGGCGTGCGCTTGGGCACCGTTGTTGGATTGTATGTGGGTTGGACGGCATTCAGCCTGGGTGGTCTGGCGCAAATGTTCTGGCTTCGACGCCGCAGCCGACCCGCCTTGAAAGTGCTCCAGGAGCAGGACTGACAAATAGATCCAAAACGATCCGCATCAAGGTCCCTGATCCACAACCATTTCTTCGCATCGCTTCAATAGTGTGACAACCAGCAAACCAGTTGCCGCCTTTACTTTGCTTCGCGTAGTGTTCGATTACGAGAATAACCGGAATCATTATGGATTCTATGATTTCTAGTGAATTGGACTAATTCTTGCTGAATGCGGAGAATTGATATACACATGGACGCGCTGAGGGCTTTTTTCCAATTGTTAATCTTAGAGCATAGTCAGTGAGAGATTCAGCGGTTCTAACCTGGAACCACTGATGCGCTGAGTGAAATGATTTCGCTGTCCTCTCTGTCAAGCACTTCGTTTTTCTTTCAACGCCCATATGCTACGATGAATATACAATTCTGTTACTATCGCCTCCTCCCAAAGAACGACATCAAAACCGATGAAATCGTTAAACACATCTCATCAACCTTTTGAACCCTCAGTTTCTGGACGGGTTAATTAATATGTCCTATAGTATTGACTGGCATCACGAAAAAGATCAATAAAGACATATACTTGGATGACAATGGTGCCCAATTGAGGAGTTTGACAATGGATTTTACGAATCCCGGGGCTTGGATCGAATCGAATCCTTACGCAGCGGTTGGAGCGGCCTTCTTATTTTTGTTACTCGCCTTTATCGTGGCGCGAGCCGTACTCGCTCGTGGGCTGACTTATTTCGCGGAGCGGACGAAAACACAGGTTGACGATATCCTGGTCAAGCAGCTGCGCCCGGGCCGGACCGCTTTGCTGGCACCGTTAATCTTGATCTACATCTTTGCCTACCTCATCCCGGCGTACCAGACCGTAATCGAAATAGGCTCTCTGTTTCTCATCTTATGGCTGTCTGCCCTCACGATCAATACCATTCTGGACGCGCTCAACCTCGTTCATGAAAACAGCTCGAGTTTTAGAGGCATGAGCATTCAGAGCTATCTTGACATCGTGAAGATTGTGGTCCTGATGGCGGCGATCATCTTGAGCATTTCACTCTTCACAGGCGAGTCGCCTATTGTGCTCCTGACGGGTCTCGGCGCACTCACGGCTGTCCTGCTGCTGATCTTTCGTGACACGATCCTCTCCTTCGTTACAAGTATTCAGATCAGCGCACAGGACCTGATCAAGGAGGGGGATTGGATCGAGGTCCCAAGCTTCGGGGCAGACGGCGACGTGATCGATATGACGCTGCATACGATCAAAGTGCAGAACTGGGACAAGACCATCAGCATCATCCCCACGTATAAGTTCTCAGAAGTAGCCTATAAAAACTGGCGCGGCATGCAGGAGAGCGGTGGGCGACGCATCAAACGCTCAATCTATATCGACTTGGGCTCCATCCGCTTCTGCAACGCAGCGATGATCGAGCGCTTCCGGAAAGTGGACATCCTGCGGGACTACCTCGACAACCGTTTGGCGGAGATCGAGCGCGAGAATCGTGAGAAGGGCATCGAGATGGACAGCCCGTTGGACGGGCGACAGTTGACGAACTTGGGCACTTTCCGGGCATACATCGAAGCCTACCTGCACAACCACAAGGACATTCACCAGGAGGGGCTGACCTTCCTCGTCCGGCAGCAAGCACCCGGCGCCACCGGCGTGCCGATAGAGATCTACGTGTTCACGAAAACCACCGATTGGGTACGATACGAGAAGATCCAGTCGGACATCTTCGATCACCTACTGGCCTCCGCGCCAGCCTTCGACTTGCGTGTTTTCCAGGAGCCGACCGGAATGGACTTCGCGGCTGCATTCCAGACGGCGTCGAGGCGCGCAGAGTAGGGTTAAAACCGCTCTCGGGGGGCTGGCACATCCTTCGAGCGGGGCCAGATAAAGAGTCGAGGCTGGACATTGTGTGTTCTCGGCGGCGGCGACAGATCTATCCGGCAGTTCTTACATCCAAGTAGATTATTGGACAGGTGAAGTTCCAGCCGCGTGGGCAATGGTTGTGTTCTAAACCCTCTCCCTGGAGCTGCGTTTCAACCAGAATATGAGTCTTATTACCCATGTAATCGGAGTCTTATTGACATAAGTTACGGATTCGATTGAATATGAGACGCTAGATCCCTCGCCGCAAATCACAAATATGTTGCATTAATTTACCAATTATGGTAATTTAGTGCAATGAATTTCTCGCGGTTGGTCGAGGTCGTCCAGGATGAACCGGTTTTCGACACCGGCTTGCTGCTGGCTGGCCAGGTGGAGCCCAAGAATATCCGCAAGCAGCTTTCTCGCTGGACTAATTCAGGTCGACTCTTCCAGCTTCGACGAGGGCTTTATTCTTTAGCACCCCCTTATCGAAAGGTAAAGGCTCATCCATTTGTGATTGCCAATCGCCTGGTGGGGGGATCTTACGTGAGTCTGCAGTCAGCCCTGGCTCATTATGGCCTGATCCCTGAATTTGTTCCCACTGTCGTGAGTGTCTGTTCGGGTCGGCCCAGACAATGGGCGACACCTCTAGGAAGCTTTCTTTTTCGCCACGTGGACAGAAAACATCTGCGCGGATATCAAGCCCTTGAATTGGGCGGCGGTCAACATGCGTTAGTAGCTCTCCCTGAGAAAGCGCTATTAGATCTAATCTATCTCACACCAGGTGGGGATTCGGTCGAGTATATCCGGTCACTTAGGCTCCAAAACCTTGAGCTAATACGCATGGATCCACTAAATGAATATGCCAACCTATTTGGGAAACCTAAAATGAGCCGAGCCGCGGATATCCTTAACTCCCTTATTCACGAGGGCAAGGCGGGGGTGAACGAAGAATGAAAGATGTATTGGCGCGCATTGTGGAGGAAAGCGAATCGCAGCTTGTTGCTCGGAACCATATGCGCGAATATCTTCAAGCGCGGACTCTCGCTGTCCTACAGCGCGAGGGAGCGATGGTGCCGCTGGCATTTCACGGAGGCACCGCTCTCCGATTTCTATATCGCTTACCGAGGCACTCCGAGGATCTCGATTTTGCACTTGAGGGAGAAGCTCAGGCGCTAGATTTTCAAAAAGTGGTCCAAGCCAGCGAGAAGGAATTCCACCGGGAGGGCTACGATATCGAAACCAAACTATCAACTGACCGAGTAGTACTAGATGCTTGGCTTCGATTTCCGGGCCTATTGTTCGAATTAGGCCTTTCTGGACAAAGAGAGGAAATTTTTAGTCTCAAAATGGAAGTGGACACGAATCCCCCAAGCGGTGCTGGGTTGGAGACAACAGTCGTACGCCGCCATGTGACTCTCCAATTACACCATCATGATCGATCATCTCTCCTGGCCGGTAAGATCCATGCAATTCTTCAACGAAACTACACAAAAGGGAGAGATTTCTACGATTTGTTTTGGTATCTGAGTGACTCAGGGTGGCCAGGTCCAAACCTAACTTTATTAAACAATGCCCTTGCCCAAACGGAGTGGGCTGGACCAACATTTACTGAACTCAATTGGCGGGCAGTCTTACGAGATCGCGTCAGCGAGATTGATTGGAAAAAAATACACTCTGATGTAGCTCCATTCCTCGAAGACCCCGAAGAAATTGACCTGTTGACTCGTGATAACTTGCTCCAGCTTCTGGTTAGAAAGAACCTTCGCTAAAGCTATCAACCTGGATCTTCAATCGTCGATCAGGCAATGCTGTTTTAATGTCCGGCATCTGTGATCGCAATCATTTATTAGGAGATTCGCGGAAACCCCATACACCCCCCATAACCCTCCGTAAGGTATGTTTTGTAACAAAAATATGGGAAAGACTTATCCTAGAATCTACGCAGACGTTGACCCATATTTCGAGGTTTTTACCTTACATAACTTTGTATCCGATTGACTTTATAATCGGATACCCTAGGAATTTAAATCCGATTTTCCTTGTAATCGGGATTATGTAATTTTAAACTACAGGATCGCGCACGAGATTATCCACTTCAGATCCTACTGCGAACCTGTAGCCCTTGATTTGACATTGATCACCATTAGTGATAACATGATCACCATAGGTGATAGCCATGACGGAAACCGAGTTCCAGCATAGCCCGCTCTTGGAGAGGTTATTCTCATCCCGGGTTCGGGTTCGGCTATTAACACTCTTCCTCTTACACCCGGAATCACGAAATCACATCCGCGCTCTCGCATCCGAGGTCGGGGCTCAATACAAGGAGGTTCTAGTGATGCTTACTTTTTAATCAAACGGGATATCGCTATCGTCTGGAGGATAACCGCTCGGTTCGCCGCCGCCGGAATAGTGGTAGACCACGACCCGTCCGCGTTGCGCTGCAGGCCGGTGATCCGACGCCCGCCCGACAGCACCGGGCGCTCGCCCTCCGCCGCGGCATACACGACCGGGGC
>JAIWHF010000145.1:0-6221 GCA_048629905.1 Methanosarcinales archaeon
TGTGGAAATATTGTTAACTCGAACTCTTTCTCCCATTGAAACGCAATCCGGAGCAGATTGGACAGAACCCGGCTTCATAATTCCGGCGTATATAGATTGCACTTCGTAGTCTGCCTTCGCCCCTACAGGTCTTGAAGATGGAAAAATAACGGGCCGACACGTGGGTCGGCCCCTATCAAGTTAATCCCCGATGAATCAGATCATTCCCACTCGATCGTCGCCGGCGGCTTGCTGCTGATGTCGTAGACTACACGGTTGACCCCATCAACTTCATTGACGATGCGTGTGCTGATCTGGGCGAGAACAGGAGCCGGAATTCGGGCCCAGTCAGCAGTCATGAAGTCATCCGTTGTCACCGCGCGAACAGCGATGGTCTCAGCATAGGTGCGTTGATCTCCCATAACGCCAACAGAGCGTACGGGCAGCAGCACAGCGAAGGCCTGGGCAATGCGATCGGTTCCGGTAGGTGATTTATCGGATTCGGTGACAGGACCCACCATTAAGTTCGCCGCATTCAGCTCTTCGATGACGATGCGGTCAGCCTGGCGAATCCTGTTTAAGCGCTCCATCGTGACTTGCCCGAGGCAGCGAACGGCGAGACCAGGGCCCGGGAAAGGCTGGCGATAGATGGCGCTCTCGGGGAGCCCGATCTGCAAGCCGACGGCGCGCACCTCATCTTTAAATAGATAACGAAGCGGCTCTACCAGCTTAAGCGCGAGATCATCGGGCAACCCACCCACGTTATGATGCGTTTTAATTCGCTCAGCTACTCGACGATCTGGGCCGCTTGATTCAACCACATCGGGGTAGATCGTCCCCTGGACCAAAAAATCCGCATCGCCGAATTCTCGAGCTTCTTCCTCGAAGACACGGATGAACTTCTCGCCGATACTCCGGCGCTTTACTTCTGGATCGGTTACTGAATCGAGCGCATCGAGGAAGGTTTCGGTGGCGTCGATGGATTTCAATTTGGCGCCGAGGACGTCAACAAATGCATTAGCCACTTGATCGGGTTCGCCCTGACGCATAAGGCCGTTATTGACGAATATACACTGCAGGCGGTCGCCAATCGCCCGGTGAACCAGGGCGGCGGCGACGTAGGAATCCACGCCTCCACTAACGCCGGCGATGGCTTTTCCATCCCCGATTTGCTGACGGATCTGGCGAATCGCATCCTCGGCAATGGACGCCGGCACCCACTCGGGTTTCGCCTTGCAAATGTCCACAACGAAGGTGCGCAGGATCTCCTGACCTTCGGGGGTGTGCTGAACTTCAGGGTGGAATTGGATGCCATAACGATGATTGATGCTGTCGCCCATTGCAGCAATTGGTGAGTTCTCTGAACGGGCGAAAATATCGAAGCCGGGTGGTGGGACTTCGATCCGGTCTCCGTGAGACATCCAAACCTGCTGATGGCCTGGATGGAGGAGAGGGTTCTCCTGGGTGATATCGATCTCGGCCGGTCCATATTCTCTTTGGGCTGCAGGAGCGACCTTTCCACCCAGGGTATGTGTCAGCGCCTGCATTCCATAACAGATTCCAAGTATGGGGAGACCACTGGCGAGGACATATGCGGGGATCTGAGGCGCATCGGGTTCATATACCGACGATGGTCCTCCTGAGATTATGAAGCCGAGAGGGTTGTGGGTGAGAACTTCTTGTTCCGGTGTATCGTGCGGGTAGAGTTCGCAATATACATGGGCTTCGCGGACTCGCCTTGCGATCAGTTGAGCGTACTGTGATCCGAAATCCAGAACCGCGATCGTGTCCATCTTGTTGTTAGTCTTCGAACACGATCTTGCCGTCACTCATATCTACAACAACAGCAAGAGCTTCAATCGGGACGTTCAGGTGGGCGAGGACATCACGTCCACCCTCAAAACGCTTCTCGACCAGCGCCCCGACCCCAACGATTTCGGCGCCAGCAGTCTGAGCGAGCCTCACCAGGCCCATGATTGTCTGTCCTGAGGCGAGGAAGTCGTCGATGATCAGGACTTGCTCCCCGCTGCCGAGATATTCCGGTGAAACGATCAACTCAACCGTCCGGCCTTTAGTATGAGAGGGCGTGAGGGTCAGGAAGACCTGGTCTGGCATCGTGATCGGTTTGCTCTTACGGGCGTAGACGACCGGTAGATCCAAATGATGTGCAGTGGTTAGGGCGGGGGCGATCCCGGATATCTCGGCGGTTAGGACTTTCGTGGCCCCTACATTCTTGAAAAGTTTTGCCAGCTCCTGCCCGCACGCCTCCATGAGCGCTGGGTCCACCTGATGGTTGATAAAACCATCAACTTTCAGAATGCCTCCGCCGAGGTTCTGCCCATCGGAGAGTATCCGTTGTATTAATTCATCCATTTAGACTCACCCCGTTAATTTGTGGTTTGGGGCATTGTACAACCAGACGATGGGGATGCAAATGTGTTGATTGATAGGAGGATTTCCCGTAAAGGGAAATGGATGTTTCTGCGCTTGACATAGAACGTATGTTCCGCTAGAATAAGAACAAGTGTGCGATATTTTCGATGGGGGTTGATTGAATTCCTGGTGTGGCAAACAGCCTCACAAAGGAGGAATTATGGCGAAGGGAAAATTGACGGACCGCCAGCGGCGGATACTGGATTATATCCAAGACTTCACCACGGATAATGGTTATCCCCCTTCCATCCGACAAATTGGGGCGGCTGTGGGAATCTCATCAACATCTGTTGTTAATTACAATCTCAATCGATTGGTAGAAGAGGGATTCCTGGATCGCGATAAGAACGTATCCCGGGGAATCCGCCTCACTGACAAGCTGTTAAGGGCGACGGGCAACCTGGGCGATGTTATCCGTGTCCCGATGGTGGGTCGTATCTTCGCCAGCGAACCCGTGCATCTACCCAGCACGGATTCGCCCATGTTTGGTGCAGACGAGGCGATCGAGATCACGCGCGACATGCTCAGCAGCACAGATGAAGTCTTTGCCCTTGAAGTCAAGGGTGACTCCATGATCGATGCCATGGTCAGTGATGGTGACATTGTCGTGATGAAACGCGATTACCATTGGCGCAATGGCGATATGGTAGCGGTGTGGCTTAAAGACCTCGAAGAGACGACGCTAAAATACATTTATCATGAGGGGAATACGATTCGGCTGCAGCCTGCGAATCCCACGATGGATCCGATCATCATCCAGGATCCTAAGCATCTCGAGGTTCAAGGGAAAGTGATGCTTGTCGTACGCCAACTCGCGTAATCGTTGGAGATTGTGACCTGAATTAGTCGCTTAAATTGCAGTCAGTCTGTGATGAGCTCCCCCGAGCAGAAGCATCGGGGGAGCTTTTTCTATGGTTGGTTTGCTCTGGCAATGATGATCATCGTCTCGGAGTCTTCTTCGAGGGGGGAACGATCATAGTCGCCATAAGCCTCGACGACCGAGTAGTTCGCACGATCTAGGAACTCTTGGATCTTTTCTTTTGACCGCAAGAAATATTTTCTACGAAGTGTATAACGTTGGGTGGATCCATCCGCGAAAAGCTCGTCGTAATGCCAGAGGATCTCCACCTGGTCTTGAGCGGGTCCTTCTATTCGCTGTGCGTAAACTTGGCACGGGTTTCCGCTATCGGGCTCAACAAAGGCGGTCAGAGGTTCGTCGGCGTCGACCCCTTTGAAGGAATCAACCGCTGTATTCGAAATCTCGAAGGCGAGGACCCCGCCTGGTGCTAATTGACCGCTGATGTTAGCAAAAGAAGCAACTAACTCGGGGTCATCGAATGTAGACAGCGTGTTCATCGAGGCGATTGCGAGGTTGAAACTCACGCCGAATGCGAAAGTCTGGATATCGGCTTGCACGAGGCAGGAGTTCTGTTGAGAGAATTGGGAGATGTTGTTCTGGGCGCGTGCGAGCATGTGGCGATCGATGTCGAGTCCAATCACGTGGTGCTCCGCCTGGATGAGCGCTTGAACCACTCGACCTGTTCCACATCCAAGTTCAATAATGGGACCGCTGTTCTCAGCCGCAAGATGAAGCCATAAAGGGATATCTTGCTTGAAGGTGCGATATTGAGCATCGAAATAGCGAGCAAAGGTTGCGTCACTCATAAAAGGATGTGTTCTCCAATCTCTCCTTGACCCTGACGGAGGTGAGTCTTATACTCGTGCCGAGCCGGGGTGTAGCGCAGATGGAAGCGCGCCGCGTTTGGGACGCGGAGGTCGGCGGTTCAAGTCCGCCCACCCCGACTGTTTGTTATCCCGACTGTATTTTACAACCCCTTAGCGATTGGAGGGAACGATGCGAGGAATTCGCGTCACGAAGGAATCGCGCAAGATAGATGTTGTGCTTGTTGCCGCGAGGTACACAGCCAAGGGAGATCGGGTTAAGGTTGCGAAAGGGTATGTTCGCCGTGGAGCGATCTGGGGTGACCTGAAACTGCTGCCCCGCAAGGATCTCGTCGAGCGATTGAAGTCCGGCGAGCGAGTTGTGGTCGGGGAAAATGCGGAAATCCCGGGGAGCTTCCACACCGTCGCTAAAGTACGATTAGCTGAAGGAAATGGGGATGAAAAACTCGTCGCAAATGGCATGGATGGGAAGGGCGACGAGCTTGGAGTGCCTTTATATTAGACGGATCAGCGGCTGCCTCTGATTGGCTTGACCCGCTCAGGGGCGAACGGTAGAATCACATCATACGCGGGCGTCGCCAAGTGGTAAGGCATCAGCCTTCCAAGCTGACATGCGCGGGTTCGAATCCCGCCGCCCGCTCCTAACCGCCTCCGGGCGGTTGTTTTTTTTCGTGGAATTGAAAGTAATTCAACTTTTACTAAATTGGGTATAGTGGCTAAAGTTATTCCCGACAGTGCAGACCAACTGGGAAATAGGAGGCATAAGTCATTTCCTCAAGTTGTGAAGGCATTGAGACCGCGCTATCCTGTTTTTGGGAGGATCGACACACCATGAAGAAAGTGCTGAGCGTCAGTCTGGGCTCCACGACCAGAGATCACTCCACGGAAGCCGAGTTCATGGGGGAACATTTCTGGCTCAGCCGCCAAGGCACAGACGGCGATTTTGATCGCTACGTCCAGATGTACCGCGACAACGACGGCAAGGTGGACGCCTTTGGAGTAGGTGGCGCGGAATTCTATCTGTGGGTGAACGGTCGGCGCTATTATTTCCGCGAGATCAAGCGAATCCGCGAAGCAATCAAGATCTCCAAGGTGGGGGATGGCAACGGCATCAAGCATCTCCTCGCGCCGCTGGCGATACAGGCGCTCCAGGAGCATGGATATGACCTGCGCGGCAAGAAAGCTCTCAGTACGACAGCCGTTGATCGCTATGGCCTGGCGAAGGCGCTCGTCGATGCCGGTTGTGATGTTACCTTTGGCGACTTCATGTTCGCGCTCGACATCCCTCTCCCCATCCATAGCATCCGCACCGTGCACATCCTGGCGGTCATGCTTCTGCCCATCATGACGCAGCTTCCCTTCCGCTGGCTCTACCCCGTGGGTGCGGAGCAGGAGAAGGAGCCATCCAAGAAGTACAGCCGTTTCTACGAGGAGGCGGATGTCATCGCCGGCGACTTCCTGCAGATCTGGTCCAACCTGCCCGACGACCTGAGCGGGAAAATTATCATCACAAACACCACCACGGTGAAGAATGTCGAGGAGCTGCAAAAGCGTAATCTGCATGTCCTGGTGACGAACACTCCCCGTCTGGAGGGGCGTTCTTTCGGCACGAACGTCATCGAGGCTATGTGCCGCTGTCTGATCGACAAACCCGATGACCAGATCACCGAGGCGGACTTCAAGGACATCATCGCGCGCGTGCCCCTCAAGCCACAGGTGCATATCCTGAATTAGGTGCCCCCTGCACCTGTATGCAAATCTGGTAGGAGCGGCCTGTCTGTTCTTACCTACTTAAAAAATTGATTTCCCTGTCGCTATTAATACTGAAGAAAGACTTCCGACTTCGGCGGGGGTCTGCTAAAATGATAAATGAGGGCCCGTAGCTCAGTGGTAAGAGCGGCCGGCTCATAACCGGTTGGTCGTAGGTTCGATTCCTACCGGGCCCATATATCGATCCCTGAGAGCCAAAAAAGGCTCGGCATCCACGCCGAGCCCTTTTCGTTGTCTTGCTTCAGATTGTCCACTTACTCTACGATTCCACCATCACTTGAGGGTGAGGCAGCGGTGATGGAAATGCTGACCATCGCGCTCGAACTCTCGCCATCTACATCCATCGCTGTGAAGGT
>JAIWHF010000146.1:0-6207 GCA_048629905.1 Methanosarcinales archaeon
TTCATCCGCTTCATCAAAGAATATGCCGCACGCGGATTCTATCTTTAGATTGCATATTCCACCCTCGCTTTTTCCAGGACATCATCTCTGAAATACCGGCTGAGTTCAGCAGGTGTGCGCAGGTCGACTTTTCTGCCGAACATATCCGCCAGCTCGATTTCCATTCCTGCAAGGTCCAGCAAACCGGGGATATGGTTTTTGTCAAACTCCACAAGAATGTCAATATCACTGCCGGGCTTTAATTCATCACGCAGGGCAGAACCGAAAAGAGACATCCTGGTTATATGGTTTTTCCGGCAGAATGTTTCCAGCTCAGCTTTGGGAATATAATCCGTGAGTTTGAACATAATGCACCTCTCTTTTTATAGCGATATAACTCTTAAACTTTCAATGCCCCGGTCATCTATGATTTTTACCAGAATTGGAGAATTGGTGTCAAGAAAAGTTCAATTCACAATTCAAGATAATGACACCAATTCTTGATTAATTAAATTATCCCCGGCGGGCCGCAGTCGCCAGACGACGAAACACTTGGTTCTCCGCTAGATTAGGCGCGATTTTGCGTACTTGATCGAGAGCCTCAGCCAAATCGTACGGGATAACAGCCCCTTCGGATGTCCCGATCGTCAAGTCAAGAAGTCGCAAGAAAGCGGCCGCCTTTTCGTGATTGTCGATGGTCGAAAGCTTTGGATTGTCATCTTCTTCGCCATATAACCCGTATTCGAGCATGGACCAGCATTCAAATGGCACAAGGAAGCGCTCAATAGCATCCACGGCTTCGGCGAATGCCTCTCGCGCAGTCGTGGGTAAATCTGCCAGCGCTTGGCTAACACTTGGTGTTGCGAGTGAACGCTCCTGGGGCCAAACCTGGAGAAGGAAGGGCGCGGCAGCAGATCGAAAGAGTTGCTCAGGTGACGGAGAGGCTGGCCCTCCCTCGCGCGAAGTGGAGACATCGTGGATGAAGCGTTGAATCGCCTCCGCCCCAAATGCACGAACTTCATCATCGATCGACCTGATCATCTGCTGAATCCTAGAGTACGGAACAGCGGGGTCGCGTTGCTCACGAAACGCGTGAAGACATTCGATAACCAGGCTGAAAACGAGTGAACGCCGGCTTTTTCGACTAAGCCGTTTATCGGTGGCTCGCTCTGTCATCGGTCCACCGATGATCTTGAGGACATCCGAAAAACGGGTTCGGCGCGCAATTGCGCGCCAAAGAGCTATCGCTTCCGAATTGTCGGCAATTAGGGGTGTGATTAGATGCTCACGTGTCCAATTCGGGTCAGCGCGCAGAAAGTAGGACAACGCTTCGATCATACGATGTCGGGCAATCAACCCCGATCGACCGGTAGCGGCGATGACCGCATCGCGCATCCCACGAGGCGCGCCATCGACATCGAATGGGCGATCGTTTTCTCGAAGATTCGGACAAGCAGCCAGGAAGACGCCGACAAGTTCCCCGGCTGGTGTGTTCAGCGTATCGAGGTCCATCGGCTCGCGGTCATCTGAAGATTGCACAACTGTGTTGATGTGGATCTTTTCCTCAACAGGTTGCTGCGCGTTTGTGGCCTCGACGGCGATTGGCCAAAGCTTGAGCCAGACACTGAGTCCTTTAGGCAGAACGACGACCTGCTTTTCCCAAGCAGAGAGCCAGTGCGAAATTCCATCAATGGCTTGACGGGCGGTCGCTTCCGGCAACTTGGATAGGAGCGACAGAACATGAGCGCTCTCCGCCGGCAGATCGCGTTGTTCTACATCTTCGCCTTGTTCCGCCGCCGGTGAATGCGCCCAACCGAGCCGCTCCCAGACTCTTGCGAAGGCAGCTCCGCCCTCGGGGATGGATTCAAGATCGACAAGGATCCGGACGGGATTTCCCGGCTGCTTGATCCAGTCCGCTGCACGTCTGGCGGGATCGTCATCCCACCCACCACGCGCCGACGAGAGAGAGGCTTCCAGAGCCTTCAAGCGCTTTTCCCCGGCAAGCAAGTCAAACCGATTGTCCGGATTCGGTGGGACCCAGCGAGCCTGAGGTGAGATAGAAAACCCCTTGTCAATTCGATCCATCTGAAGCAAATCCGGGAATTCACCGATCCTCGCACTAAGCCAAGCCTTGTTGGGCTTCGGCAGAGGAGCTCCGGCAATCTCGATGCGTCGCAGTTCCCTAACCGACCAATAAAGCCGCACATTTTTGACCCTATCGACGTCGGCCTTTCTTGGCCATAGATTGCGAGGTGGGCGCTTTCGAATTCGGGCTGTAATCGCCGCTTGTTGCTGAGGATCAAATTCGCCGAAGCGCGTTGCTCGCAGTTCAGCTATCTCGGGATAATCGTGAAGGTTCCAGAAGTGCCGATCATCCAATGACAGCAGCAAGGCGCCTACTTCATTGACGGGTGTAACCCGGGAGTCCCGCGATAGTGCAGCCCAAAGCCGCAGGTGAACTGGCGAGTGTGTCAGCTTCCATCGGCGGACAAACTCAACCGCTCCGGAAATATCGATATCAACGAGCCGTGAAACCACCGCATGCAGAAGCTTTGCCGATGGCGCAATCCCTTGATGAAACTTATCCGGCTCATGCTCCCCATCCGCACGCTCAGCGGCCGGTACGTAGTAGATGCGATGGAGCTGTCCAAGCTGCCAAAGCCGGCGCTCCCCGTCCCAACCGATACGCCGAGCGATATCCATCCCATTGACAACAGCGGCATCTAAAGCATGAGCCAGGGACACGAGGAAGGAACGGTCGGTCAAGCCTCCTAACTCCAGCACGGCGGGATCAACCATTTTTTCGCTTGTAAGCCCAGTCGAAAAAAGATCATCGACCTTTTTCGGCCGCCTTGGTAGTTTTCGGTAATGCAGATCAAAGCGTGAAAACGGTTCGATCTTGATTCGCGGAGCAACAAGTTTGACAATTTCCGTGATAAGCGACCCCGATCTATCCCCCGCACGCAGGCGTTCTTTAGCGCCATAAACGTGGGTTGAAGCGCGGCCTTCGACTTCCGGACTATTCCAAGATTCCTCTATCAAACGCCATGCAGATCGCCATGGCTCACTAATCTTACGTCCGTCTGGACTGTCGATCAGTTCGAGCAGCGCCAAACGCTTGATTGTGTCGTTCGGCTTAAGCTGTAGCGCCCAATCAACTGTCGCTCGCTCCTCCAGCCGTCCTTCCAAGAACGTTATTGTAGCGCGAAATGCCGCTCGATCTAGTTCATTTAGATTCGCCCAGCTTGGCTTCATCAGCGGTGCTCCCGATCGTGTTTTGTCGCAATCTCGACGATAGCGTCAAGCCAACCGAAATCAGCCTTCTGCTTGGAAGCAAGGGCCGACAGTCGGGCACGCTCGCTCGAGGCGCTACGGCGAATAAGATGATCGAAAAGATCGCGCTCAGAATCGTTTGCAGCGCCTCGTTTAGTTCGAACGATGCGTTTCACCTCGGCATCAATGAATCTTCTCTTGCCGTTGATAGCTGACAATGCTGCCCATCGCTCCAAGGTCTTGAGAAGTGCCGAATGTCCATTTGCTGCGTCGTAGGCAATGGGCGTGATTCCCCGACCCTTCCAGTCTTCCAGAGCAACGGGATCAGGAGCACTATTTCCCACGAAAGTGAAGCGTTCCTTAAGATCGTCGAAGCGTGTGCCATCTGCGGCAACAGCGTTTAAAAGGTATCTCATTGGCGGGTCGTTCGCACTGTACCCAACTAGGACGAGGTTAAACAGCCTGGCTGCATCATAGATCAGGTCCGGCACGACGCGCCTACGCAGATAAAACTCCCCAAAGTCCTGATCAGTCACAATCAGATCTGAGGTTCTTGCCGGATTACGGTCCAAGGCACCATGGATGTGTAGAACCCCAGTGAAATCATCACTACGTCCTGGCCTTGGGATCCCTCCAAGTGCGTACGTCTGAACTGCTGTGCGTGACCTCCTCGCAGCATCCTCAAGGAGTAGGTCAAAGTTCGTCGTTACAATCGTCACTGCTCCACCACGGTCGGCAAGGCGCATTAATGCTCGGTGAATCGGGGCTGGCTGAACGTCAGGCGTGCGCAGTTCACTAGCTACTGACTGCCTGACACGGCTCTTCTTGCCATGTGGCTGCCCGTCTATTCGCCGTTCCAGCATTCCCAAGACGACGTCATAATCTCCACGGACGAACCTCCTGACTTCTGCGGTTTGTTGATTGGTCAAGCCGGATAGGTCCGTGCCCAGATGATTACAGCCTGAGCATGGGATGCCAGAGATGGCAGCATGGACGGCTGTGTCAAGCTGTGCGTAGACTCTGAGCACGAGAGCGCGGAAGTCGGGCAAACCTGCGGGTTGCGAGATTCCGGCACCAACGATGAAGAGAACTTCGCCACGAGCATGCGCAAGAAGGAGGCGTTCGGGAATAGCCGCCAGACCAGCTCCCAGCGGAATCACTCGATCGATAGTGGCATTATTCCGAACTGAACGTTCCCTTGATCCTCTCATGGTTCTCATATGAACAAATTTCTGTGAAGGTTGTTCACGTTTTGCAGCGGCCTGATTATCGCCGATGAAAAACCCGGCTCCAAGGAATCGCCTGGAGGAAACTCGTCAATGTCTGCTCCTGGCCAATTGCCGCCCAACAATGGATTGAGATCGACCTTTCAGGATCGACTCAATCCTTACTGGTTAGCTTTGAATTTGTGTAATTCTTTCATGAATTGCGTCTGCCACTCTAGCATATGCACTATTCTTTAAATGAAGCTCATTTGACCAGTCATTGTCAGGATCTAGATCATTGCGAAGATCGACATGATGGAAGTTATTATTCGATATATCAAGATCAGCCAGCATCTCATTATAGGAGTTAATCATTTTCTCAACAGCTTCTCGCTGTTCTATAGGATCAAAAACCCCTTTCATCGCTAGAGCCGGCCTTAACCAAGGTCCAGAGAAATTAAAAAATAATATTTTCACGCCTTTGCCAGTTGGTATGGTATGACCATAACCATGAGTAACAATGTTTGTTTGTGATGATATTGAGCTTACTTTTTCTATTAAGTCCTCAAAATATTTCCTAAATACGATGTTTACCATGTTTTCAATATAACTTTCTCTTAGCGCAGGTAAACCAGAATTCTTATGGTTTATATATGAAGCGAATTCATCGCCAGCAATATCATTACCTCCGCCGGAAAACAAAAATACTTTTGGCTTAAGTTGACCAATTTTTCTTAGAACTTTCTCTATTGATGGTGACGTTCTTTGGAAATGGTTATCTATTCCTGTTCCGTAAATCATATTCTCTAACGTATCACCTGCTTTTGCATAATTCTTTATGTAGTATCCGTTGTGATTTCTTAAACAATCAATAATATCTGTGCCCGGCATGTAGTCAAACCATGAGTCTCCTTCAGATACGAGCTTGTTCTTTTCTGAAAGAAAACTCATAACACCAGATTTTATTTCAATTTGGTTGATCTGAGCATCCTTTCCCTCTTCTTTGAAATTTGCTACTTGCTCATCAGTCCATTCATCCATATGGGAATATTTATTGGCCATAATTATCCTCCTTACCTTCTCTTAATAAGCTAACGAGGAAGTGAGGGGCTGGGCGGATTTTTTGTAAGAAAGTGGATACAACACTCTATTTCTGTGCCTGTACAAACTTTCAAAAGGCTACGAGATTAGCCCAGTCCCACTCCATTGTTTTGTTGGGGCACAACTGTTGTTGCCCATGGCCTGATTTTTTTCAACACATGTCCAAGCTTACACTCAGCGACTTCAGTGTCGTGTGATACCTGAGCTCGCAACCAATAGCCATTAGATAGACCGAAAAACCGGCACAACCGCAAATCGGTGTCCGCCGTAATGGCGCGTTTACCGGCAACAATTTCACTGATGCGCTGGGCGGGAACGCCGATCTCCTTTGCCAAGCGATACTGACTTAGCCCCATCGGCTTGAGGAACTCTTCCAAAAGAATCTCACCGGGGGTTACGGGTTTAAGCTTACTCATAATTGATTCACCTCAATGGTAGTCTACGATTTCAACCTCTTCTGCGCCCGCTTCATCCCAGCGAAAACAGACGCGCCATTGATCGTTGATACGAATGCTGTATTGGCCCGAACGGTCGCCTTTGAGTGCTTCAAGGCGATTTCCGGGCGGTACCCTCAAATCATTCAGTCGGCCGGCAATCTGCACACAACCGGGCTTCATGAACAATGGATTGAGATCGACCTTTCAGGATC
>JAIWHF010000147.1:0-6175 GCA_048629905.1 Methanosarcinales archaeon
TGAAACCTGCGGGAGGTTAATAGATACCTTATTGCTTGAAGGCAGCGGGCCGACCTATGGGTTGGCCTCTGATTTATTTATAGCTTGGAGTTGAGTAACGTCAATCCGTTTGGCGCCCAGATAATTTGAAGGGGAACTTTAAAACGAAAAGCGCCCGGTTACGGCGCATTACTATCGGCTTGGTGTCTACTCGTTGTTCAAACTTTAGGAAGAGTCCGCCTCAGGCGATCCAGCATTCCCAACCCTCGGTACGCTCCTCGGGCAATACATGCTACAGGTTCTTCCGCCCGATACGCGGGGACGCCCGTTTCTCTCGTGAGCCACTTATCAATCCCCCGCAGGAGTGAACCCCCACCACAAATCACCATGCCGCGATCGATGATATCGGAAGCAAGCTCCGGTGGGGTTTTCTCGAGAACCTCTCGAATAGACATCACCATTAACTGGAGCGTTTCCTGAAGTGCCTCAACGATTTCACTCGTTGAGATCGTAACAGGACGGGGCAGGCCCGTGACTTGATCCTGACCCTGGATCTCGATTGTGCGGTCCTCATCCTGGGGAAGCGCAGCTCCGATCCGGATCTTAGCCTCTTCCGCAGTCCTCGGGCCGATTATCAAGCCATATTTCTTGCGGACATAGGTGCTGATTGCTTCATCAAGTTTTAACCCCCCGAGCCTGGTTGCGCCATGAGCCACAATGCCGCTCATGGCGATCATAACCGCTTGAGTCACCCCTCCGCCAAGATCGACGACCATATTTCCCGAGGGGGTCGTAATCGGCAATCCAACACCGATCGCGGCCGCGAGCGGCTCTTGAATGAGGTGAACATCGCGGCTTCCAGCTTGAAGAGTAGCCTCATGAACCGCGCGCATCTCAACGCTCGTAACCCCTAAGGGGACCGTGATCATCACACGTGGTTTGAAGAGCCGCGCAGGACCAGAAACCCGTTCAATGAAGTATCCCAACATGCGGTGAGTCACTTCGAAATCGGCGATAACTCCGTCCCGCAGAGGGCGTGAAACTTCGATGCTTTCCGGGACGCGACCATCCATCTCGCGCGCCGAATGGCCGACATCGACGATCTTCAATTCATCGATGTCGATCGCCACAACCGTTGGCTCGTGGAGGATGATCTCGTCGTTCTCACAAATTAAGGTATTGACTGTGCCAAGATCGATCCCTAAATCCTTACCAAACATGGACATGGGTTAGGTTCCTTCATCATCACGCGACCCCGACGGGGAAAGCTGGGGGCGCTTCTTGAATCTTTTCACGGCATCAATCCGCACGCGGGAGCGCCGCAGAGCTGCCTGGATGCGGAGATACTCATCGGTGTCGGGTGGAGGTCCTTCCTGCAAATACTTTTGTGCACGCTCTCTGGCTGCCTCCGCACGGCTTAGATCGATCTCATCAACACTTTCTCCAACATCGGCTAGAACCGTGATCACATCCGGTCGTACCTCGAGAATCCCGCCGGCGATGGCAAAGGCTTCTTCCTGACCTTGATGGCGAACGATTAGAACTCCAAATTCAAGTGTCGTGAGAAGAGGAGCGTGGTTTGGAAGAATACCCAGCTCACCCTCCGCGCCGGGAGCGATAACGATATCCGCTTCACCTTCGTAGAGGGAACGATCCTGAGTGACAATCTCGCATCGAATCGACATGTAGAGACTTTTCTTTACCTGTTAGCTAGAACCGAGTTGCTCAGCTTTTTTCACTGCATCTTCGATGTTTCCAACCATGAGGAATGCCTGCTCTGGCAAGGTATCGTATTTACCATCGAGTATTTCCCGGAAACCGTCAACAGTTTCACGCAAGGGGACATAGCGGCCATCCTGCCCCGTGAATTGTTCGGCGACATGCATCGGCTGCGAGAAAAAGCGTTCAATCTTGCGGGCGCGGGAGACGACAATCTTATCCTCTTCGCTCAGCTCTTCGATACCCAAGATGGCGATGATGTCCTGCAGGTCCCTGTAGCGCTGTAGGATTTGCTGCACTTCGCGTGCGACTGCATAATGTTCCTCGCCGACAATCTGTGGATCGAGAATCCTTGAGGTAGACGCCAGCGGGTCAACCGCGGGATAAATCCCTTTTTCAACAATGGAGCGTTCGAGAGCGATGGTAGCGTCAAGATGTGTAAACGTCGCTACTGGAGCGGGATCGGAGTAGTCATCTGCCGGGACGTAGACGGCCTGCATTGAAGTAATCGAACCGGTATGCGTGGAGGTGATCCGCTCCTGGAGTTCGCCCATCTCTGTCGCTAGAGTAGGTTGATAACCTACAGCCGATGGCATCCGTCCTAAGAGTGCGGATACCTCAGACCCAGACATGCTGAAGCGGAAAATATTATCGATGAACAGAAGAACATCTTTTCCCTGATCTCGGAAATACTCGGCCATCGTTAGCGCGGTCAATCCCACTCGAAGTCTCACTCCGGGCGGTTCGTTCATCTGACCATATACCATGACTGTATCCGGGAGAACACCGGATTCGATCATCTCGCGGTACATCTGCGTTCCTTCTCGCGTCCGCTCACCAACGCCAGCGAACACTGAGTTGCCCTGATGAACTGTCGCGATTGAACGGATCAGCTCCTGGATGATGATGGTCTTCCCTACTCCAGCACCGCCAAATATGCCCGTTTTCCCACCACGGGTGAACGGGGCGATTAAGTCAATCACTTTCAAGCCTGTTTCAAAGACTTCCACCCGGGTGGATTGCTCTTCAAAAGAGGGCGCTGGCCGGTGAATAGGATAAGTATCTTCCGCATTGACCTGACCACGATCGTCGATGGGCACTCCGAGGACATTGAACATCCGGCCGAGTGTCGCTTCTCCAACTGGCACCATTATCGGAGCGCCGGTAGCGACTGCCGTCCGGCCGCGTTGCAAACCATCGGTCGAGTCCATGGCTACTGTGCGTACACTGTGATCACCCAAGTGTCGCTGAACCTCAAGGATTAACGGATCAGATCCCTCAAGAGGCACTTCGATCGCCTCAAAAATAGCAGGCATTTCACCTGCTGGAAATTCACAATCAACAACTCCACCCTGGATTTCAACAACTCGCCCTTTCGCACCTGCCATCCTATCCTCCGTCTTCCCGTGCTGTTCGTCAGTTAACTACTTGTGAGTGCTTCAGCACCGCCGACAATATCGAGCATATCGCTCGTGATTGCCTTCTGCCGCGCCTTGTTATATTCCAATCTCAGTGCACCCGCGAGTTCAAAGGCATTATCCGTCGCATTATGCATGGCGACCATCCGTGCTGCATGCTCGCTGGCTAGCGATTCCGTTATCGCCTGGTAGACCTGAAGCTCCGTAAGCCTGGGTACGATCATGTTAATCAATGCTTCTTGGCTGGGTTCGTAGATGTATGTGGCTTCTGGTCCTTCTTTTATTGTTTGCTCGGTTTGAACGACTTCTTCGTTTCTGCCGATTCGAATCTCTTCGAAACTGACTGGAAGCAGCAGCTTCCTGCTCGGGATTTGACGCAGCAGGTTGACGAAGTCCGTATATACGAGATAAACCTGCTGAGCCTTACCACTCACAAATTCATCCATCGCCAAGCGACCGATAGCTGAAACATCGGCAAATGTGGGTTCAGCCGGGAGATCACTGAATTCCGCCATGACATCAAGACGACGACGGATCAATAAGTCCCGGCCCTTTCGACCTACGGCAATATAGCTCACCGGAACTTCTGCTTCCCGGAAGGTTTCAAGCGTATATCGCACCACATTCGTATTGTATGCCCCTGCCAGACCGCGGTCTCCACTGATAAGGATGACCAGGATCTTCTTAACATCAGGGGGGACAGCGAGGAATGGATGAACCTGTTCGCTGCCCGGTTGATTCGAAAGATGGCGCAGCACCTGCCACGCTTTTTCGGCATAGGGGCGTGTTTCCCGAACCCTGGCTTCCGCTTTCCTCAATCGGCTTGCGCTGACAGCTTGCAGAGCCCGCGTGACCTGGGCGATATTATCAACGCTCCGAATACGGAGCCGCATCTCTCGGGCTGAAGCCATTTCAGAACTCCCGCGAACTCAATCTAATCTAACCAGCTGCGGTTGAAAGTTTCGACCGCCTGGTGTAGATTTTCCTCTGTTTTGTCAGTGATGCTTTTCGCCTTTGCGATATCTTTGAGGATATCAGAATGGGAAGTCTCAATATTACGCAATAGTGCAATCTCCCATGTGCTAATCTGATCGACATGCACATCGTCTGCGTAGCCATTCGTGGCGGCAAAAAGGATGACAATCTGTTCTTCCAATTCCATCGGCTTGTACTGCTGCTGCTTTAAAATCTCCTGCAGGCGCTGCCCGCGGCTGAGCTGAGCTTGAGTCGCGGAATCGAGATCTGAACCAAATTGTGCAAAGGCAGCTACTTCACGATAAGCTGCCATATCGAGGCGCAAACGCCCGGCAACCTGCTTCATTGCCTTCGTCTGCGCATCGCCGCCTACGCGTGAAACGGAAAGCCCTGCGTTGATCGCTGGTCTGATGCCGGCATTGAAGAGGTCGCTCTCCAAATATATCTGCCCATCAGTGATTGAAATAACATTGGTTGGAACGTATGCTGAAACATCGCCCAGCAGCGTCTCGATGATTGGCAGCGCGGTCAGGGAACCCCCGCTTCCAGCGACGATGGTTGCACGATATTTCGCGGAATCGTCCATCGCCTTAAGCGCTTCATTCACTTCATGTTCCGCCAGCGGTCCACCGTACACTTTGCCATCGACTGCATTTTCTTCAGATGCTGCACCCTCAAACTCTTTGGGAACGATGACAAAATTATCAGCAAGGCGTACCGCTCTCTCGAGAAGCCGACTGTGCAGGTAGAAGACATCACCGGGATAGGCCTCACGGCCAGGTGGGCGTCTGAGTAGCAGAGAAACCTGGCGATAAGCCCAGGCGTGTTTGCTGAGATCGTCATACACGACTAGCGCATCAAGTCCCCGCTGGGCAAACTCTTCACCGATCGCGCAACCTGCATATGGGGCGAGGTATTGCAGAGCTGCGGGATCATCCGCCGCTGCAACGACGACGATGGTATGGTCCATCGCTCCGAAGCTCTCCAACAATGCCACCGTCCGCGCCACGGCCGCACGTTTTTGGCCAATGGCGACATAGATACAGATGAGATCCTTACCCTTCTGATTGATAATCGTGTCAATTACAAGCGCTGTTTTTCCCGTCTGGCGATCGCCAATGATCAACTCGCGCTGCCCACGCCCAACAGGGATCATCGAATCGATCGCCTTAATCCCGGTTTGGACAGGTGTATCTACATCTTTGCGCTCGACAACGCCCGGCGCGATTCGTTCCACCGGACGGTAACCGTCATACTGGATGCTTCCTTTCCCGTCAATTGGTTCACCCAACGCGTTTACAACCCGACCAATCAAGCCCTCGCCTACTGGTACGGATGCGATGCGCCCGGTTGTATAGACGAGCATGCCCTCATAAATCTCGGAGTAATCCCCCATGATGAGCACACCAACCGCATCACGCTCCAGGTTGAATGCGATACCCATAACCCCATTCTCAAATTGAATGAGCTCCTGAGCACGTACGTCGGATAAGCCAGATACGCGGGCGATACCATCGCCCGCTTCTAGGACGGCTCCGACATCCTTCAGCTCAACTTCTGGAGAGAAGGCATCGATTTGGCGCTGCAACTCGCTGGATATATTTTTTACGAGATCCGGCATAGGACCTCCCTTGAGGGGTCTGAATTCGTGGATTTTGTCTTTCTAACCATCCGCGCCCACCTTCCCTGGTCGATCTGCATTGATAAAAACATGCGGATTTAATTCACCGGTACACGTCATTTAGTCAGTTTTTTCCGATCTGCCAAGGAAAATAAGCAACGCGGGGAATAATACCTGAAGGCCTTTGTTTTGTCCAGCAATCCACAATTTGAGACACGAAATCGGCTCGTTTCCAGCCTTTTCCGAGCGGAGTTAATTGGCTTGAACAATGGTTTTTGGTCTGCTCAAATCCCTCAAATATTAATTCAAATGGGGATAACCGGTTAAGGAGAGGAGAAGTATTGAAGCGCCAAGCGGACGCGTTCCTCGATGTCATCCTTGGCATCCTCGGGAATAGATTGGACTGCTGTTTGAGATTCGACGAGGCTGTACCCCAGGCCCGTCAGTACCCCGAGCACTTCCG
>JAIWHF010000148.1:0-6165 GCA_048629905.1 Methanosarcinales archaeon
CCACGCGAATGCATTCGATAGGGATTTAATTACTGTAAGCGCAGTGGAGAAACGGCAGGATTAGTAGTCAACGGAGGGGAAGCGATGGAACTCACTCAAATCTCAGAACAACGACTACGTACGGTATTCAAATCTTTCAACCGCTTCATGCTCCTGCTCTGGCGGCTGGGTCTCGGCTCCTGGGGCAACGGGACGGAGTTCGGCGGCTCCATTATGGTGATCAAACATACCGGACGTAAGACCGGGCTGACGCGCTACACGCCGGTGAACTACGCCGTCGTGGATGGGGATATTTACTGCACGGCTGGATTCGGGAGTGTTTGCGACTGGTACAGCAATCTAATGGCAATCCCCCAGGTTGAAATCTGGCTGCCGGATGGCCGCTGGGCTGGTGTGGCCGAGGACGTATCGGATTCGAAAGACCGCGGGGCGCTCCTGCGGCAGGTGATCATCGCCAGCGGCTTCGCGGGACCGCTCTTCGGAGCGGATCCGAAGAAGCTGACCGATGCGGACTTCGAGAAATTAATGGACAACTATCGCCTGATCCGCATCCAGCGGAAGGGTGCGGTTACCGGACCGGGCGGTCCCGGCGATCTGGCATGGGTCTGGCCGCTTTCGACCTTTATACTGCTGCTTCTATGGTTCCGGCGAAGGCGGCGCTCCACAAAATAAAATAGACGAAACCTCGTCCGTCGGAACTCTCCCCGTGGACGATCAAACGTGGAAACAAAAAAAGAAGCCCCTGAGATTCGGGGGCTTCTTTTCTCGTGTAAGACTCTATTTAGATAGTTGTAACGTCGACAGCCTGTGGGCCTTTTTCACCTTGTTCGACGGTGAACTCCACCTGCTGGCCTTCCTGAAGGCTCTTGAAGCCTTCGCCCTGGATCGAAGTGTGGTGGACAAAAACATCATCGCCTTCTTCGCGTTCGATGAAACCATAACCTTTGCCATCATTGAACCACTTGACCGTTCCTTGAACTCGCTCGGACATGATTTGCTGCCTCCTTATGGCGGATACTGAGGTGCCTGTCTCGTTCTCGGCGGTCGGGTTCACTGAACCGAATCGACCTGAGCTGCATTCGCTCAGGCCGTGGTCAATCGACTTCCAGACAGAACTCACATGCAACCTTCACTGAAAATAATAGCATTATTTTTGGTATTCGGAAAGGATTGTTATATTGTCTGAACAAGCAAGCTTCATCCTTGCAGTGTTCGTGGAAGGATGAGAATCTATGGGAAAGGCGGATGGACAAGTTCTTGTGCAGGCTTATCGGGTGTATTCTTTTGACTTGCGAGCTCCCGCTGCTGCTCGATCAACATGGCGAGCAGCACGAACTCAAACGGGGTGAGATGAGGCAGGAGATGTGATCGTGAGCTGTGCGCCTCGACATAGGAGATCAGGATGCCGACGAGATCTCGATCTGTCTCGCCCAGTGACTGGCGGAACGTCTCCATGCTGGCAATCACCGTTTGTATCACATCTTTCTTTTGAACCTGCGGATAGATGAAGAAGCGTTTGTGAGCGGGGTTGTTATCCATAGAGCGATGATCCCACGGGGGCAGGCCTGTGAAAATCCCATCCTTGGGGGAACTACGCGGGGGATTTATCCATGCGCCATTCGCAAAGAGGCCATCATGTATTTATTGGACTCAAAATTGGGGAGGTTCGTGGGTTAATAGCGCAAGCCGCCTGGGAGATCCCGCAACCTTGTAGGTTTCGGGGAGGCGGCTCGCGCCATTATCTTAACAGAAAAACTCACTCTTTTATCCGACCATTAACCTACGTTTTTACGACGCTAGTGTTAACTTGAACAATCGTCCACGGTGTCCTCGTATTGTTTTACAAATCGATGCTCTCAAGGAAGTCATCTACAGCATCAAACGAGGCGCCGCCAAGAATTACTTTTGAATGATTGGCATCTGGAATCAACGCCAAGGTTGTCTCAACCCCCGCTGCTTCCAGCGCCTTGGCGAATGAGGATGAGAACTCTGGGGGTATGTTTCGATCTGCCCCACCATGAATGAGCAGAAAAGGTGGCTCGCTACCATCCAGCCATGTGACCGGGGAAGCCTCAACCCAAAGCGGGTCTGTATCTGTTTCTACGCCTAAGTAGTCAGCAAAATAGGAGCGCAGCGCTCCCTCAGCTGCGGAAAAATCGAAGACTCCGGTGAAAGAGATCGCGCCACGCAGAAACCCGATCTCTGGTAGAGAATAGGGGCAGTTCTGGGTGAATTTCGCTGGTTCATTCACGGCAGCAAGCATAGCGGCGAGTGTCCCACCAGCCGAGTGCCCGCCGACAACAATGCGTTCAGGTTCAAAACCGTATTCGTCGGCGTTGGCGATGAGCCAACCCAGCGCGCAGAAGGTATCCTCCACCGGAGTGGGGTAGCCAGCTTCGGGCATGTCTCGTCGGTTAGGCGCGACTACCGCAAACCCTTTCTGGACCAGGTGTTCGGCTAGTGAACGCATCTCGGTTTTGTCGCTGTATCCCCCGTGCAGCAGCATCAGTGTCGGGAATGGCGGTTCTAATCCTTCAGGAAGATAAACGTCGAGCTTGTGCTTGTTATGCCCTTCGGGTTTGTAGACCACATCCTTCTTCATCTCGACGGTATACTCCTTCGTTAGTGAGTCTGCGGTTGGGCTGGGAAGAACCGGGACAGTGGGCAGCGTTGTGGGCGTTTCATCTGTTAGATGCGTGTTGCACCCCCACAAACCTAAGGACATCGCAACTGTGAACACGATTATCCCCAGGACGCGCAGGGTGTTCTTCATCTGAAATCTCCCTATTTGGTATGCCACAATATTTCTGACGCGATTAAACCCGTTGTGCTTCTTCTGCAGGAACCGCAGCGAAGCGTTTCTGTGCGCTCCTATTGAGCGAGAGAAAGCCGATCACGGCGATCGCGCAAACAATTCCAGCCGCATACCAAACCCAGTCCGGATTGTAATTGTCCAAGATCAGACCAGCTGCCCACGGACCTATCGTTGAAGGGACTGCCCAGGCGAGAGAGTAGAAAGCCATATAGCGACCGCGCATATCCTCTGGGGCAAAACGCGCGGCTAGAGCCTGGCTTATGGGCATAACGACCATCTCTCCGAAGGTGAGCAGTAGGATGGCGACGATGAAAAGCCAGTACGCGGAGACGAAGCCGAACATCGCCAGTCCGACCATATACAGAGCGGTTCCTACAGCCATCATAACCATGGGCGGACGGTCCCGTACACGACGAGTGACCCAGAACTGAAGCAGTACAACCAGGGCGGCATCTATGCTTAAGAGGGCTCCGTAACCTCTCGCGGGAATACCATGAGAATCACGTAGATAGACCGATAGGGTGTGGTACATCTGCTGGTAGGCGACCAGCATGAGCATCGAGACCAGCAGGTAGACTAGGTAGAGACGATCGGCGAGAACAACTCGATAGCCGACGAAGGTCTGCGCGAGGGTTTTCTTTTGTTCCGTCTCGGACTCCTGAGGTTTGGTCTCGGGGATCAGGCGGAAGACGATGAAAGCTACGATCAGGCTGGTGATGGCGTCGAGGATGAAGAGCATCAGATAGGACCTGCCCGCGACCAAGCCACCGATCATCGGGCCGAAAATCCAGGCTAAGTTCGCCGCGACGCGCAGCATGCCAAATCCTTCGGTGCGCTTCTCCTCGGGGAGTATGTCGGCGACCATAGCCTGATGCGCCGGACCAGCAATATTCGAGAGTGAACCGACGACGATGGCGAGCAGGTAGAAATGCGAGAGCTCGTTAACCAATCCCATCGAAACACTGCTCAACGCGCTGAATACCAGGCCGAAGAGGACCATTCCGCGGCGGCCGAATTTATCGGTAAGCGCACCCCCGATCATGCTCCCAACAAGTCCAGCGATCGAGAAGATCGCCAGCAGCACACCAGCCTGGGTCATGCCGACGTTGAATTTCTGGGTGACATACAGGGCGAAGAAGGGGAAGATCATCGTCCCGCCAAGGCGGTCGATGAACGACGCCCCGACGAGTGTCCAGAAGGTACGTGGAAATTCGTTGTAGGTATCTTTGATCCTGGTGAACACCAGTCTTATCCCGTTTACTTTCTTGATTAAGCCTGATTGTGAAGGTTATTCAACTCGATCATAAGAGGCGAATAACTGCCCCAAACCTTCAATGCCGTATGCGTCGAAGTAAAGCGTGTTGAGCTGCAGGCCAAGAGGTGGATCAAGCAATGGCCCCTCGAGGATGCTCGCGTATGGGTCGCCTCCTAGAAGGCGGTTCGCGAAGGTCAAATAAAGGCGGTCCAGGACGCCGCTTGATGCGAGCAGGTGCAGCACCTTCGGGCCTGCGCCCGAGTATGCCGTCCGGTAGCCGAGTTCGGTCAAATGGGCACATAGTTCCTGCCCATCGACATTCTTCTCACCGGCGGAAAGGATTTTTGCCCCCTGGTCTTTAAGACGTTGGATCTGGTTTGGATCGGCTGATTTCGTTGTGAAAATCAACAGCGAACGGTCGTCTCCCAGCAGAGCGGGGGGGACGTCGAAATCCAACCGGCTGCTGATCACGGCCAGATCGGGTTGAGATGAAAGGCCTCGGCTTAGGCGCCAGTTCCGTAAGTCCTCGAATTGTGGATCGTCATAGATTTGCAGGATTTCCTGCTTGACGCCCGTGGCGTATTGGCGCAGGTAACGTCCGGAAGTAATCAGGATATCTGCCTGTACAGCCAGCTCTTGAAAGAGACGCCAATCGCGCGGGTTCGTGATCGCCTCGGCTAAGGTAACACCCTTGCCGGATGAATCCGGAACGGCGATGCGGCCATCCAGACTGCTAACGAAATTGGCGCATACGAATACGCGCTCGCGTCCTTCCGCATGCGCGCGCAGGTCGTGCTCAAGGTAAAGACCTCGCAATGAGACTTCACGGCTGGGAGCGGGGTAGAGTTGAAGGATCTTGTCTTTCAAGTTGAGTCTCCTTGCATCGGTATAAGCCGGAGTGGGCTATATCAGACCGATGGTAGGACCTGCTAATTGTTAGTCTTATTTGGTCCGTGTCGAAATCTTGGATAGAGCAATCACATTACCAGCAAGTATAAGTATTACTCCAAATACCGCTTGAAGGTTCCAGATTAAATCCTCATATATTGTGGAGAGGACCAGAGCGACGATCTGAAAGAGGATGGAAACATACGCCGCTCTGCCCGGTCCGATGCGACCCAATAAGGTGAGGTAGGTTCCGAAAGCGATCACTGATCCAAAGAGCGCAAGGTAGACCAGTGAGATGACGTAGGGCGCAGAGGGGTCAAAGGTCAGCTTGGTCCCCTGGAAAAGCACGAGGAGGAGCGTAAAGATTGTTCCATAGGTCATGCCAAGGGTGTTCGATTGCAGCACAGGCAACCCGCTGCGTTGATTGCGAGCCGCCACGATATTTCCCAGAGAAGCAGAGAGTGTAGCGCAAATCGCGAAGGTTAAACCCAATGCCCTACCACTGGATAGGTCAAAGGATATCAATTCAGTCCAAAAGACGAACACGAGGCCTAACAGCCCAATGAGCCCGCCAAGAAGAAAGGCTGTGCGTCCTGTTACAGGAGACAGAGAGGCGGTGGCGGTGGCCAGTTCGACATAGGCGATCTGTTCTCCTCTTTCGCCGGCATCGACGATCTGCTGGCGCGCTTCTTCGGTGGGGGCCGGGCCGGGCCGGCCGCCACTCGACAGAAAGGTATAGCTGTAGCCACGGTCCAGGGCGGGCTCGAGCACGATGTCAGGCGCCAACTCGACCGCGACTCCCCGATAGAGCTCTTCTCTCGGCCAGGCGCGAGAAATGACCTTTTGGCCCGTAGATCTGTCTCGCCAACCCGTCACGCGGGTCAGAATCTCCGCAAGCAGACGCTCATACTCCGCACCGGACGATACAACTCCCTGTGGGTCGCGCCCCCGAACATTGAGCCAGATGGCAGGCAGCGTGTTCACCTCCTCTGAAAAGGCCCGGGTACCCTCCCAGTCGATCCCGCGCAGACGCGCGCTTGACTCAATTCTGGACACGGCGTGGCGCAGTGGCCCGCGAAAGGCCCACTCTTGAAGTGGGACAGGCAACGCCAGGCCGAATCGCTTCAGGCGGGCCATCGCCCTCCCGCCGGCACTCGCCGGCGCAGCCATCTTCGCCGGTGAGCGTTACCCAGCGCACATCCGTCTT
>JAIWHF010000149.1:0-6055 GCA_048629905.1 Methanosarcinales archaeon
TAAGGCTCGGGATTGCCGACCTTCCTCCGTACGCAGGCGGCTCAACTCAACTTGCAGGTGTTGGGCGCTCAACGGACATCCATACGGTATTCCCCGAACGTCCACGGCTTGAAGTGATTACCTACCAGGTGGAGGAAGGGGACAGCATCTTCGGGATCGCGGACAAATTCAGCCTGAAGCCTGAAACGATCTTATGGGGTAACTTTGTCGTGCTCCAGGACGATCCCCACCGGCTCAAACCCGGGCAGGAGCTTAGAATATCACCAGTGGACGGGGCATTGCATCCTTGGAGTGAAGGTGAGAGTTTAACTGGGGTTGCACGGTTCTTTGGTGTCGAGCCCAGTGAGATTATCCAGTGGCCGACAAATCAAATTGACCCAAATATGGACCCAGAGAATCCAGATATCGAAGCGGGAAGGGTGTTGATTGTCCCCGGCGGTCAACGCTCCCTGGTCTCCTGGAGCGCGCCACGCATCTCGCGCAGCAATCCCGCGGTGGCAAGGGTCCTTGGACCAGGCGCATGCGGCTCGATCTATGATGGTGTTGTCGGCAGCGGGATATTCATATTTCCAACGCCATTGCACTATGTCTCCGGCTTCGATTACAGCTCCATTCATCCGGCGATCGATCTCGCCGGCAGCACCGGGCATGCCATCTTCGCTTCGGATTCGGGCGTTGTGGTCTATGCGGGTTGGAATGACTGGGGATACGGCTACGTGATCGTCCTGGATCACGGCAATGGGTGGCAAACGCTGTATGCTCACCTCAGCGCAGTTAATGTGGTTTGTGGGCAATCCGTCTATCAGGGAGACGTGATCGGCGCGATGGGCTCAACCGGCAATTCGACAGGATCTCACTTGCATTTCGAGATCATGCACGATGACTACGGCAAGGTAAACCCGCACAACTTTTTGCAGTAAGGCGATGTATTGATAGCTCTCTCCGCGCCTGTGGTCGTGCACACTTCGGTGTGCGCTTTTCTATTAACCAGCTTCGCTGATGAAGGCTATGCTTACCTCATCAGGATCGCACGTCCACTTTGAGCCGTCTCAGGTTGAGCGTATTCTCTCTTTGATCTACAATGGGTGTTAACTTGATCTATAGAAGAGATGCGAACCTCACGATGGGAGATTAAAAGGGGATTGTGACTTACGTTTATTGAATCCCGCGGATATTTTATCATGGGTACTCCAGCGGCGAACCACGCAAGCCGGCCGGGCCCACCTCAGAGAAAATTGACAAACTTTAGATAGGGAGCTGCATATGAAAGTGCTCGACGAAGGGATCGGGAAGCTAATTCAACCAGTCGATCTTGATGCTTTCCGAAAATCGAATCACAGTAAGCCGAAGCAATTGATTGATAAGCGGATGAGTGAAGCTGAGGCGGTTGAACGCTTTATTCATGACGGCGATTATGTCGGCACAGAGCTGTATGGCACGGTCCGCTGTCCCATGTCTCTGGTTAACGAGATCGTTCGCCAGGGCGTGAAAGACCTGCGCATGGCCGGGCAGGGTGTGACTGAGCTCGATACACTTCTGGCTGCAAAGCTGGTGAAGGCTTTGGATATCACCTACATTGCTCTGGAGGTCTATGGGGTCTCAAGTGTCTTGCGGCGTGAAGTAGAGAGCGGGCGGGTCGAAACCTGTGTCGAGTGGAGCAATGGAGCAATTGCAGGGCGGTTTAAAGCGGCGGCGATGGGAGTGCCTTTTCTCCCGATACGTTCCATGCTGGGAACGGACACTTTTAAATACAGCGCTGCAAAAGCGGTGGAATGCCCTTTTACGGGTGAACCAATCTGCCTCATTCCAGCGCTTATTCTGGATGTGGGCTTGATCCATGTCCACCGGGCAGATATGTATGGGAATGCCCAGATCGATGGCATTAGTGGTTTTGCTGCAGAGATGGCGCGGGCTTCAAAGCGCTTGATTGTCAGCGCGGAAGAAATCATCTCAAACGACGAGATTCGTAGTAATCCCGACAAAACGGTCATCCCTTATTTCCTTGTTGATGCAGTTGTCGAAGCGCCCTTTGGTTCCCATCCGGGCGAGATGTGCTATGCGTATGAACGCGATGAACCCCAGATTAAAGAATGGGTCGAGGCGTCGAAAACTGAGGATGGCGCCGACGAGTATCTAGCGAAGTACATTCATGGCGTCAAAGATCATCAGGAGTATTTGGAGTTGATTGGCAAAGACCGGCTGGAGCAACTTCAGGCGATGGTACCGGGGAGGTCATGATGGCGGAGAATGGATACAATCCAACGGAACTTTTAATTTGCACCGCTTCGCGGCTGGTGCCGGATAACACAACGGCGTTCATAGGGACGGGGATTCCCATGCTGGCGGCTTCGTTAGCGCAGAAGATGCACGCGCCCAATCTGGTTGCCGTCTTTGAATTCGGTGGTGTGGGCGCGATATTAGATGATCTTCCCCTTGCGGTTGGTGAGCGCCGGACGTTTCATAGGGCTGTAGCGGCAACGGGACTCGCAGATATGGTGGAAACTGCGCAGAGGGGGTTCATTGAATACGGTTTTCTCGGTGGTGCACAAATTGACCCTTATGGGAACCTCAATAGCACCGTGATCGGCGACCATGACCATCCAAAAGTGAGACTGCCGGGCAGCGGTGGTGGAAACGATGTCGGCTCGCACTGCTGGCGGACGATCGCCATCATGCCTCATGACCAGCGCAGGTTCGTGGCCAAAGTGGATTTCATCACCACGCCGGGCTATCTCTCCGGACCCGGTGCGCGCGAAGCTGCAGGATTGCCCGTGGATACGGGTCCCTATCGAGTGGTCACAACGCTGGCTGTCCTGGGTTATCACCCCGACAGCAAACGCATGATGCTGCTCGCAACCCAACCGGGGGTAACAATCGATGATGTTATCGAGAACACCGGGTTTGAGCTTCTTATGGCGGATGAGATCGAAGAGTATCCGCCCCCGACAGATGAGGAGCTAAGAATCCTGCGCGAGGACGTTGATAAGGACAAGCTCTATATCTGAGGCAGAGAAGTGAAAGGAGCTGCCCTAAAAACAGCATTGGACAGCCTCTTATAAAAAAATTCGTGTGGGGTCCGATCCGTGTATCGGCCTAATCAACCTCCCGCAGGTTCGAAACCTGCGGGAGGTTTAATTGGAGACATCTACACGCAGGCTGCGCCTGTAATTTATTCTTTCACAGCCTGGATCTTGAATATCGGCACAGTAACAAAGGGGTGCAGTTGGTTGAGCTCCTGCAGGATGTTTTTAAGCACGGCCGGCCGTGTGTATTTATCGGCAAAAGCGGGGGAATGGATGCGGGCTTGTTTGATGGTAAAAACCCGGCGGCCCAATTCGCGGTAATAATCTTTCCGGGTGGCAATGTCTTGGCTGATGCCGACCGGGAAGGTGAAATCCTCAATCTCAGCGGCCGATTCGATTTTAAAACCAGCCTGGACGAATGAGTCGACAGCCATCAGTGCTTTAAGACCAAATCCGGTCTGTCCATGGACACCCTCGCGCGGCGGCAGGCCAATCGCCTCGATCAACTCGATCAAACCCTGGATGCGGGCAGCATGGCGTCCTGTGTGCTCTGCCGGAAGGTTTTCCATGTAGCGTTCCAGCGGCAGGTCCCAGTCTTCGGGGTGGTCGTCAAGTTGGGTGAATTCGTGGCTGCAGATGATCAAGCGCCCGCCGGGACGCAGGATCGAAAAGATCTGAGCCAGCATGCCGTCGACGTCGATGCAATCGCCCTCTTCGGTTGGGAATTGAAAAACCATCCGGGCGACGAATAGGTCAGCCGAGTTGGGCGCCAGCGCCTCGCTGATCATGCGGGCGTGTAGATTGGGGATGAAGCGGAAGCCGGGTTTTCCGGTCAGGTTGACAGGCGAGGGGACGTCGTCGGGCGAGGTGGCGATCAACGATTTTGGGTTATGTGAATAGATGTACTCGCTCAGGTCCCCTAATCCGCTGCTGAAATCGACGATGTCTTTGCCGGAGATTTGGTCGGGGGATACCAGATCCTCTACAAGGTAGTAAACCAGGTAGCGGACGATCTCCCAATTGCGCTGCAGTTCCCAAGAAGTCACCGGACTAGTATACAACACCCGCTGCGTGGCATGTGCAGGAGAGCAATTTTCACTTAATTTATTTCATGCAGGGATGGTTCGCGCTCTACGAGAAATTGCGGGCTTTATTTTCCAGCAAGTAGAGAACCCGCTCCGATTCCTTGATCTGTACTACTTCAAGAGTCTCAAAGTAGAGGCTAAAGATTTTTTCGAATCCTTCCTGTGTGTAATCCGTGAAGATATCCTCGCGAGTTGAAAGAAGTCGCTTCACCTGAGAGTCACTTTTTGGAACTAATTCAATGATCAGCCAGCGGCAAAGACTCTGGAAAAAGACACCTATCTTTTCAAGGGGGACATTATTTGCAATCGCAAGGTGGTGGATGAGAGCTAATGCAAGCACTGCATCGACGGGACCTCGTTCTAGAAGCGATGCGCGTTCCTGATTCTGCCATCCGATTCCTGAACTTGGATTCGTCAAGTCGATTTGCAAAGGGAGTAAGTTAACATCTCCCTTCTCTTTGCCTGTCAGGTAATTGATCTCCACTGCGGCAGGATCGATGTCGAAAGAAGTCGTAGGGATATCTCGCTGGCTTGCAAGCCGGCTAAACATCCCCGTGTTGGCACCCAAATCCCAGAGGACTGCAGGTTTTATTCGGTCGAGAAATCGTTCGATTACCAGCTGTTTATGCTCTAAGGCAGCGGGTGTGTAGTTATGCGAATCCTCGTAATACTCCCCCCATTCTGTGTCGGCGGGTTTCCAGTGAAGTTTTTCCACACCTGACTCGAGGCTATCGATCAATCCTTGGAAAGCGTTGCGGCTCATTTTTCTAGTAATGGAAGACTTGTCGATTTCTTTGCCGGCGAAATGTCTTTGACTTGAAGCGTGAAGATGTATGTGTGAGAGGAGGTTGAAATTCAATTTTGATTTTATCGGAAGTAGGCGGCTGGTGAGATCTAACGGAATGCCGTCAATGTAGACTCGCAGCAATTGGCTCAGGCGTACATCGACGTAGGACATGAGAGCGAGAGGGGCAAGGAAGTGCTGACAAAATTGGCGGTATGCCACCCAGGGCTCGCCTTCCTTGTAGATTTCAAAGGAGAGCGTGTCTATTAAAATTGGGCGGCCTTTATTGAATTGAATATTGTAACCACTGGCGTCCTTGAGGGTCATCCCATGTTGAAAAGCAACCTTCTGTATGGCCAGCATTGTGAGGGCGGCGTCTCTTATCTGACTGAAGCACCACTCATAAGGGTAGGAAATAAAATGTATCATCTCGGGTTGGATGACTTTGTATGCGATTTCAGGTTCAATCGGCTCAGCGTGAACTTCTTCGTGAGAGATTAGTAAACCCTGATTGACGAGCGTTTCATATAACCCCGATTCGATCAATGCATCATAATGCTCTTGATAGCATTTGTTTACCTGACGGTAAAGGGTGTTGTTTTTTGAGAACAAGAAACCGCTTGGATCTCTGAATGATGCTGGATGACGCAGGTCATCCCCCATCTGCGTTGACGTCCTGGTCTTTCTTTGGTTCTTCCTCTTGGTTGGATCTACGAGTAAAGAAACCAGTAATTTTCTCCCAATACGCTCGAATCACAAAAAAACTTCCGAGCAATCCGGCGATGAGAAGCTGAAGTAAATAACTGCCTGATCCAGGGTCGAGGTAAGCTTTGAATCCGGCTGGTGGGTGAAGAGCGATTGTGAAGTGTGAAGAGATAATATTGAAAATTTCATGGCTCATGAAGATAACCTCCTGTAATACCGTTTATTGTAAGCTGAAATGCACGATTCTTGAACCTTATTTGCACCCAAATGAGGAGAATTAAAACTAAGAGTCGACTTCTTGCAGAATCTCATTGACGTTCTTAAAGTCTGGATTCAACTACGAAGTGAAACAATGGATAAATGGCGATTGCCAGGAGTTTATTGATTCTTTGTTCCGACATGACAAAATGAGTATACCGCTACTCTTACATCTCCCACGAGTGGAAGCTTTGTGTGTC
>JAIWHF010000150.1:0-6041 GCA_048629905.1 Methanosarcinales archaeon
ATTGTCCGCGCTCAAGTAGAACATCTCATGCCCATTGGAGTACTGGTGCGCAAGCGGGGATAGTTCGTCGGCTGATGAATAATAACCCGCCACAGTGTCACCGAGGTTTGTCGCGTAAAGAATATAGAGATGCACATCGCCATCGACTCCGGGCGACCACTCACTGCCAAAGAAGGACCTGTTCGTAGGATAGGCACCCTCCTCGAAGTCATCCACCAGGGCTTTTACGTCATCTGGATCAAAGTCCACACCCTGTTCCACCCAGAAATACACGTGATCGGTTGCATACACCATCTCGGCTTGAATTTCGAAGTTTTCGATCGTGTCGACATTGCTTACCCAGAAAGTATCGACGGTTCCGGCTGGAATGGGCATGGCACTTTCAGCCAGGATCCGGGGGACATCCTTCAGCCCGCGCAGGCGCTCAGCAAGTTCGATAGGCTCATTGATGGGCACGATCGTAGATGCCAGCTGCTCGAGAGTTAAAAATGAGAGATCGATATTCTCAGGCTCCTCTGACGGGGAGATCAGAGGCATACGTGTCGGTTCACGATCCTCGGGGATATACTCTTGTATTCCAATCTGTTCTACCGTTTCCACACTCCAACTGATAACCAGGAATGTCACCACTGAACAAGTCAGACACGCCGCCATGATGACAACCAGGGCAATGACAAACCACTTTACATTTGAACTGCTGTTCGAAGCCATCCATCCCCTCCAGACGCAGAATTTCCAGCATTATATCGGAAAAACATGCCCTGCCTGACCAAACGGTGGTACTGCTTGAATGTTTCTTCTCGTGCTGGCGATAGGTTATCGGTAAGGGCGAGCCGCCGGCTCGCCCTTACAGATCTTGAAATCGGATAGAGTAGGGGCCGACCCAAGTGTCGGCCCCTATTATTTGGTGTCGTAGCGGACTACCCCCGGTCTACGGCCAGCGTGGTGTCATCGGCGCGGACGACTGGCAGCTGAACCGTAAAGCGGCTGCCCCGCCCTGGTTCGCTCTGTGCGACCAGCCGTCCCTGGTGACTGCGCACAATCTCCCGGGTGATAGCCAGGCCAAGACCCACGCCTCGATCCATACCCCCCGGGCGAGCTTTATCCAATTGATAAAAGCGCTCGAAGATGCGTGAGAGTTCTTCCTCCGGGATGCCAGGTCCGGTGTCCTCAACATGGATCGAAATCCACCCCTCCGCATACTCCCCCCACAGGGACACCTGCCCGCCTTCAGGGGTGTGTTTAATAGCATTGTCGATTAAGTTCATGAAAACCTGCGCCAGGCGATCGCCATCACCGATCAAGACAGGAAGTTGACCGACCTTATTGATGACATCCACTCCCGCCTCGGCGGCTTTCACACTCAGGCGTTCAACAACGGCTGAAAGAAGGGCCATGATATCGACCCGATCCTGGTGAAAATCGATCTGCCCAGCGTCCATGCGCGCCAGTTCAAGCAGGTCTTCCACTAGCCGGTGCAATCGTTGAGCTTCGTCATAGACAACCTGCGCCGCGTGTTGCTGCGATTCCTCGTCTTGCGCGGTGCCGTCAAGGATCGCTTGAGCGAAGCCCTGAATAGAGGTCAGCGGTGTTTTAAGTTCGTGGGAGACATTGGCGACAAAATCGCGCTGCGCTTTCCGCCCTGCCTGAACGCGCGTGACCATTTCATTGAAAGTGAGCGCGAGACCCCGCACTTCCTCTGGGCCACCCGGCTGTAAGCGTTGATCGTAATCACCCGCCGCCACAGCCCGGGAGACTTCAGCCATCCGGTCCAAAGGTGCAGCAACCCAACGCGACATCAGCCATGACAGGAAGATCGAGAGGAGCAATGCAATCCCTGCAGCCTGAAGGATGGGGCGCAAGACACTATCCCACCATAGACGTAGGTTCATCAATGTAGGGCGCGGTGAGGCGAGGATGATCCGGAAGTGTTGGACCAACGATTGGGAGATGTACAGCCAGATCCCTTCACCCGCTTTGCCGAAACGTCCGCGAACGATCTCTTGACCTGTTCCGCTCTGCTGGAGTACTTCCTCTGGAACCGGACTCTCCATTGGACGACTATCGGCCAGCACTTCGCCTTGTGGATTGATGATAATGACGCGCGCACCCGACATCTGGTCCATTCGCTCGATCGTCGAGTTTAGCTCCTCTCCCTCTAACTCCAGGAGAAGCCTCCCCTGTCCACGGGCGATTGTTGGAAGACTCCGTTCCAGGCTGAGATACACACGTTGATCTCCGGATGGGCTTCTTAACAAGAAGAACAACAGGCTGACAGCGATGAAGAGCAGAACCAGCCCTGCAACCAGGAGATAGGTCAAGAACAATCGGGATTGCAGCGAACGGAACACGGAAACCTCAATTTACGAGTTTATAGCCTACGCCTGTCACTGTATCGATCCGAACCTGGTTGCTTGCCGCGATGCGCTTTCGCAAGTGGGCAACATGGACATCTACGGTGCGTGTCTGACCATAGAAATCGTAGCCCCAAACCAGGTTCAACAGCTGTTCACGGCTCAAAACGATCCCCTTATGCTCCACCAGAGTGAGCAGTAAATCGAATTCTTTCGTCCTCGTTTCAACCACCTGACCGGCTACACTGACCTCCCGGCGCGCCGGGTCGATCGTCAGGTCGCCAACGTGAATTGGGCTGTCATCCCGCCGCGGTGCACGCTCCGCTCTCCGCAGGATGGCTTTCACCCGGGCAACCAACTCACGGGGATTGAAGGGCTTGGTCACGTAGTCGTCTGCGCCCAACTCCAGCCCGACGATTTTATCGACGTCATCATCGCGGGCGGTCAGCATAATAATGGGAACATCGCTCTCGGCGCGGACACGCCGGCAGACCTCGAAGCCATCGACTTCGGGCAACATGATATCTAAAATTACGAGCGCTGGCTCAAACGAATCGATTTTCTCCAGAGCTTGCTGCCCATCCATAGCATCCTCAACGCGATAACCATCCCGCTCCAGGTAGAGCCGGGTGAGGTCGAGGATATTCGCCTCGTCATCGACAACGAGAATGAGTTCGCCCGTCATTGTGCCCTCTCCGATGCATCCATCAGGATCCGCCGCTGCTCATTATTGACGCGAAACATGCAGCAAAGCGGAAATTTTTCTTAGTGCTGTACCCGGCCAACCGGGCATGGAGAACTCTTCGTCAGCACCCGGCCCTGCAGGATTCTAATTCGTCCAAACCTACTTCTTTCTAGTCACCCAGCGCGATTGCTTCGATCTCAACGGCTGCCCCTTTCGGCAGCGCCGCAACCTCTACGGTTGAACGGGCTGGCGCTTCAAGCGGGAAGAACTCCGCGTATACCGCGTTCATCAACGTAAACTCGGCCATATCCTGCAAGAATACTGTTGTCTTTACGACTTGTTCGAGCGATGAACCGCCAGCTTTTAGTACCTCAGCGAGATTCTTCAACGCCTGGCGCGTCTGACCTTCAACACCACCCGCAGCAAATTCACCGGTTGCAGGGTCCACACCGAGCGAACCGGAGGCGAATACTAAACTCTCCGTCCGGATGGCGACCGAGTACGGACCAATGGCCTTCGGCGCTCCTTCGGCGACAACAACTTCACGCTTGCGTGACGACATCTTCAGCCTCCATCAGTAAATCATTGGGTCTCTCGAGATTGTACGCTTCAATACAGCCTCGGTCAAAAAAGTCTGAGGCGCAATAGCGCCCCAGACTTATTCTCAAGACATTAGCCATTTCAAGCGGCTTCGATTCGATGTAGTACTTTGTTTAACGAAGCGCCCGTCTTTTCGCGGCGGTTAGACGACGATATTCACCAGACGACCGGGAACGATGATCACTTCCTTGGGTTCCTTCCCTTCCATGAAGCGCTGTGCTGCTTCGCTGGCCAGCGCCGCGGTCCTGGCATCTTCTTCGCTGATCCCTGCATCAACCATGATCCTATCGCGCACCTTTCCATTCACCTGGACGATCAGGGTTATCTGTTCTTCCTTCGCCAGTTCTGGATCAAATTCAGGCCAGGGCTGATTGTGGATCGAGTATGGTTTGCCCAGTCGCGCCCACAGTTCCTCGGCGATGTGCGGAGTAGGTGGTGCCATAAGCAGCAACAGGGTCTCCACCGCCTTCTTAAACGCAGGTGTCCCTGCCAATCCTGCATCCCGGGAAGCGCTCAATTCATTCGTCAGTTCCATGAGCGCTGAGATCACGGTGTTGAATTCGAAATTCTCGATATCGTGCGAGACCTGTTTAATCGTCTGGTGCATTTTTCGCTGTAACGCCCGTTCCGCCTCTGGGTCGGATTTCCCCCCTTTAGCGTTCGCGGTGTCTAGCACTACCGTCCAGGTCCGGTTTAACCAGCGAATGACACCCTGGATATTGTCTGGATTCCAGGGGCCTCCTTCCGACCAGCGGTAACCGAACATCAAATACGCCCGCACAGCGTCAGCGCCGTACTTCTGCACTTGCTCATCCGGATCGACGACGTTACCGCGCGATTTGCTCATGCGCTGACCGTCGGGTCCCAGGATCTGGCCCTGATTGCGTTGTTGGAGCATGGGTTCATGCCCCTCCATGATGCCAATATCCCGGAATGCCTTATGGAAGAAGCGCGTGTAAATCAGATGCATCGTGGCGTGTTCCATGCCGCCCGTGTATGAGTCGACGGGCATCCAGTAGTCATACTCTTTCTGATCAAAAGGTCCCTTATCATAATCCGGGCTTAGATAGCGCAGATGGTACCAGGATGAACACATAAAAGTGTCCATCGTATCCGTCTCGCGTTCCGCGGGGCCGCCACAATCGGGACAAGTCGTGTTTTTCCATGTGGGGTGGAATTTCAACGGGCTTTCTCCCGTCGGCCGCCACTCGATGTCATCCGGGAGCACCACCGGCAGTTGGTCCTCTGGAACCGGGACGATGCCGCACTTTGTACAGATGACCATCGGTATCGGCGCACCCCAATATCGCTGGCGTGAGATCAGCCAGTCATGCAGGCGATAGTTGATGGCGAATTTTCCGGTGCCTTTCTCCTCTAAATACGTGTTCGCTCTGTTAAAAGATTCTTCTCCTGGAGTCCCCGTCAACGGACCGGAGTTGATCATCGTGCCGTATGCTGGAATCGCTTCAGTCATCGTCTCGCCATCCAGCGATTCAATACCATCCGGCAGTATCACCGGTCGAATTTCTAAGTTGAACGTGCGGGCGAACTCGAAGTCTCGTTGGTCATGGGCCGGCACAGCCATGATCGCGCCTGTCCCGTAGGTCATAAGCACGTAATCGGCGATCCATACCGGGATGCGCTCGTCGTTTACAGGATTGATGGCGTAACCACCGGTGAAGACTCCCGTCTTCTCCTTATCCAGCGCCTCGCGTTCGATATCGGTCTGACGCACGGCTTCAGTGATGTATTCATGGACACCTTCGTGCTGTTCGGGGGTGGTGAGCTTGTCGACCAACGGGTGTTCGGGCGCCAGGACCATGAAAGTCGCCCCCCATAGCGTATCCGGTCGGGTCGTAAAGACCTCTATCGGATCGCCATCTTCGGTCTTGAAAACGACGCTTGCACCCTCGCTGCGCCCGATCCAGTTTGTCTGGAGCAGCTTGACCGCCTCGGGCCAATCCAGGATGGAGAAATCAAGCAGCTCCTCGGCATAGTTCGTGATGCGGAAGAACCACTGGTTGAGATCTTTCTTGATCACCGCTGTCTCACAGCGCTCGCAGACGCGTTTCTCTCCAACCACCTGTTCGCGCGCCAGGGTTGTATTGCATTGTGGGCACCAATCAACCGGCGACATCTTTTTGTAGGTCAGGTCGTTCGCAAACATCTTCAGGAAGAACCACTGAGTCCAATGGTAGTATTCCGGATCGGCGGAAATCGCCTCGCGCGACCAATCCCACACCGCGCCCATCGTGCGCAATTGCCGGCGCATATTCTCGATGTTCTTATAGGTCCATTCTTTGGGGTGGATGTCGCGGGCAATCGCCGCATTCTCCGCCGGGAGCCCGAAGGCGTCGAACCCGATTGGGAACATGACGTTATAGCCGCTCATGCGCAGGTAG
>JAIWHF010000151.1:0-6014 GCA_048629905.1 Methanosarcinales archaeon
TGCTCCAAAGGTGGTCTTCACATTGTTCAACATCCCGGTGAGCGATACGGTTGTCTCCACCTGGGTGGTGATGGGTCTGATCACATTAATTGCCATCCTAATAGGCCGCCGCCAACCTGTGATGCTGGAAATTCTGGTGGATTTCTTGACTGATTTGATCTCAGACCTCATGGGACGCCCGGCTGCACCTTACCTGCCTTTGCTTGGCGCATTGGCGATCTTCATCGCGGTTTCCAACATCATCGGGATTGTACCCTTTTTGCGTTCCCCTACCAGTGACATTAACTCGACGCTAGCCTTGGCGTTGGTTGTTTTCCTCTCCGTCCATTTCTTCGGTATACGTAATAAAGGTTTCTCCGGTTATCTGAGAGACCTAGCCTCCCCGATATTCCTGCTCCCCCTCGAATTGATAGGGCAATTAAGCCGCACCCTCTCACTCGCGCTGCGTCTTTTTGGGAACACTCTCGGCGCCGTGTTGATTGTGGCGATCATTTTCGCCCTCGCGCCGTTGTTCGTACCGTTGCCCTTGATTGCGTTCGGTATATTTACAGGAATCCTACAGGCCTATATTTTCACTGCCCTGGCAGCCGTCTATATCGCCTCCGGGCTTGAAGTCATCGAACCCAATAAGGAAGAAGCAAAAGAAAAACGAAAGGAGTAACTTATGGAAAACATGGATCCTGCAACCCAAGTCACCTTGGTCACAATCATTGTGGCAGGCCTGGGAATAGCGATAGGCACGGCCGTACCCGCATTTGCCGAAGGGTTAGCGGCGTTCAAGGCGCTGGATGGGATCGCCCGTCAGCCTGACGCTGCCCAAGATTTGCGCACCACATTGCTCATCGCCATGGCGCTGTTGGAATCGACGGCGATTTATGTGTTGCTGGTCATTCTGATCTTGCTCTTCGCGAACCCCCTGATCGATCGTTTCTTCTAGAGGATGGAATATGCTTGAGCTTGATATCCCTACGATCATCTTCGAGATCGCCAATTTCTTGATCTTGAGCGTTCTTCTCTACCATTTTCTCTTTAAGCCTGTGATGCTCAAGGTACAGATACGCGCGGATGAGAAAGCGCGTTTGCTCCAGGAGATCGACGAGAGCAATCGTGAAGCCGCTCGCCTGCGCGAAGAATGGGAAACGCGTCTGGCAAACGTTGAAGAGGATATCGCTGACATCATTGCGCGAGCGCAGAAGAAACTCGAGGAGGAACGGAGGAATATTCTGCAGTCAGTGGAAATAGAAGCCGAACGCATTTTGAACGGGGCGCAGGCTGAATCCTTGCAGATGCGCCAGCGAGCGCTGGCTGAGTTCCAGGATGACCTACTTAACGCCGTCATGGAAACCAGCGCGCAGCTCATCGGCCAGGCTGCGCCGCAGGAGCTCCATGATACGTTTGTCCAACAACTCAACGATCGCATCTGGGAGTTGGGCCGCAGCGATGAAGTGCGACGGGTAGAATCAATCAGGCGTTCGCTGGGCAGACGAACCCCCACGGTGGTGGATGTCACGTCCGCCCAGCCGCTCTCTCCGGATCAGCAAAAATTACTGATACGCACCTTAAGCGCGCTAGCAGATCGCGGCGTCCACCTGGAATTGAAAACGGATCCGGCTTTGGCTGCTGGTTTGCGCGTCCGCTTGGGAGACGTGATTATCGAAAATTCTATTAGCGCCCAATTGGCAGAGCTGCGCGAAGTTGTCGCCAATGCATTGGAGGAACGTGTCTCTGATGGGTAAAGGAATAAATCAGCACTCACCATCCTCCGCTCTGCTTGAGACGTTTCGCCAGCAAGCTGAGTGGGGGGAAGGGTCTCAACTTTCAGGACAGGATTGGGTGAAACGTCTCCGCCAGCGGACGCCGTCGATGGACCCCTTCGCTCCGGCAGTGGCTCAATTGATCGAGTCGCTACGTGAAGAATCCGCTCAGTTCGTTAGTCGCGTCCACTTCCGGGATGTGGGCACGGTGCAGTACGTAGGCAGCGGGGTGGCGACCCTTTCGGGACTACAGCCCGTACACACCGACGAACTGGTGACCTTTCCCGCCGGGGTTCAAGGCCTGGTGCTCAACCTGGATCATGATCTCCTCGACGTGATATTGCTAGGTCCTGATGAGGGCATCCGCGGTGGCGACCTTGTCACTGCTTCCGGGGAACGGATTCGTGTCCCTGTAGGCCCCAAACTCTTAGGGCGCGTCGTCAATCCGCTCGGAAAGCCGCTCGACAGCTCAATCCCCATCGAGGCGACTGCTTTTCACCACCTGGAGCAAGATGCACCTGGTATCATTGACCGCTCCCCCGTGAATCAGCCCTTGCATACTGGATTGAAGATTGTGGACGGTCTCCTGCCCATCGGGCGTGGACAGCGTGAATTGATCATTGGAGATCGACAAACAGGCAAGACCTCCATGGCGGTGGATGCAATTCTCAACCAGCATGAAAGCAACGTGAGCTGTGTCTATGTCGCCATCGGCCAGAAAAAATCAACCACGCTGGCCGTCATCGAAACACTGCGCATGGCTGGCGCTCTGGAATACACCACTGTGATGCTCTCCAGCCCGGATGATCCTCCGGCTCTGCGCTATCTGGCCCCGTACGCCGGTTGTACGATGGCTGAATATCTGATGAAAATGGGGCGGGATGTACTGATCGTATATGACGATTTGAGCAAACACGCCAAGGCATACCGAGAGCTGAGCCTCCTGCTCCGCCGGCCGCCGGGACGCGAAGCCTATCCTGGAGATATCTTTTATTTGCATGCGCGTTTGCTGGAACGCGCCGCCAAACTGAACGAAGCTGAGGGGGGCGGATCTCTGACGGCATTGCCCATTGTTGAGATACAGAGAGGCAACCTGACATCCTACATCCCGACGAATTTGATTTCCATAACCGACGGACAGATCGTGCTTGATGTAGACGCCTTCAATCGCGGTGTCAAGCCGGCGGTGGACGTGGGCCGTTCAGTCTCGCGTGTCGGAGGAGCAGCCCAGACCTCAGCTATGCGCGCTGTGGCCGGGAAACTGCGCTTGGAATTGGCGCAGTTTGAAGAAGTAAGCCGCTTTGCCCGTTTCGGCACCGAGCTGGATGAGACCACCCAACGACAAATCGAACGCGGCAGGCGTCTGCAGGCCGCGCTCACGCAACCTGTTCACCAACCTCTCTCCCTGGCCTTGCAGGTCTTGATCCTTTTCGCTGTCACCGAGGGGCACATGGACGATCTCGAGGTCGAAGATATGACAGCGTTTGAAAGCAAATTGATCCGGCACTTTGAGACCAATCACTCAAACATCGTCCATGAAATCAACCGTCACGGAAAACTGACCGAAACCATTCGCTCGGCGTTTGCAGACACGGTGGGAGAAGTTCGCTCCGCGTGGCTTGGAGGGATAGACAGATAATGAAAAAGATGGTGATGGCTGTAGTGCCCCGTGACCAGGCGGAACGCGTTGTGGACGCCTTAGTGGATGCCGGCCATCCGGTAACATATACAGAAAGCCGGGGCGGCATGTTGCGCCAATCGCAATGGACGTTATATATCGCCACCGAGGCGCAAGAACTGGAAGCAGTCCTGGGCATTATCCGAGAGTGTTGCCGAATTAAGATCAAGATCGAGGCTGGAAATACTGAATATGGCTCTGGTCTGAATGCAGAACCCGTGACCGCAGATGTCGGTTGGGCTATTGTCTTCATCTGGAACTTGGAAGGCTTCGAGAAATACTAATAACCGGGAATGGTGTTTTGTACGAACAGTATCCGGACAAAACACCATGATCAATCACTTATGGCAGATAATCTCGAACGAACCCAGGCGCGACTCGATAACATCTGCGGCGTTGAGCCTTTGCTGGGAGCACTGCGCACAATCTCGCTGGGAAGCTGGCATGCCGCGTTGAATCGCAAAACGATTGTAACGCGCTATCGCGAACACATAGCGGGGCTTTTACCGTATCTAGCGCTGCACATCCTGACCAACCGGCTTGTTCAAGGCAGAACAACAGCTACCTCCTCATCCGTCGTCGCGCTTGTCATCGGGAGTGAGCGCGGGCTGTGTGGCCGGTTCAACGCGGCGATTGCTGAGTTCGCCGATCAATACCTTGCCCGACAGGAATTAAATGGAGTCCGGGTCGAACTTTGGGCGTTGGGGTCTCGCGTCGTGCGCATCCTCGAACGTCGTCAGCATCCCATAAGCTGGTCGAGCGCTCTCTCGGCAACTTCGCCTCCCCCATACCGCCTGGCATTCGACCTGGTCCGTTACTGGTTGTCTACTTACGAACGAGGAAATCTGGACGCGGTTGATGTGCTCTACAATGTCCATCTGAACGCTGGACGCGATATGCCGTCAGTTGCACGTCTGCTTCCCCTGCAAATTGAACTCGTGGGACAGACCTGGTCAGATGAGCCCTGGCCGCCTCCGATTATTGAGACTGAGTCTCGAGGCTTGGTTGCTCGTATCATCGAACAGTTATTGGCCAGCGTGCTGTACGAAAGCCTGTTGAATTCGTCCGTCGCCGAGCACTCGGCGCGCTATCAATTGATGGAGGAAGCTGAAGCGAATATCAAGCGACTAAGCGCCGAATTGACGATGGAGGTGCAAATGGCTCGCAGGCATCTCATCACCCAAGAAATACAAGAATTGGCAGTCGGGGCCGGGATGATTAAATCACGATGAATCTCATGACCATCCTGTAACGGATGGATTAAGCCAATGATGTTCAACAGGAGAAGATAAGCGCATGTATATGATTATGTTTGTCCTCGACAACCCCGATCAGCTTGACGAGCTGGTGGAGGCCGTCCGTCTGGGCGCTTTTAATATGGCGGTCGGCAATCTCTTTGGCAGCAACACCAGATGGATTTACAACAGGTGCAAGCGGATGAGATCAAGGTCAAAACGCAAAGTGGTTGGTATTGGATGGGCTCTGCCTTGCAGGTTGCCACTCGTTTATGGTTGGGCGGAGCGGTGAGCCTCAAACGCGACTTTCACCTGGCTGAACAACTGGCGGTACAGATCCGCTCAATGGCTTTGTGCCGCAAGCTGTTACTGGCTGTAGATGGTTGGGCCAGTTATGTACGGGCCTTCCAAAATGCTTTCCGCACTCCGCTGCATACCGGTAAGGTTGGACGTCCAAGATTGATTGCCTGGCAAGAAGTTGCCATTGTTCAGGTCATCAAGAAACGCTCGGCCAACCATTTCGAGATCACTCGTCGCGTTGTGCAGGGTTGTACTCAGATGATCGCCGGTCTACTCCAGCTCACTCAGACTGGTGGCTGTATCAACACCGCTTACATCGAACGTCTGAATGCGACCTTCCGCCAACGCCTAGACGTGCTCACCCGGCGCACTCGCACCCTAGCCCGCAAACAACTTACCCTGCAGGCAGGTATGTACCTGGTGGGTTGCGTGTACAATTTCTGCACCTTTCACAAGAGCCTACGTTTGCCCCTTTACTTGAGTGAACGTAAGATCCATTGGGTCAAACGCACGCCAGCCATCGCTGCCGCTTTGACCAACCATCGCTGGTCGGTGCTTGAATTGCTGTCTTTTAAGGTTCCGCCACCTCGTTGGACACTTCCAAAACGCAGAGGCAGACCATCTTCCGCTACTTTGGAACTCGTCCAACAATGGTGTTCTTGACCACGGTTTTATGTATAGCTACCCACCTCCGGAATCAGAAAATTAATGATTAATTCCCAGGGAGGTGCGCTCCACCTACCCCGGCACGGACAAGCCACCCGATAAAGTGAGACGCACCGTGCAGGTGCGTCTCACTTGTTAGAATAACAAATCACTTTTATCCTATTACCGTGAGGCACCCCTCTGGTAAAATAAAATCGAACCTCAGCTCAAAAACTCCTGCCAGAATAAAAAGGAAGATACCATGAGCTTTCTCAAGAAACTCTCCAATATCTTTAGCTCTCCTGGAGGTGGTAACGATCGCTCCTACTGGATCTACGCTCGCTGCAGCCGCTGCGGTGAAAAAATCCGCGCCCGGGTGGATTTGAGCAACGATTTGAGTTT
>JAIWHF010000152.1:0-6011 GCA_048629905.1 Methanosarcinales archaeon
CGACCGCTTCAAAAATGCTGCCCGAGAGTATAGAGCGGAGATCATCATCAGGCTCACGGCGGATTGCCCGGTGATCGATCCGGATTTGATTGATCAAACTGTTGATGCATTTCTCGTGTCTGATCCGCCAGCTGATTTAGCCGTCAATCGCTTGCCGTGGGATCGGACATTCCCGATTGGACTTGATACAGAGGTGTGTGCCAGCTCAACACTGGAAATCGCTTGGCGTGAGGCAGATGAGCCACACCAGCGTGAACATGTCATGCCATATTTCTATGAAAACCCTGAACGCTTTCACATCTTGCATGTTCAGAACGAAAAGGATTACGGTCAATTGCGCTGGACGGTGGATACCGCAGATGATCTGACTTTCATCCGTGAAATCTACGCTCGCTTTGGTGGGCGTGATGATTTCACCTGGCGTGAGGTGCTAGCTTTACTTGAGAAGGAACCAGAACTTGCGGAGATCAACGCACATGTCCAGCATAAGTCACACCTGGATGTTGGCTGAAATGATTGAATTCATCGGCGAATATAACCTGTGGAATAAATTTAGATGCTGACGATATTCAGCGCGCCTAAACCATTTTCTGACCCGCACATTGCGCGGATACAGCGAAACGCAATTGCTTCCTGGCTGCACCTGGGTGAGGAAGTTGAAATCCTGCTTATTGGAGACGAGCCAGGGTTGTCGGAAGTAGGCGATGAACTCGGGGTTAAGGTGCTTCGAGATGTAGAGCGGAACGAGGAAGGCACCCCGCTCATCTCCTCAATATTCCAGGTGGCGAGCCGTGAGTCGCAGCACCCCTTTCTCTGTTATGCGAACGCTGATATCCTGCTTTTTGAAGATCTCATAGATGCAGTTCGACATATCTCGTCCAGGTTCAATGACTTTCTTATCCTTGGACAACGATGGGATCTGGATCTCGAGAGGGAATTGGTCTTTAGCGAGGATTGGCAGCGGAAATTAATGGAGGAAGTACATTCGCGAGGGCGAAGACACCCGCCAATGGGCAGCGATTACTTCATCTTTCGGAAGGAATTGTTTAAAGACATCCCAGCCTTCGCGCTGGGCAGGGCGGGGTGGGATAATTGGATGATCTACGCGGGACGGAGAGCCGGTGTCCCGGTCGTCGATGCCAGCGAAGCGATTACCGTGGTCCATCAGAATCATGATTACCACCACCTTCCGAATAACCAGCCCCACTACCGCCTGCCGGAAAGTCTGCGTAATATTGAGTTAGGTGGTGGCCGCGAGACGATATTCAACCTATCGGATGCGACCTGGCGCTTGAGCAATAAATCGCTTCTTCGGAATCGTCCAATCCAGATAGGTCTTAGGCGCTGGGCGGAAACGGAATGTATCAGCCGATTTGGACCAGGGAGATCGACGCGGATGATACAGCGACTATTACACCCGATCCAGACTCTTCGTCAGTCGACGGATTTCTTATGGCGTAGACTGAATAGCGAAGAAGCAAGTTCGAATAATTCACGTACCATAGACGGGAGTCGAGGATCTTGAGATGGGAAGAGTAGGGATGAACCCGGCGCGGAACCGGGTGAGCGATTATCGACCTGCCAAAGTAACTCTGGCTGTGTTGACCTCAATTCCACATCACGTTGGGTACTTCAGTGGACGTTTCGATGTCCTGAAGCTCTGCTTGGCTAGTCTGGTGAAACATACGGAAGAGCCCCACGATTTATTGGTGTTCGATAATGACAGTTGTGGAGAAGTCAAAGATTTCCTCCGGGACCTGCAAGAGCAGGGAGTGATCCGCTTCCTGGTAAGCAGCAGTGAAAATGTTGGAAAACTCGGTGCCTTGCAGCTTATTGCTCAAGTCGCACCGGGAGAGATCATCGCCTATTGCGACGATGACACCTTTTTCTACCCAGGATGGCTTCCGGCTCACATTGAGCTGATGGAGTGGTTCCCTAACGTGGGCGTAGCCAGTGGGATGATATGGCGTACGCTGTATGATCACGGGATACGTGGGAACATGCAGATGGCAGAACTTGATCCGGATATTGATCTAATATACGGACAGAATATTCCTGAGCAGTGGGAAATCGACTATGCGATCTCTTTGGGTCGTGATCTTCAACCCCATTTGGATCTCATAAGGCAACTGGAGGACATCATCATTGAGCGTGATGGCGTTCGTGCTTTTGCCGCCGCAGGACACAGCCAGTTTGTCATCCGCAAGGAAATCTTACAGAAGTTCCTCCCAGGTCAATGGACGGGTCGGATGATGGGAGGAATGATGGACTTTGATAACGCGGTAGCGGATGCCGGTTACTTGCGGCTTTCAACGTACGAGCGAACAACCCGGAATATCGGTGGGTTGATTACAGAGGACATCGCGGACGAGGCTAAGCGACTATCCTTACCCATTGATGAGAAATCCTGGGAAAATACAAATCTTCGGAAGGCATCAATAGCGACCAGGTTCCTCCGCTGGAGTCCCATCCGCTGGTTCCTGCAAGGTCTTTACAATAGGCTCTTCTGGCTGCTTTCCAATCAATCGGGGGAGTGGTTCGACGAGGAAAAGCCATTGGAGAACCAGGCAGAATAATTAAAGCAGGCGATCCTGCAGCGAGATTCCAACTGGAAGAGGGTCTCGGATATTGCGATTAATTTATGGGGGTAACTTTTCAAGGGAGCGAGCATGGTTGAAAAGGGGTTGAATTAAGTATGAGAAAGGGACAAAACCCAGCCAAATTTGTTAAGCATGTTGCCAAACCGGAGCGCATTACGGTTGCGGTCCTTACATACATCCCATTCTTAAGCGGCTACTATACTGAATCTCTGGACGTTCTGACAGCCTGCCTTAACAGCCTTTGGCGGAATACCAAACTCCCCTTTGATCTTATGATATTCGATAACGGAAGCTGTCCTGAGGTCTTAGGTTTTTTACAACGCGCATTCCAAGAGGGAAGAATTCAATACCTTGTTCTCTCTGAGAAGAATTTGGGAAAGGGGGGGGCTTGGAACGTTATTTTCGAAGCGGCTCCTGGTGAGATCCTTGCCTACACAGATAGCGACGCCTATTTCCATTCTGGTTGGTTAGAAGCTTCGCTTGAAGTTCTCGAAACGTTCCCTAATGTGGGAATGGTCACAAGCCGACCTTTTCGAACGCCACCAGAACTATTCTCAAAGACCATCGCGTGGGCGGAGGCCGAACCTGATGTAGTTATTGAACGAGGTCAACATATCCCTTGGGAGACTTTCCGGGAGTTCGATATGAGCTTGGGGCAGGACGAAGATGAAGTTCGGGCACGGTACACTTCTACTGAGGATGTCCGTCTTACCTATCGAGGCGCTACAGCCCATGTGGGAGCATCCCATTGGCAGTTTGTCGCTCGGAAGTCCGTTATTCGTCAATTTACACCATTCGAGATGGATCGACCGATGGGTCAGGTTCGAGAGTTAGATCGGATGGTGGACCAAGCCGGATTGCTTCGCCTTATGACGTCCGAGCCTTTCGCGATGAACATGAGCAATACACTGCAATCGATCCCTGAGGAAGATACTTCTCGCGGCTCTGATGTACAGTCTCGTTCTCTAGGCATGATGATCCTGGAAATTCCACTTATTAAACGGTTGTTACTCTTCATCTACAACCGTATCTTTCGTTGGTATTACTCAAAATAAGACAATATTTAGTTTGCTGAATATAAGGGTTGGAATGGGTAGCAAAACAATATTTATTACGGCGGATCACGGCCTGGCCATTGTTTACTTCTTGCAGACGGAAGTTTATAAAACGCTGCAGGACGGCGGCGCCGAAATCGTGGTTCTGACGGATGATGGCCTCGTTGAACAAATAACAAAGCGCTTTCAGGATACAGGAGTGATCGTTGAGGGGATGCGACTGCCGCAGGTGCGGGAGTATGAGAGAGTCTCTTCAGACTTGCAGTGGTGGCTGGGTTTTCTGCGCAGGGTAGGGGGCTCGAATCGAATCAACACCACGGCAATGGATAGCTACGTTGACCAGGTTCTAATTGAAGCTTCCCCACGGCAAGTTCCGGTCCTGCCTTTTGCATGGCTGCTCTTATTCCTATTGCGTCGCTCTGCACGTGTCAGGCAAGCTCTTGTGGACTATCAACGGAAGTTCACAGCGAATATCTACGATGATCTTTTTGAGCGATATCAACCCGACCTTGTTGTCGGGAGCACACCAGGATGGCGACAGGACCGCTATCTACTTCGGGAGGCGGCCGCGCGTGGAGTGCGCACTGCCTCGGTTATTGTCGGCTGGGATAACCCGAGCAGCTACAGCCTGCCAGGAGCGCCTGTTGACAGCATTACTTGCTGGTCCGACATACAGAAGGAAGAGCTAATACTTGGATCCGATTGGCTTCCTGAGGAAGTGAGTATTGGAGGAATCCCAATCTACGACGGGTACTTCAAGAATCAGTGGTTGATGCCGCGGGATGAGTATTTCAAGTTGCACGGTTTGGACCCTGATAGGAAGTTGCTCTCCTACGCATGCAGTTTTATAAGCTTCTCGCCGAATTATCAGAATATTGAAGCCTTGGCGGAACTGGTCTCTTCGGATGCTCTTGTCGAACCATCCCAGTTGCTGGTCAGGTTACATCCGAATCACTTCTGGGATAACTGGCTGTTTCAAGATGAGCGAGAGCGGATTTACAAGCTGGCGAGTGAGCTGCCTCACGTACACGTTGTAGAGCCGGTGCCGATCGGCGGCGAACTTGGCTACTATTCCGGTGAGGACATGCCTGAGAAGGCTTCGATGATGGCACACGCGGACGTCTTCCTCACTGTGTATTCAACCATGGTCGTTGAAGCAGCGATTCATGATAGACCGGTCGTGAGCGTCTGCATCGACGCACCCAGGGGGTGGGGATACGTAAGAAGGTTTTATCTGCGGAAATATTCCCTCCCACTTTCGAAAATCGGCGACTGGCCCACGCACGACCGGTTTCGGCAATCTGGCGCGGGAAAAGTTGTTTATGATATTGACCAGCTTCAGGAAGCTATCAATACTTACTTGAAACATCCGGGCGCGGACTCAGAGAATCGAAGGTCCTTTATCGAGCGAGAGGTGACGTTCACAGATAGCAGCGCAGGTCGGCGAACGGGCGAGATACTGCTTTCGATGCTTGAGGGCGGAGCAACATGAAATTCATGATCGCTGGTCTGGGTTCAATTGGCCGCAGACACTTGAGAAATCTCAAGGCGTTAGGCGAGGAAGACATTGTGCTCTACCGTTCGGGTCTGAGCACGCTTCAAGATGATGAGTTAGAGGGATACATCACGGAAACAGAGCTTCAGTCTGCTTTAGCCCATAAACCTGATGCTGTGATCGTGTCCAATCCAACGGCTTTACATCTCGATGTGGCTATCCCAGCTGCAGAAGCGGGTTGTCATCTCTTAATCGAGAAACCCATCTCGCACAACCTGGAGCGCGTGGATGAACTGCTGGCGGCAGTTAAGCGCGGCGGGGGAAAGGTGTTGGTTGGCTATCAGTTTCGCTTTCATCCCGGGCTGCAGGCGGTGAAGCGATGGTTGATGGAAGGGCGGATCGGCAAACCGATCAGCGCGCATGCACATTGGGGGGAGTACTTGCCCGACTGGCATCCATGGGAGGATTATCGCCAGTCTTACGCTGCCCGGCGAGATCTCGGTGGCGGGGTCGTTCTGACGCTCTGCCATCCCTTCGATTATCTGCGCTGGTTGATGGGCGAGGTAGTTTGTGTTACAAGTTGGACCGGTCAAGTAGGGGAGTTAGATCTTGAGGTTGAAGATATTGCTGAAGCGATCCTCGAATTCGATTCGGGGGCTGTCGGGCACGTCCATTTAGATTACCTCCAGAGACCGTCCGAACACAGGTTAGAGATTATTGGAACAGAGGGTACGATTCGCTGGGATAACACCGTTGGGTATGCGAGTATCTATCGGAGCGCAGAAGGTCGATGGGAAAGCAGCACACTTCCAGACGGTTTTGACAGGAACACTTTGTTCATGGAAGAGATGAAGCACTTTA
>JAIWHF010000153.1:0-5998 GCA_048629905.1 Methanosarcinales archaeon
CAAAGCCCACGTCGTCCAGAAGAACGACCAGCACATTGGGTGCTCCTTCGGGCGGTCGCAGCGTTTCAATGGGCGGAAAGCTGGTGTCAGGGTCTTTGGCATCGTAGGTGATCAACCCGGTGTGGGGCCGATCCGGAATTGGTAGAATGTCTCGCTGTCCTTTGTCTTGGTTGCTCATTAAATTTATCCCTTCCTTAACTCCAAAATAATTGATCGAGGAATTTAAATTGATCTGGTAGCGAAAAAGCGTTTCGCTACCAGATGATGAGATGTGTTTCGCACCAAAGTTACTGACGCGCCATTATTGCGCGCATCTCCGCTTCGGTATCCTTGATCAGTTCGCCGCTTACATCCACGGTCACAGCGTGGAGCTTACCTGTGTACTCGAAGGGAGGGTCGTAATCCGGCGTAACAGGTGAGCAAGGATCTGCTCCACAGTGGATACCGCCGCCCAGGCCGAACAAGATGGGCACGGTGACAGGGATGTCCACCTGGCCTACCAGGTTTTCGTCAACGTAGAGCTGTCCCCTTCCGGGAGCACCCTTACCGGTCCTGAGGTCGGGCTTACCTGTAACCTCGAACTCGTACCTCAACTGGTGACGACCTTCAGGCAGAGCCTCCGTCGACACCACATGGTATATGTCACGGGCAACGTAGTTGTGGGCGTACTGGAGCTTGTCATCCTTGATGTAGAGCGCGTAGCCGCCGTCGTTGCCACCGTGGGAGAGGAGGACACCCTCGTCTCCTTTTTTAAACTCCACATCGGCAGTGATGCTGTGCGGACGGTTCAGCACGATTGCAGCTGAGTGGTACGGGACGGTCTGGGTCTTGGGGTAATAGGTGTAGCTGGTCTGTGCTTCGGCGAGAACCGGGCGATCGTCTGCAATGCGCATGGTAAGCCTAGAGTCTATGGGCAGAACGTTATACTTACCCGCCTCGGTGTACCACATGGAGATAAGCTCGATCAGTTTGGCCTTATTCCCCGCTGCCAGGTCGGTGTTCTCCGTCGGGTCCTCAGCCATGTTATAGAGCTCCCAGCCCGTGGCGTCCAGCTCGGTGAGCATGTCCGCGGTTATGGGTGTTCCCAGCGGTTTCTCTGCTTCGGCGAAGCTGGGCCCCGGCCATGGACAGACTGCACGCCATCCGTCGTGGAAGATGGAGCGGTGTCCGAACATCTCGAAGTACTGGGTGTGGTGTTTCGAAAGCGCATCTTTGTCATCTAGTATGTTTGTGAAACTGAAGCCCTCTATGGGTGACTGGGTGACGCCCTTGATCTCTTCAGGCGACTCGTAGTCCAGCAATTCCAGTACCGTGGGAACCATGTCAATAGCATGGACGAACTGGGTGCGGACTTCTCCCCGGGCTTTGATGCCCTTGGGCCACTGGACCAAGAATGGGTCACTGACACCGCCGCGGTAGGTCTCACGCTTCCAGCGGCGGAAGGGGGTGTTGCCTGCCCAGGTCCAGCCCCATGGGTAGTGGTTGAAGTACTTGATGCCGCCAATGTCGTCGATTGCAGCGATGTTCTCCTCCAGCGACTCGGGCACGTTGTTGAAGAACATGTTCTCGTTGAGGGAGCCGTCAGGGCCGCCTTCGGGGCTAGCACCGTTGTCCGATATGACCATGATGATGGTGTTGTCGAACACGTCGATGGTCTTAAGGAAGTCAAAGAGTCTTCCGAGGTGGTGGTCGGTGTGCTCCAGGAAGCCTGCGTAGACCTCCATCATCCGGGCATAGACCTTGCGTGCGCCGTCGGACAGGGAATCCCAGTCCTGCACATCGGGATCGTGACGGGAGAGTTCTGCGTCCTGCGGGAGGAGGCCTATCTCCTTCTGCCGTGCGAAGGTCTTCTCGCGGTAGGCGTCCCAGCCGTCGTCGAAGTCGCCCTTGTACTTGTCTGCCCATTCCGCACGGACATGATGCGGAGCGTGCATTGCACCGGGGGCGAAGTACATGAAGAATGGCTTGTCAGGTGCTGCCTGCTTGGAATCGGCGATAAAGCTTATAGCCTTGTCCACCAGGTCTTCTGTCAGGTGATAGCCTTCTTCCGGCGTTTTCTCCGGCTCGACGGTGTGGTTGTCGTAGACCAGCTCTGGGTAATACTGGTGGGTGTCACCGCCAAGGAAGCCGTAATAGCGCTCGAAGCCGCGGCCCAAGGGCCAGCGGTCGTAGGGACCTGCTGCGGATACGCAGTGTCCTGGTGTGAGGTGCCACTTGCCGATGGCGTAGGTGTTGTAGCCCTTTTCCAGCAGGATCTCCGACAGGAATCCGTTCTCCATGGGGATCTCGCCGTTGCCCCCGGGGAAGCCGGTGGAACCCTCTGTGATACAGGACATGGCGTTGGAGTGGTGGTTCCGTCCGGTGAGGATGCAGGACCTGGTGGGAGAGCAGAGGGCTGTGGTGTGCATGCTACTGAACCGGAGTCCGTTCTCGGCAATGCTGTCTAGATTGGGGGTTTTCATAGGACTGCCGTAACAGCCCAGCTGCCCGAATCCCGTGTCGTCCAGGACGATGAAGAGAATGTTCGGAGTTCCCTTTGGCGCTTGGGTGAAATCGGGCCAGGCTGGCTCGGACTGGTCGTACGTGCGTCCGGCAACGCCGGTGAAAGCAGTTCCTGGCTTATACTTTTTTAGTGTCATTTTCCCTCCGCAGGTTGTGGATTAAATTGAGCTGTGAGTAGATATTCTTCCAGCTTAAGGACCTATTAAGTTTTGTCAATTGTAAGTAATTTTGTCAATAATACTCAGTGGCAAACACAATATCCAGATGTGTTGAAACTCGGTAATTTATAAAAAAATCTCCCCTTCAGCTTATGCGGGATCTTGGTGTTTAAGAGAGGTGCGCCGTACAGGGATCGAACCTGTGACCTTGGGCTTAAAAGGCCCCTGCTCTGCCAATTGAGCTAACGGCGCATCGGCTCCGATTGTATCACTCGGCGGCGGGAAGCGTCAACGATTTCACGGGTTCAACACAGGTGAAACAGCGATGGAGGGGGCCGGACAGCATCGCTCCTGGCGCAGGTTAGACCCAACAGGTTTGTCCGAATAGGCCGTGCCCCTCGGGTGGATACATAGCTCCGCCCCTACGCGCACTACGTGGGTAAGTTTGCTGGCGGGTCGGTTAAACTAGCTCTGCTGGCCTGGACGGACATATGGGCGCCGCATCCCAATAATCTGCCTCTCCACGATCGAAATGGGTCGATTCACACCCTGAAATCCCGTTTTTGGCTGTAAATCGGCCGAATCCCTATTTATGTAAAGTGATTTGCCTAACATAATCCGATAAAAATAGGGATATAATCTCAAATATGACCGCTCACCTGTATCTTTCGCCGCATCTGGACGATGCTGTCTTCTCCTGCGGCGGCTTAATGGCGATGCAGGACGCACGCGGTGAACCGGTCTCGGTGCTCACCATCTTCGCCGGAGATCCACCGGATTGGCATATCTCACCGCTGGCAGCTGACCTGCATGCCCGTTGGGGGAAGGCAGGTCCCCCGATCGCCGTGCGCCGAACCGAGGACCGGCTGGCCTGTGGCCGCTTAGGGACGACTATTGTCCACTTGAACTTCCCCGACGCCATCTACCGCGCTGACCCGGAAGGTTTGCCGATGTACCCAACCGAGGAGACGCTCTTCGGGGAGGTCCACGCGCAAGACATCGACCTCGTGGAGCAAATCAGGGAAGCGTTCATGGAAGCGGATATCTCCAAGGCGAAAGTGTACTGTCCGCTGGCCATGGGTGGGCATGTGGACCACCGCATCATCCGCATGGCCGCGGAGAGATTCATGCGTCCATTGACGTACTATTTTGACTTCCCATACGCCGCTCGCGGCGGGGACGTACCCCCGGAGCTGGGTCGTCCGAGCGGTGAGTGTGTGTTTGCACCATTGACTGAAGATTCAATCGAAACCTGGTCTCATGCCGTCACCGAATACCAGACCCAGCTTTCCACCTTCTGGGAGGATGAAACCCAGTTATTTTCCGAACTGCGCGACTACCATGATTCGCAAGGTGGAATCCCACTGCTTACACAAGCGCTGGGGACCCATCCCGAATCAAACTGGGTGCCGTAAAGTAGGCACCCGATCTGCCGACAGCTTGAAGCAGCACCAGCTTTTCAGGCAATAGGTGATCGGAATGAACCATACATTGGGGTGTAATAGGACGAAATACCCGGTACACAAGATTCTGGACAGTTTGGATAAGTTGTGCTATCATCGCCGCAACCAATTGGAAAGGCGCGCTGAGAGATCTCTCTCAGTTTTTTATTCGCCAAAACATCACCTGGGGTTGTGAATAAGTTAGAAATGGGATGAATGATGAGTAATAATGAAGTCTACATCACCGCTGAAGGTCTGAAGAAACTGGAAGAGGAACTGGAGCATCTACGTGTTGTGCGCCGTCAGGAAGTTGCCCTGCGGTTGCGCGAGGCCATCCAGGGCGGCGACGAATTAATAGATAACGCTGAGTATGAGGCCGCCAAAAATGAGCAAGCATTCGTTGAAGGGCGCATCATCGAGCTTGAGCGTATGCTGGCTAAGGCGCAGATCATCGAGCATAATAAAAAATCGGACACCGTTGAGATTGGCGCTACTGTAACGATCAAAGAAGGCAAGAAGAAGGCGGAGACCTTCACTATTGTAGGCGCCGCGGAAGCGGCTCCGAAGGATGGCTTGATCTCAAACGAGTCGCCGCTCGGATCAGCTCTGCTCAACAAGCAGGTCGGAGATGCCGTGGAGGTTGAAGCGCCGGATGGTGTGATCCGCTTCAAGGTTGTGAAGATCAAGTAACCGATTGTTCGTCTTTGGAGTGCCCCGCCTGTGCGATGCCGAGCGGGGCACTTTTCGTGTAAACTACCTTCAAGGGAATGCATCTCCATCTGTTGAGCGATCTTGTCAAAATAGAAACAGGAAGGAAAACAGGCACATGGCGGGTTTGAGCGAACTCGAGAAAGTCCGATTGGATAAAAGCGAGCGATTGCGAAAAGCGGGGCAGGAGCCCTATCCGCATCAAGCCCTGCGCACGCACACGACTCAAGAAGCGATCCAGGCTTACGAAAGTGCGGAGGAGACGGTAACGGTCGAGGCTACGGTGGTTGGCCGCCTGCGCTCGATACGAAAGATGGGCAAGGTCACCTTTGCGCACGTCGAAGACGGCGCCGGAAAGCTGCAGCTCTTCCTGCGCGAAAATGAACTGGGCTCTGAGTGCATGGATCAATTCGCGGATCATTACGACCTCGGCGATTTCATCGAGGCGCAGGGCACGATGTTTCGCACGCGCACCGGTGAAGTCACTTTGCAGGTAGCCGCGTTCCGCATGCTTGCGAAGTCACTAACCCCGCTGCCTGCAGCGAAGGAAGAGATCGTTGAGGGGGAGAGCGTGATGCACAGCGCATTTTCCGACCCTGAGGCGAGATACCGGCAGCGATACGCAGATCTCGCCGTGAACCCGGAGGTGCGGGAGACCTTCCGCACGCGGGCGGCGATCATCCGCGCATTGCGCGAGTTCTTGGACCAGCGCGGTTTCCTGGAGGTAGAAACGCCCATACTGCAGCCGATCTATGGCGGCGCTGCGGCAAAGCCCTTCACGACACATCACAATCAACTCCACCAGGACCTTTTCCTGCGCATCTCCTTTGAGCTTTATCTGAAACGGCTTCTTGTGGGCGGATTTGAAGGCGTCTATGAAATCGGGCGCGATTTCAGGAATGAAGGGGTTTCTTTCAAGCATAATCCCGAATTCACCCAGCTCGAGTTTTATCAAGCCTACACGGACTACGAGGGCGTGATGACACTCACGGAGGAGATGGTCGCCTTCGCAGCGGAGCAGGTATTGGGTACGACGACCGTCAACTACCGCGGGGAGGAGATCGATCTCTCGCCGCCCTGGAAGAGAATCGAACTCGCGCAGGCGCTGAAGGATGCAGTGGGAATTGATTTCCGCGATCACACGGATGCCGCGTCTCTGCGGAAAGCGATGGCGGCGAAAGGACAGGA
>JAIWHF010000154.1:0-5972 GCA_048629905.1 Methanosarcinales archaeon
CGATGGCCAGAACCTCACTCTGAAGAATGAACCTGAAACCTTCGAACTAAAGGTCGGGGCATTTGTTATGGCCACGGGTTTCAATCCGTATGTACCTCGAGAAGGGGAATATGGCTACGGAGAAGTTCCCGAGGTTATCACCCTGGCCCAACTAATCCGCCTCCTGACCCTTGTTGAAGATGGCCAGGAACTGGAATGGAACGGACGCTCCATCCGCGACATCGCCCTTATTCACTGTGTGGGCAGCAGGCAAATCGATGGAGTCAACGAACCTCAAGAGGATGGTCAGGTCAACCCTTATTGTTCCCGTGTGTGTTGTACTGCGTCACTGCATATGCTGAACATATTGCATGAGCGCTTCCCCAATATCAACCTGTTTGATATCTATCAAGATATACGCACATACGGCCGAGGTCATGAACCATATTATTCTGAAGCCTTAGAGAATATGGTCCGTTTCGTGCGCGTCACCGGCACTAGTCTCCCGGAAGTCACATCTGCTCCTCCAGACGATACGCACCCTGTATTGGTGAAAGCCATAGATTACCTCACCCAGGGCGTGGAACTTGAAATACCAGTGGACCTGGTCGTCCTGGCGGGAGGCGTCATGCCCAGGCAGATCGACGATCTGATCAAGATGCTGAAGATATCGCCAGGCACCGACCGTTTCTTGCTGGAGGTGCACCCGAAATTGCGCCCGGTTGAAACCGCAGTTCCCGGCGTCGTCCTTGCCGGAACTGCGCAAGGTCCCATGAACATCCAGGAGAGTTGCGCCTCGGCTGCCGCCGCCGCATCGAAAGTTGTTATCCTGCTCGGGCAAGGCTTGGTCGAGTTAGAGCCCTTTGTTGCTTGGGTCAATCCAGAACTTTGTACTGGCAGCGGAGAATGCGTGGAAGTTTGCTCCTATGAGGATGCCATCGCTCTCGAGACCTTCACCGACAACGGGAAACAAGTTACGAAGGCCATCGTCACTCCTGCTAACTGTGTCGGCTGTGGCGCATGCGTCAGCGCCTGCCCGAATCAAGCCGTCGATGTCCAGGGCTGGACATTGAAACAATACGAGTCGATGGTCGACGCCATCGTGGCCGATCTACCAGAAATTGAGGTAGTAGTATGAGCGATAAGGAAAAAGCCAAGGAACGCAGAGAAATCCTCAAGAGCGTGCGCGAGGAGCGTAAAGAGTCGGTCGAGAGGACTCAGGCTTACTTGAAAGAGCAGCAATTGATCCGCAAGCAGCTTCGCCAGGCGATGAAGGGCGGACCGAAAACCATTCCCGAAATCGCCGAGGCCGCCCAATTGCCCTCTAGTAAGGTCCTCTGGCACGTGATGTCCATGAAGAAGTATGACCTGGTCCGTGAGATGGGTATGGAAGCCGAGTATTACCAGTATCAGCTTGCTAAGGAAGTTGAAAAATGAGCTATCGAGTTGACACAAATTTACTGAAGGAACTGAAGGAATATGGTGACGTCAATATCGAGGCGTGCTTCAACTGCGGAAACTGCACGGCCATATGTCCCTTAACGGATGATGGTCATCCCTTCCCGCGCAATATGATCCGGCTCGTTCAGATGGGCTTAAAGGATCGTTTGCTGCAAAGCGTAGATCCATGGCTTTGCTACTATTGCGGCGATTGCAGTCAAACATGCCCCAAGGAAGCAGAACCAGCGGAAGCGATGATGTCCATCCGTCGCTGGATGACCGCCGAGTATGATCAATCCGGTCACGGAGCGAAGCTATACAAGTCCGAAAGTGCTGTAGTGAAGGCGAGTCTTCTTTACTCGCTCATTCCACTTGTGCTTCTGCTGATTTACCATGTCGTAACAGGTTTTACAAACATCGTAACCGACCGGGTTGCGGTAAATGCTTTCGCCCCTGTCCTTTGGGTCTGGGCAATTGTCTTAATCGACTTCGCCCTGCTAGGAAAACGCCTGGTAACGAATGTTCTCCACATGTTTCGACTCGTCATGGGTCCAAACGAGTCAACGGAGAAAATCCCGCTGACGGTTTATATACAAGAGCTGAAGACACTCGTTGTCCACACTCTTACTCAAAAACGTTGGTTGGAGTGCGGTGAAGACCGCACCCGCTGGCTCAAGCATCTGCTATTGATTTCAGGCTACGGCATCATGCTCGTGCTGGTCGTGGGCATGCTCTACTGGTTCCAAACCGACAACATATACCCACTCTACCACCCGCTGCGGTGGGTGGGCTACTATGCAACGTTTGTGCTGCTGATCTTCTCGGGAGAGGCGATCATCGACCGCATTCGAAAGCGCGAGGAGATCCACCGCTTCTCCCACCCGAGCGATTGGCTCTTCCCGGCATTCCTCTTCGTAGGAACCCTGACGGGAATCCTGGTGCACATCTTCCGCTACGCAGGATGGCCCTGGTCAACCTACATCATGTACACCATCCACGTCATGGTCATGATCGCCATGCTCGATACCGAGGTTGGGATCGGCAAATGGACCCACTTTATCTATCGCCCCTTTGCAATCTACCTCGACGCGGTTAAGGCCAGAGCTTTAGAACAGCAATCCGTCCCTGATCTCGCTTCCGCAGGAGCGGACTGAAATCCCACTTTTAATCGACACTAAGGAGAGAAAACCGTGAGCGACGATGCAATGGGAAAGACAATCATCATGTGCAACCACGACGATGCCAACAGCATGCTGGCGGCGCTCGTCATGGGAGCTGCCGCTGCAGCAACCGGCGAGCAGGTTCTGATGTTCTTTCAACCTGGAGCCGCTAAGGTTCTCGTTAAAGGCGAATTGGAGAAATTCCAGGGCTTGAAGGGTCAACCCGATCCCATCATGCTTTATGAATCCATCGAAATTCTCGACGGCCGTATCATCCTCTGTGAGCTCGGTCTGCCGATTCACGACATTAAAGAAGAAGACCTGCGCGAGGGAGTAGAGATCATGATGGCCTCGAGCTTCCTGTTTGACGCCGAAGGGGCGGGCCTGGTTTTCTCATACTAGCCGAAATAGACCCGCTGGAGGTCTCTACTAGGAATTGGATTTCACCTGCAGCTGCAATTGAGAATCATCCGCAAATAAACACTAAGGAGCATATCTAATGACTGAAGAAATCAAGGTGACAAAAACACTCGACGTCTGCGGCGAAATCTGCCCCTATCCCGACGTCAAATCCATGGCTACATTAAAAAAGATGGAGAAAGGAGAAGTGCTTGAGATACTGCTCGATTATCCGCTTTCCGTAGAGCGCCTTCCCCGCAACGCAGCGAAGTGGGGGCACAAAGTACTGGCCGTCGAGCAACTGGAAGGTCCGAATCACCGCATTTTAGTCGAGGCATTCGGCCTCAAATAACTTTTTTATTGCAGAACAGATCTAAAAAAACTATCGAAATTATCATATCGAGGAGAGAAAACCATGACAACTGCAATTTTGACCGGGTTGCTTGTAGGAATCGCCTTTGGTTTTGCACTGCAGCGAGGCCGCTTCTGCATGAACTCAGCCTTTCGAGATATCGTCACCATGAAGGATTACACCCTGTTAAAAACAGTAGCCTTAGCGCTGCTTGTCAGCATGCTCGGCTTTGGCATTATGGCCATGACGAACACCATCACGCCCAATCCAAAACCGATTATCTGGGGCGGAAACATCATCGGCAGTTTCATTTTCGGTATCGGCATGGTGATCGCCGGCGGCTGCGCCAGCGGCATCACTTACCGCGTCGGTGAAGGAATGGTCGGGGCGATGACCGCCGTTCTAGGCCTAACCCTGGCTGCCATCGCTACCGCGATGGGCTTCCTCAAACCAGTTAAAACTGCACTGCAGGCTGTAAAAGTTCCCGCGGAGGGATCCAGCCTCACAGTTGCCAGCATCCTTAATTTGCCGTATGCAACTGTCGCCATCGGCGGCGCAATTATCCTGGGACTCATCTGGTGGTTTTTCGCCCGCAAAAACAAGGGCGGCGAAGTTTTCGATGCTCATAAAGATGCCTCCCTGACGGATAAGATATTCAAGTATGGATGGCCGTGGGTTGCGACGGGAGTCGCCATCGGTTTAATCTCGATCGTCGCTTTCCCGCTTTCCGCTGCTGCTGGTCGCAACTACCCGCTCGGGATCACTTCTGGCTGGCTTAAAATCGGGCAGATGTTCATGCCCTCCGTACCTTTTGCAGATTCCCTAAAATGGGATATGTGGCTGATCGTGGGCACCGTTGTGGGCGCTGCTATCGCCGCGCTCATCGCCAAGGAATTCAAACTGCGCGTGCCGCCAGGGCGTATGCTTGTCCAAACCTTCATCGGCGGCGCCTTGATGGGCTTCGGCGCAGTCTGCTCGACGGGCTGCAACATCGGTCACATCTTGAGCGGTGTCCCCCAGCTTTCCATCGGATCGTTGATCGCCGGCACTTCCATCGTGCTCGGCGCGTGGCTGGCAGCATACTTGATGTTCGTCCGGCCTATGGCTAAGGAATAGAAAAGAAGACCAATAAAATTTTTAGAAGCTTTCGGGCGAGGAGGATTAGAAATGAGCAATGAGAATGGACCGATGGTTATCGTCTGCAACAGCGATACAACGGGCGTCATGCCGACCTTCATATTCGGCGCTTCAGGTGTGGGGATTGGTGAAGACGTCCTAATCTTCTTCTGCCCTGCGGCTGCGAATGTGCTTCTGAAGGGTGAGTTGGAGAAGTTCCAGGGCAAGAAAGGCCTCCCGGATCCAGTCGATCTCTTCAACACGATCTTGGATGAGGGCGGCAGGATTATCTTGTGTGAACTGGCTCTCGAAGCCAAGGACATCAAGGTAGAGGACATTCGCGACGAGAGGATCGAGATATTGAAGGCTCCGCCTTTCCTGCTCGATGCCCAAGGAGCGGGTCTAACCTTCACTTTCTAGAGTCGCATGTCTCTTACTCGATCGCATCCATGATCGAGTAGAGCACAACGAAACAAACATCGGTCGATGTAGTACGGTTTCATCATCACGTGACCGTATATGTCGACCGATGTTCTCTTTAATGACGCTTGATGGATTGCTTATTTTTACTTTGCCTCGAGCAAGGATGCGACTTTCTGGACCAGATCGTCAGGATCGATCGGCTTATCGATAAATTCCTCCACCGGGAGGTAATCTTCCGTAGGACCAAAACGCATTGGGGTTGTGCTATGAATCGCGGTGAGCATCAAGATTGGGATTTCTCTGAAGGCATAATACTCCGACGTGGGGTCCTGGCTCTTAAGCTTGAGCGTAATCTGAAACCCTTCCGTAGTTGAATCCATCATCACGTCTAAGATGATCAAGTCTGGGCGCTGAGTCCTGACCCTCGCCAGGCATTCCGTCCCGTTCTTGGCCTCGATTACTTCGTGACCCTCCGCCTCCAGGCACAGGCGTGTTGACATCACGACATCCGGATCGTCATCAACGACTAATATTTTTACCATGATTTACATACCTCACTAATCAAATCGCTTCAATCAGACAAATTTCACTTTTAACGCATGCGCGGAGCAGGAAATACACGGATCGTAGGCGCGTACCAACATCTCAAGCGACATCGTCATCTCTTCTGGCGTACAACCGAGCTGCTCTGGGACCAAGGCGCGCATATCCGCCTCGATATTAGCCAGGTTCTGTGCAGTTGGGATGACGCAGTTCGCCGCGCTCACGAGGCCATCCTGGATCTCGTAGTGGTGATAGAGCGTTCCACGCGGCGCTTCACACGCGCCCACACCCTCTCCAGAAGAACGGGCAACGGGCACCGGATCCTCAGGCACTATGCCTTGATCAAGCACCTGCTGGATAAGATCGATCGCTTCCTCTGTGCAATGAACGATTTCCACGACCTGTGCTACCGAGATCATATAGGGATTCACACAATCTGGTGTAAGCCCGAGCGCAGCCGCCGCAGCCTGAGCTTTGGGATGCAGCTTGTCGTGGTTTAATTTATAGCGTGCCAGAGCACCAACCATAAAGGATTGGCTTTGATGGCGGGCGTGTTTCGC
>JAIWHF010000155.1:0-5962 GCA_048629905.1 Methanosarcinales archaeon
CTTCGGTTCATTCTCAAGAGTGAGGGTCTGGCCATCGACTTTGAGCTTTAGCTTTCCGTCGGTGCAATTAGCCCAATCCACTGCCGGGGTTGAGGGATAGCACCCGGGGTAGGCCCGATAGATCACTTTCCGCTTTGTGAGTCCATAGTTGTAGTCATCCGCAACTTCCTGATCACAAGCAGCGATCGCGGCATCAGCGGTCTCGTCGGTCACACCGCGAGAATCCTGCCGGATCTTGATCCGGAAATCTCCCACGTATCCACTGACATCAACGAGCTGTGCCAAAGTATGAACTGTGATTTTTGGATGGGCTGTAACTTGCTCTATTAAGGTGTGGAGCGTTTCACGGGCTTGCTCTTCGGTTGGAAATAGGGTCTCGAGTTGAGCCATACGTCCACCGAGGAAGGGGGATTTCTCGATAAGCGTGACCTGGATGCCGCTGCGAGCGATATCCAGTGCACTTCGCAAACCTGCCACGCCGCCCCCGATCACAAGGGCGTGTTTCTCAGCGACCAGTTTGATGGAGTCTAGCTGTTTGAGCAGGCGGGCCTTAGCTAGACCGGTGGTCATAAGGCGGACCGCCTTTTCGGTTGCCCCCTCAGGATCATCACCGTGAATCCAACTGTCCTGCTCACGCAATCCGACATGATGGTATAGATATGGGTTGAGACCGGCTCGCTCGACGGTAGCCCGAAAAGTTTTTTCGTGAAGAGATGGGGCACAAGCGCCGATGATGACCCGGTTAACGTTATTGTTCTTGATGTCGTCTTCGATCATCGCCTGGCCGGCATCCGAACACATAGACATATGTGTCCGCGAGGCAACTACGTTCGGCATACCGCTTAAGGCTTTGGCGACATTTTCACATTCGACCACATCGCTGATGTTGCCACCGCAGTAGCAAGTGTAGACACCGATGCGGACTTCATCGCTTGGAGTGGAGGGTTGTACTTCGATGTTTTTTTCAATCTTGTCTTTTTCAGGCATGAGCCCTCTCCATCTCTTCATTAGCGGTCGCTGGCGCGCCTGAATCAAGCGCCTGCAGGTAGGCCGAGGCCTCGACTGCAGCTGCGCCCGACATTACGATGCTGTCTACGATGTCCATGGGGCCTGATGCAGTCCCCGCGACGAAGATGCCAGGTTGGTCGGTTACGCAGGGCGAGAGGTTGGGTGAGGGGATGCTTACAAATCCATCATCCGCGACAGGCACTCCGAACATGGGCTCGGGGTTCTCTCCAGGAAGCATGCCTGTGGAGAGAACGACCAGGTCATGGGTGCGTTCAAAAATACGCGGTGTCACATCAACGTACTCTACCCGCACGACAGGATTCTGATTCTCGTCTTCCTTGATACTGGCTACTTTGCCTTTTACAAATTCGATGCCCATCGCCTCCGCATTTTTGTAGAACTGTTCGTAGCCCTTTCCAAAGGTGCGGATATCCATGTAGTAAATGGTAATGTCGACCAAGGGCAGCGCACCGGATAGCAGTTGGGCTTGCTTAATCGCGTACATGCAGCAGACCCGAGAACAATACTCAACCCCCAGGGTCGCATCCCGCGAACCTGCGCACTGTATGTAGGCAATTGAGTCGGGTTCTTTTCCGTCGCTGGGACGAATCACATGACCGTAAGGACCAGTGGGTGCTAGAAGTCTCTCCATGAAGAGAGCATCGACGACGTTTTCGAGTTTCCCACTACCATATTCCTTCTTGGCGTCTATGGGTGTACTCTCGAAACCTGTCGCCAGGACGATGGAGTTACAATCAATCTCGAAATCTTCGGGTTCTTGGGTGAAATCGATACAGCCTTCGACCGGGCAAACCGTCTGACACTTTCCACAAAGAATGCATTGTTCCATATCGAGAACGGCAATTTGTGGTATCGCTGTCGAGAAAGGCACACGGATCGTGGCGTGGGAGCCATAGTCAAGGTCGAAAGCGGCCGGAAGGAGGACAGGACAAGCGTATTCACACTGCCGGCATCCGGTGCAAGTTTCAGCGTTAACATACCGCGGCTTTTGCTGGACCTCGGCGGTATAGCTGCTGCCATTTTGATGAACTGACTGTAGCTCACAATACGTGAAAAGCTGAATGTTGTCGTGATGCGCCACGGCTGACATCTTCGGTGTGGTAATGCAGCTGCAGCAATCGAGCGTCGGGAAGACTTTGCTGAGGGCGATCATCTTGCCGCCGATGCTCGGTTTCTTTTCCACCAGAGCGACTTGATACCCTTGATCGGCCAGGTCAAGCGCCGATTGCATGCCTGCAATACCGCCACCGACAACCATGGCATCAACCTGGATACGCTTTGAAGCCATTATTTGATACCTCCAACCTCATTCATCATGCTGGCTGTTCCTGGGGGGATGATTTTTGAGACAGTTCCCCTTTGATCGGTCCAATTTCCTCCAGTAGGTTGTTTGCCCTCTGGATTTCTTTAAGGAAGGGTACGGTGCAAACCGTGCAAATAGCGACAAGCCGGAGGCGCCGCGTGTCGATGCCGCGCTCCTTCATTAAAATGTAAGTTTGGTTGATAAGCTTCGCTGTTCGCTCAGCCGCTCCCTTGTAAGGACAGTCGGTGCCGCTGTACATCACGATGATGGCATCGATCCCGCGCTCGAAAGCGTCCAGGTAAAAGCTCTCTGCAAACATCGCTGGAGAAAGAACCGGGAGGACGTATGTGTTCGACGCATAGTCCGTGTGTAGTTGGCCGACTGAATCGGCGCCAGCATAGCCTCCGGATAGCGTTGCCAGGATGAGAATCTTAGTTTTCGCATCCGATTCCATGATGATCGCCTCTACTTCAATCGGCGCAGGAAGATGCGGTCATATCCCTCGGCTTGGAGAGCACCAAGGTATTCCTGGCCGACTTTTGTTGCCCAACGAGGGATATCCTCTTTCGTACTCTCGTCTCCAGACCAAATCTCGAGGATCTCATCTACTTTGACTGCGCCAATACCTTTCTTCGCCTCCAATAGAGGGCCGGGGCAGGCGCTGCCGCGAGCGTCAACAACTTTCGCGGCTTGAATTTCTTCCAGATTCATCTCAGACATGATTTACTCCTTATCAACTTATGAGATCAGGTTCGGAGCATGCATGATGGATCTAGTTCCCACTGCGTAATCTCGAAGCCTGATCCCGCGAATTCTGGACCGATCAAATAGCGAAAGCTCGCCGATCCTGCACAACTATAGTGGGAGCAGCACAAAGGAGTTAGTGAATTGTGTCACAAACTGTATGGGGCTTATCTATCGCACACGATAGAAGATCTCGATTGATCGTGGGGTTAGCGGAGATTGGTCCTTAACAAGGACGCAGGATGAGAAATTAGGAAGGAAGTGAACTGAATAGGGGTAGTTCAAGCATCGTTTGAATAGAACCGTTCAACACAAACGCGCGAAGCCCGTCTCGCTGACCAGGATACGGGCTCGTTCCCGATTATTTGCCTCTGCTGGACTTGGGGTAGAAGGGAGATCGGCGGTTATTTGTTGCGCATCCATGGCGGTCCAGATCCACCGCCGCGCGGCCGGCCGGTTTCGGGGACAGCAACGGGCGGGGCGGTGGGCTCCCACTGACGGATGAAGGCCACAATGGCTTCTATCTCGGAAGGGCTCAAGCGATCGCCCCACGAGGGCATCGATGTGTCAGGAATACCCATCGTAACAATATGGATTGCCGCGGCATCATTGGTCACTTTCTCAAAGAAAGATTGGACATTGATTGCTGGACCTCGTCGTGTTCCCTGTCCTTCTGATCCGTGGCACCATGAACAGTTCTGTGTGAAGAGAGCAGAACCTGCCTCCAGAAGCTGCTCCGTAATGACGATGGGCTGTTCGGGAGGCGCGGGAATGGCATCCACCGGCAGCGTATCCCACTTGAGAATGAGCGTTATCAGGTCGTCGACTTCATTGGTGGTTAGGACTCCATCCCATCCGGCCATCAATGTGCTGGGAACACCCTGCGCAATCGAACGCGTTAGCATCTCGATATCTGCCTCGGCACGCAAGTCGGAATTGTTTAATGCCGGTGCCAGCTCAGTGCCCAGGCCGTTCTCTCCATGACAGGCGATGCAATAAGCGCCATAGGTGGTCGCGGCGTTGGCGAGTTTCTCTCCATCTGGCAGCAGACGTATCGAAACGAGGGTTTCTTCTGAGACCTCCACAGCTATAGGCTCGCGGGGCATTAGCCCTAGATTGAAGACCGTCGTCCATGTTTCTTCCCATTCACCGAACTGGACCATAGTCAAAATGGATTCGAGCTGTGCGTCGTTCAGGGGGCCGCCTTCGGTTATGCCCCAGGCGGGCATTGCAGTTTCAAAAAGACCGCGCGCAACCACCTTGTATAGAGTCTCATAATCACCTTCACGAATCCCTGGGTTGTCCAGAGATGGGTTGGCTCCTAATCCCTCACCGGCAGCGCCGTGGCACAGTGCACAGTTCTGGGCGTAGGCTACCTGACCCTCCATAATTTGATGATTGAGCAGGTCTAGGCGTGCGGTCTCCATGCGTAAGGGTTCCTGCCAAATATACAGGCCGAGGGCTGCCGCGAGAATGCCGGTAGCAATTGTTCCGATGGCTAAATGGAGACGCTCTCGACCCATCCTATCCTTCCCTGTACCGAACTTGCGCTTCGGAAAATTGATCTCGTTCAATGACTTCGCCCGTGTTTACGAAGACCTGGTCGCTCTCGATGCTTATTGTGAAGAGATCGAGAGGCCGCGGAGCAGGCGGGTTAAGCACATCTCCAGTCATGTCGAATGCAGATGCGTGACATGGGCAGACGAACTGCTCGACGGTCTGATCCCAGGGTACGCTGCAGCCAAGGTGCGTGCATTTCCGATACAGGGCAAGGAAACCGCCATCGGGGAGGCAAACCAGGAAGAACCGCCCCAGATTGAAGGGCGTGACCGATCCTGGAGGAAAATCGTCGACAGCACCACAGTGAAACACACTGCCGAATTCGCCTTCGGTTACGCGTGGAAGTGAAAACCCAAGCGCGACTGCACCGACTTCCACGGCTGCGAGCGCGCCCAGGGCGCCCCAGGTCAGTTTGATGAAATCACGCCTGGATGTACCAGCGGTTTCTTTGGGTAATTGTTCCGACCTCATACCTGGTTTTCCTAGTGTGCTGTTCGTTAATGCTAATGCGGGACAATATCCCAGGGCCGCATGAGTGCCATACCGGGGCCACGAAAGAATATCCCGATAATGGTGAGTGTTATAAAGCCTGCGAGCAGAAGCACGAACAGACCGAGAACTGCCTCACAATGAGTGGTCATGAAGGCCTTTCTTGAATATAGATAAAACCCATATAGAAGCAGGAGCAGAACAATGAGCGGGATAACCCCGTTTGAAATAATTGTAGGAAGGGACGGGAAAATTGAAGGGAGGTCAAGCCAATACTCATCAACGAGAACCCAAATAAAGGTGAAGACGGTCCCCGCTAATGCGCTTAAAAATGAGAGCCAGCGTCCTTTCCAGGACCGGAAATAAATGCCCACGCTCTCCATATCCGCATCCATATAAGGAAGAGCAGTCAGGGCCAGGATCGCTAATCCGGGGATGATTATGGCGCCGATGAAAGGATGAAAATGAAGCAGTAATTCTTGGATACCCAGGAAATACCAGGGTGCTTTCGCGGGATTGGGGCTTACGTCCGGATTCGCAAGCGGTTCGAGCGGCGCGTTGACGAACATTGCCCACAACGTGATCGCGGCGATAGACACAGCAGCCCAGGTTAATTCTGGGCGCACAAGATCGGGAATGGTCGTCGTTTTCGACGTGTCGGGTTCGGTTTCCCTAAGGCGCCTGGGGATGGTCAGTCCACCATCCTTCCGGACTCGCCAGAAGTGCAGGCCCATCAAAGCAGCCATAGCGAAGGGGATCGCCGAGATATGCAAAGCGTAAAAGTTTAATAATGTATTTGGGCCAACCTCAGGCCCCCCGAGGAGAAGTTGCGCTGCC
>JAIWHF010000156.1:0-5938 GCA_048629905.1 Methanosarcinales archaeon
CCTAACCTTAATCTTTGATAGCCATAGCTATAGAACCGAAAAGCACCATCCCCTCAGATCCTTCGGCAGCGAATAGACTAGGCATCCTCGCTAAACGAGTGCTAGAATGCCCCTATGCGTGGTGACCTACCCCAACCCGACCGTGACCGTCTCAGCACACTGACGGCGCTGGTGATCCTGAGTTATGCCTTAATACGAATCGTGGTCCTGCCTATCTTCTCTGCAGAACTCGCTTTCGCAGGTTTGATCTTCGAATTCAAGGTGGATACTCGCCTGATTATGTTGACGCTTGCTGCAGCTCTTACTGTTGCCGGGGCAGACTGGTTGCTCCGTTCCCACCCATCCTTGAAATCAGGCGAGCGGACATTCGAGCATTGGATCGTCCCAGGCTTGACTGCCCTTGCGGCGGGGATCATCCTGACGCGCTTGCCGGAAGGGCCTGCACTCTGGGTCGGTCTTGTGGCTGGGGCTGCACTCTTGATGGCGGTGCTCCTAGCGGAGTTTTTAATCCACGATCCAGCAGACCCTCGACACGACCTCGCCGCGTTGGTCTTGAGAACCCTGGCCTACCTTCTAATGGTCGGTATTCTGTTCACAATGCATGCTGTTGATTTAAGGTCGGTATACCGTGTCCCGCTGTCGTTGGTTGTTGTCTCTGTCATTAGTTGGCGACTATTGCAGCTTTCTACATCCGATGATGGCCAGGATGTAGTTTCCGCTCTGATCGTTGGGGGAATCTCGGCACAACTTGTTTGGGCATTGCACTACTGGCCTCTGCCCTCATTTCGATTTGCTTTGATCGTAGGTTTATTTGTTTATGTAAGTAATGGATTAATGGAGACTTTGCGCGCTGGGGAGATGAGCAGAGCACGACTGATCGAGCTTACCTCCGTCGCGCTCGTTGGTTTAACAGGGATCCTCGTGTTTTCATGACAGCGGTTTGTTCAAGAAGGGACGCCTTGTTATCTCAAGCAATGCTTGCAGCGAAACGTCCCTAAGATTCCTCTGACTCGGTCAAGTCCGTCTCTTGCCTTGATTTTTCGTGGTCTTCTTTGATTTTATTTCGAGCACGCCAGCCCACGAGTCGCTCTTCCCCTTTGAATAACCGTTTGATATTCGGGCGTAACGCCCAGATCACTATTAATTCTGCCAGAATTGCATAACCAACATACGCCCAGGGGCCGAGGCCAAGCGCTGCTCGGATGGCGAAGATGATCCCGGCCAGGAATGACACGCTCATCGTTGTCACTGAAGCGTAGCCGATTCCATAGAAGATCGCGCCCACAAGCGGAAGAATGATTAACCCTGCCGGTGGCCATAATCCCACTGCCGCGCCAAAAGAGCACGCTCCACCCGCTCCGCCCCGCAATTTAATCTTGCCGTCTTCTCGCTGGATCAGGAAGATGGAATAGTTATGTCCCAGAATCGCAAGGGCACCGGCGATTGCCTCGATCCAGGGTTCTCCTCCGCCTGTCAATGCACGTGCTACCCAAACCGCTGCAGCAGCTTTTAAGACATCCGCAATTGCGGTTCCGATTCCCGCCCAAACGCCGGCGACACGCATTACGTTTGTCCCCCCTGTCCTACCGCTATACCATTTTGTGATGTCCCGTCTTCTAACGAGCCTCACCATTAATAATCCGACAGGGATCGATCCCAGTAAATACGCTGCTATGAGCGCGACGACACTCCTAACCCACATAGCTCCTCCTCATTGCGATTGCCACGTTAGAAAACACCAAAAAACATAATTTGTTACGGCCTGTGCATATTTATACCGACCGCAACAACTCCCACCACTGGGTCGATCCGATAGGCTTGATAGTTCCATTCTTCATCAAGATGATGCCAGATAACATGAAATGCTTCTGGAAAGGCATTCTCGCGAACATCTGATTCCGAGGGAAACTCCGGTCCATTTGGGTGCGAGTGGAAGATACCGATAAGTTTGCCACCTGCATCTTCGATTTTGAAGAAAGCGTCAATCTGCTCCCGGGGGTCCATTTGGAAACGCGTCGTTGAGTGCAGCATGTTCGTGATGGGCATCACCCACGCTACACGATCAGCGAAGCCTCCTAAGATTCCACAGCCCTCCTCCGGATAGCAGTCTTCGACGTGGCGCTGCATCTCTTCGATTTGCTCGCTCGATAAAGATAGGTTAATGCTCGACATCAAATTCAACAACTCATTGCTTTAGGTGGCAACACGAGAACGAGAGAGCCCTAAGGGATGTTTGCTCCTGATGATCTCGGTTCCACCAACAGGAGACTCCCCTGGAAGTTTCCATTTTAACCAAGCGAGAGTATCCCAGTATACCCCCTTCCGTTAACACCTGAGAGCTGCTCGGCACCCCTTCAACATCTTTGTCGTGATCACGTGTTCGTAAGATTTGTACCTGAACAGTCTCAGCTATAACAAAAAAAGAGGGAGCCTAAACGGCTCCCTCGATGTTGCGTTCTAATAGTGTGACCTAACCTTCCAGCACACTATACCCCGGACCATCCGTAAAGAAGTCATAATTTGGTTGGATGTCAGGGGAAAGATCAACGGTCTCTCCAGCCTCAAGAATCTTCGTGTGTTCCAAGTGCACGGCTTCACCGTTGTGGTTCTCTCCATCGTAAACCGTATCGAAGCCAGCAGTTCCTGCCGGCATACTCAGGTATTCACCACCCTTGGCGGCGTAATCGGATGGCACTTCGTCTTCGGTGAAGATCGCCTCAAGCGGGCATTCGGGGATGCACGCGCCACAGTCGATGCACGTATCCGGGTCAATGTAGTACCACGGCCATTTATCGGCCGGTTTCCCGGGAATGATGCACTCCACTGGGCATACATCTACACAGCCCGAATCGCGAAGGCACAAGCTGGTAATAATATGGGTCATTATTCATACCTCCAGTATGATAATTAAGAGACGGAGCAGGCATTACCCCTATGCCCACTGCAAGACAGATTAGCCTTTATAGCACCGTGTACCTTCCTACCAGTTCACGGCTTTCCATCAGCCGGCGAAATAATCTGGTCTGCGTTCTGATACCTAAGGTAATAGGCATGTTCCTAAACGTCAAGTCCCAAAATTGGCTATTTCGCTTCGCAAAGATAATCAAGCGCAGGTAGTTCGAGAGGCATTTCCTTTTCCATCATTCCATTCTAAACACTATACTTATCAAAGGAAATAAGCTAGTGCATCTCGAAACGATTTGCGAATGGATTGTAGTCTTCAGAATCAGAGTTTGTCAAGCGAAATGATGTCTATGAAGCAACCCGGAACAACATCCGTATCTGAAGATAAAACCCGAATATCTCCGATTCTTGCATTGGGACTGGGGATCGTCGCTGCCTCCACATCATCCATCTTTATTCGCTTCGCACAAAACGATGCTCCATCTTTAGTAATAGCAGCCTATCGATTATCGATCGCATCTTTGATCCTGGCCCCCTTCCTCTTCCGCCAGCGCGAAAAACTGCGGGAACTCTCCAAGGCACAATATAAATTGGCCTTCCTCTCGGGTCTATTTCTAGCCCTGCACTTCGGCGCCTGGATCACCTCACTCGAATATACCAACGTTACCAGCTCAGTGGTCCTCGTTCAAACGACCCCTCTTTTCGTCGCTGCGTTCTCTCCCCTTCTCCTCGGCGAAATACCTTCGCGTAGAACTTTGATCGGTCTGGGACTAGCATTCGGCGGCGTCTTGATGATCGCAGTAAGTGATACCTGTGTTTTCAGTGAGGAGTTTTCATGTATTGCCACAACATCGGACGGCGGAACGAATGTATTGCTTGGCGACCTGCTCGCTCTTTTGGGAGGCGCGGCCGGAGCAGCTTATCTCATCATCGGGCGCCGCCTTAGATCTGATTTTTCACTCCTCATCTATATCGGTCTTGTGTATTCCTCCGCTGCGATCTTCCTGATCATTGCCGTGATTACATCTGGGCACAACCTTTTTGGGTACCCACCGATCACATACCTCTGGTTCCTGCTGCTTGCGATCTTCCCACAATTAATTGCCCATTCCACTTATAATTGGGCATTGCGATACTTACCCGCCACTAAGGTTTCGATCACACTTTTGGGCGAGCCCATTGCTGCAGCTGTTTTGGCCTATCTTGTACTTAGCGAGCTGCCCTCACCCTTACGTATCGCCGGCGCCGCAATGGTTTTATTCGGGGTCGCGTTTTCACTGATCCGGACTGACCCGGGCGGAGCAGCGACCGTTTGATTGCAAATTAAACTTAAACCATCAGAGGAGTTATCAAATGCAGACCAGATGTTATCGTTGCGGCAGAAATTTCCACATCAAGAAAGAGGAAATCGCCTTCGCTCTTGAAGCTCTGGAGGAAAGCGAAGGGAATCATTATAGCGTCCACTGTCCAAGCTGCCGCCATGCCAACCGCATTTCTATCGAACAATTAAGGAAGGCAGCACCAAGAAGCGAAGAAAGTAGCGAGGACGGCAAACAGGAATAACGAGCTGGATGCTCCTTCGCGTAATCATTAGAACTCATCAACGAAGGTGACTCGCTCCTTGCCATTCATCCTGATGGGCGTTACCTCCTTCGATACCGGCTGTAGGATGGCTTATTGATGATTGACGCCTCACACAACACGAGTGACACATCGCTTGAAAACCCGCTGCTTCTAAATCCCACCGCCCTCAGACATTCCAAATGGCTCCTCGCCTATCGCCAGATCGTGGAGTGACGGATCGCCCCAAATTTGAGCATCACCTTTGCCAGGAGAGGGAATGCAGTACTCGGTATTACCTGCTTTGCGCAAGCATAGGAGACAACCATGAACTACACGACCATCATCACTCCAAATCAGCTCGAACCTCATCTAGAAGAAGAAAATTTGGCAATCTTCGACAGCCGCTTTGACCTGGTTCAACCGCACTGGGGCGAAGAACAATATTTGGTCGAACACATTCCTGGAGCTGTCTATGTCCATCTTGACGATAATCTATCCGCTCCAAAGAGCGGAACGAACGGGCGCCATCCTCTCCCAGGAATCGAAGTTATCGCAGAATACTTCTCTAAATTAGGAATTGATGAGGGCACCCAGGTCGTTATTTACGATTCGCGCGGAGGGGGTATCGCCGCCCGTTTATGGTGGATGCTCAAATACTTGGGACATGAAGCGGCCGCTGTTTTGGACGGAGGCTTTCCAGAATGGAAACGACTCGGACTTCCGGTCCAGCCCAATCCTGAATCCCGGGTCCCCAGACAATTCGAACCACGGTTGAAACCGGATTTAAAGGTCATCGCCGATGAGGTTCTTGAACGAAGATCGCAGAGCTCCAGTCTCATCCTTGATTCGCGTGCGCCAGAGCGTTATCGAGGCGAGGAAGAACCCTTCGACCCTATTGCCGGTCGTATCCCTGGAGCGGTAAATCGGTTCTGGCAGACGAATCTCGACGCAGATGGGCGTTTTAGGAACCCTGACATCCTAAGAACGGAGTTTGAAAGCTTGATCGGCAGCATCGCACCAAGAGATACGATCGTCTATTGCGGTTCAGGCGTAACCGGATGCCATAACGTTCTCACCATGAACTATGCGGGATTCCAAGGCGTCAGATTATATGCAGGCTCCTGGTCCGAGTGGTCAAGCGATCCCAGCCGGCCGATCGAAACAGGACCGTATTCCAACTGAGACGACAATATCCTGCAGTTAATCTATCCAGGGTCTAGCTCATCTTTCTGCAATGTGTGGCGTGCGGAATCTCTACTCCTGATGGCCGGCGTACGTGTCGAGGTCGATTTGCCTCGATCACATATCCTACGCGTAGAGACGCAGCATGCTGCGTCTCTACAACCACCAATGATACGTTCCCCGATAAAAAACCTCCCGCAGGTTTGAAATCTGCGGGAGGTTATAAGAGTCGATCGCTTGAGGGCTGTGGGCCGACACACAGGTTGCTCCCGCCGCTCCTCGATGACAT
>JAIWHF010000157.1:0-5910 GCA_048629905.1 Methanosarcinales archaeon
CCGGATATGAGAGGAGCATGGCTTTCTGGCCATGCTCCTTTGCTTTAAACTTATGACTATTGATCACTAACCTCCCGCGGGTGTTGAACCCGCGGGAGGTTTACGCAAGAAATGAATCCTCAGTCATTAGATGGGAACCCATAGTGTTTAGTCTGGAGCGATACCTTTACTTGAGAAGATCCAACACTTGGAGAAGGTTCCTGGTGATCCTCGCTGTAGCTCCCCAGATCACCTCCCCCTGGTATGGTTTGAAGGCATAAATCGGAAAGTGTGGACCGGAAGCAGAATTTTCCTCGAAGAGGGTTTCTAAGTGTGCAGGATCCGACAGCCACTCGATGGGAACACCAAACACGCTTGCAACTTCTATCGGATTTAACGTCAGCTTATAAGGCCAAGGGATCACGCCAACAACAGGAACGATTTGAAACTGCGTGATGGTGAGCAGGGAGTCGAGCCTGCCCAGGATCTTGACCTCCGCAGGGTCTATGCCAATTTCCTCCTGTGTTTCTCGCAGCGCAGCGCTCTCATAGTCTTCATCATCGGGCTCAATAACACCGCCCGGAAACGAAACCTGACCACGATGGTCCTCGACTTCATCGGTGCGTTTTGTGTACAGGGCGTGCCAGGCGCCATCATGAAGATAGAGAGGGATGAGTACCGCAGCCAGGCGAGCATCCAATTCTGTCTGGACACCGGGGTTTTGCGAGAGAAGAATCTGCTGAAGGCGTTTCGTGAAATCATCCATATGTTTTTCCAGCGTGTGAAGAAACTAGAACATTATGCCATTACACGTCATTTCGTGTGCATCCGCCGGGCAAAAACCAGGTATCCAGTGTGCGCGATCATGCGATCCGTGGGGCGTAGGCGTTCTGCAACCGGTTTATAGAAGCGCAGTAAGATTTCGGCTACATCGGCCATAGCGAAAGGTTCTTCCTCGATTTTACTCAGAAAGGTGGAAACCTGGTTGGTTGTAGGCAGGATCGTTCCTAACACTCCTCCATTAGCTAGAACCTCATGAATTTGAGAGAGATACAATTCCGGTTTCGGTAAATCCAGGAAAACTGCGTCAACGTCCTTTTCGACAATTCCATCGGCGATATCTTGCAGGGTGAAATCTACCCGATCCATTAAACCGACGCTCTCGAGATTCTGTCTGGACAGATCCTGCATATCCTCACGACGATCGTACGAGTATACCTTCCCTTGCTCTCCTACCATCCAGGCAAATGCGGTGGTCAGGGCGCCAGAGCCTGACCCCGCTTCGAGGACACGCGTTCCCGGTCCAATCGATAGGCGCAGGAGGATGTATCCGATATCTTTAGGGAAGATGATCTGCGAGATTCGGCGTGTATTGCGGACGAGATCATGCAGCGTGGGGGGGATGAATGCATAGGATGTTCCCAAATGTGTTTCGATGTTCCGCCCCCATGGTGAGCCTATAAGATCGTTATGGAAGATAGATCCCTTATGGGTTTGGTACTCACGATCAGCTTCGAGCTTGAAGATCGTTTGTTTATTATTTGGCAATTGAAGCATGGCTAGATCGCCAACCTCTGCGATTCGCATGACTGCAGCCTCCTGGTTAAGGTGCACATATTCTAATGGCAAATAACGCCTGCAACCCTATTTTGTCTGGCAATCATGCAGGCTTGAATCCAACAACGCGGAGCACACGCGCTCGCTCTTGTTCGATAATTTCAAACCGTGGGCTAAAGCCCGCCTCTTGGAGTGGGATTTTCCACTCCTCTCGCGGCTCGCCTGACTGTCCTGTGAAGCGGTATAGCCAGGAAGCAAAACGGTCTGCGAGAGAAATCCCCGTAATCTGAACGAGTCCGACAATGACGAGTTCTCCGTCCGGCTGCAGAACTCGGAAGGCTTCTGCCAGCGTTGTCGGATCGACGATATATTCACTTGGAAAGGTGGCGATGATGTCGGAGAAGTGATTTGATCGAAATGGAAGCGCTTGCGCACGACCCTGGGTGAGCATCGGGGTTATACCTCTGCGAACAAGATTGCGCTGTGCGCGCTTGAGCATTTGAGTCGACGTATCCAAGCCGACACTTCTATGGACTGATTGTGAGAGATCGGCAAGCAGGTGCCCTGGTCCGGACCCCAGCTCAAGAAGGTCGCCGGTCTGCGAGGAAGGTACCGCAGCGGACTGCCAATTCCGCCACTGTCCCATGGACGTTGTCCAGGCGACGAAGTCATACGCCCAGGAGATGGTTGTATACAGGTGCTTGAAGAAGAATCGCAGGAAAGAAGCGATAAGTTTGGATGCTATTTTCCACATCCCGTTCTATAGGTGTGTAGTTCGATATTTCCTGAGGCGATTGTCGAAAGTGCACTCTGATCGGTGAGAGCAGCTAGTTCCTGCTCACGGATGCGGTTGTAGCCGCTTGTCTGCTCGAGCGAATCATCGGAATAACCAGGATGGCACATAATCTCGCTCACACCGTTGGGCAGTTCTTCAAGGAGCTTGATTAAGTGGTCCAAGATTGCGTACTTTCCAAAGAAGCTGGCATAAAAGTAATCTGGATGTGGAATGGAGAGCGTCTCCAGTTGGTCTTTTTCCTGCGTTTTGCTGAAGCCGATCATGTCGGCAGGATAAAGCTCTGCTAAATCTTCTTCGCGAATGTCATTCGGAAACGAAGTGCGGACACCGCAATCATATTCAACCGCAAGTTCGGCTATCAGAATCCAGATCTCACTACTGGCTATGCCAAAATGGTGATGGCTGTCGAGATGGTCAAGTTCCGTCTCGGCTTGAAAGAAGCGTTCGATCTGTGCTTTGCACTCAATCTTGACTTCATCGAGGTCCAACGTCTCCGGGTTACTGAACATTTGATGCTTTCCATGAAACCACCCGTTAGCGTCGATAAGCGTAGGGACTCGATCAGGCGGTGTTAGGGGTTTTCCGTAGGTGAGATTAAGGTGGACACCGAAAGCCAGATTGGGAGCACATTCAATTCCCCTGCGTACGTCTTCGAGGGCGCCGGGCAAGTTGATCATAACGGTTGTCGTTGTGACGAGACCGTTTAGGTGAGCATCGCAGATCCCCCGGCTGACAGATGGAGTGCGACCATAATCATCCGCGTTTACGATTAACCTGCGCTTCACGGTGTGTAGATGTCCAATCGAGCAGGGAGCACACGGTAACGAATTGTCGTTGCCTCTTCGGCTCTTATTTCCCCATCCGCCTGTATAGGTGTACCTGGAGAGCAGGTGATCTCGAGCTGTCGTGTGTGATGCTGGTGGATAGCAGGATCGTTGACGTACTCACCGCTGATGGTTCTGGGGAGCAAGGAGAGCATTTTCCAGTGTGTAGGTGCATGCCCATAGACGAAGGTAAGTAAGCCGTCTGTGGGGTCTGCATCGGGCGCCATTTTGAACAGACCGCCGGTTATGGGGCAGTTCCCGACAGATACCAGGGATACAAGCCCTTCATACTCGCCATCATCCCAGCGGATATGCATTTCATATTCAGGTTTTGCCGCGATCCCTCGCAGCGCGGCGACAAGGTAGCGGATCACACCCCGCAGCCATGTCATGCGAATGTTATAAATCGTCACGACTGGCTCTAATCCAATCGCGGAGTTGTTATCAAAGACCCAGTCGTTTACCTGACCCAGGTCGATCCGGCGTGTCTTTCGTCCGAGGACTGCTTGGAGAGAGCCCATGATATCCAGCGGTAGTTTCAAATTCACTACGAGATCATTTGCTGTCCCCAACGGGATGATGCCGATAGGCCCAAGTACACCTTCCGGATTGGCCTGGTAGAGTCCGTTAATAACCTCGCCAATTGTTCCATCCCCACCGGCAGCGATAATCGGATCTCTTCCATCCCGTGAAGCTTGTTCCGCAAGTTCGGTCGCATGCTCTGGTCCCTGAGACAGCACGACCTCACAGTCGAGGGACAAGCGCTTGAGCGCATCGATAATCTCAGGCGCTTGTTTTCCCGCTTTCCATCGATTTGAGTACGGATTGAGAATGACTATTCCAGACATATTCACCTACCTCATGTAATTAATGAAGACTGAAGCGAGGCCCAAGAAAAGTGCAAATCCTACACTGTCTGTGACTGCTGTAACGAGCACAGTTGAAGCGAGCGCAGGGTCTGCCCCCAGCCATTTCAGGATTAGCGGTACAAGCGTCCCAATCACTGTGGCGAGGATCATATTTCCAACAAGAGCGAGGCCGAGGACTAAACCCAGGATTTCATTCCCCGTCCATAGGTAGACTCCAACAGCAGCTGCCGCGCCGATGAAGAGCCCTTCAAGAAGACCCACTGCAGCTTCTTTTGTAAGCGTTCGCCAGACATCGCGTGGTTCGATCTCGTCTAGTGCGATGGCGCGGACGATGATTGCCAGCGTTTGTGTGGCTGTATTCCCGCCTAGTCCAGCCACGACCGATAGAAACGCGGCCAGCAAAGCAACCTGGGCAATAAGAGATTCGAATTGGGAGATAACCCAGGAAGCAAAGAGCGCAGTAATGCCGCTTAGAAATAACCAGGGCAGCCTTCTGCGCACGGAAAGACCAATAGGGCTGTCAAAGGAAAGATCGGAATCGGGGACGTTCGCAAGGCGGTATATATCCTCAGTCGCCTCATCTTCGACAACATCGATCAAGTCATCATAGGTGATCACACCGCGGAGACCACCGGCAGCGTCAACGACAGGCATCGCCGCCAAATCGTAGCGGATCATAAGGCGGGCAACGTCTTCCTGATCCAGGTCTGTTTTGGCGGAGATCACATCGGTGTCCATGATCTCAATGATCCTACGATTCGGGTCAGCGATGACCAAATCACGCAGTCCTACGACACCGAGCAGTTTTGAATTTTGTTCGACAACATACAAATAGTAGGGGGTGTCGGATCCCAATGTTGTCTGGCGCAAGTACTCAATCGCCTGAGCCGCGGTGATTTCCGGTGCCAAGGTCAGGAGATGGGTGGTCATTAGGCCACCGGCGGTTTCATCGGGGAAAACAAGCAGAGGAATTACGTCTTCGGAATCTTCCATCTCCGCCAAAGCATCTGCGGCGAGTCTGGGAGGCAGGTCACCCAAGACATCTGCTGCCTCGTCCGGTTCCATCGCATCGAGGATGTCTGCGAGGAAGGGTGTCGAAAGCGTCTCGGCTACGTCGGCAGCTTCCTCGTCGTCGAGTTCCTCGAGCAGGTCGGCTGTGTCGTTGATGTCGAGTTGGGGGAGGATTACGGCCTGGTCCTGATCGTCGAGATCGGCGAAGGCCTCAGCTCGATCTACGGGGTGTAGGTCGGTGAGCGCGGCGATTGCTTCCTCGACGCGGTTTGCTTCGAGGGCTGTCCGAATCGCTTCTAACGTGGCGTCGATCATTGAAGGTTCCACGCATGCTCCCTGGAGGATTGATCTTTCCCCTTGACCCTGGCTTCAGCAGTTCCAAAGGTTTTGGGACATATCTCTCAAGGAGTCGCGTAGAGCTCGCAGCGAACTCTAGAGGGGTAGAAAACCTTGGGCCAATTAAAATATGATTTTCTCAAAATACTTTTCATTTCAGTTTTCTGGAATCTGCACTTCCGATCCCCTGCAGATTCTGTTCTGGAGGGTGGATCGGCTAGGGCTTTTCCCTTGACAGGTGGATTGTAGCATTCTAGCAGAGGGTCGTCAAAAGAGGGGGCAAATCAGCGTGTAAGCGGTTTGTAGTGTTGGAACCACTGAGGCGCAGAAAAATAATGATTTCGCTGACCTGCTTATCCGAAGTCTCAGTTTTTTCGCTGTACACAGGCCATGAAGAAAATGTAAATCTTAGCCACTGCCTCTTGCCCAATCAACAATATCTTTAAATCCATAAACTGCACTCTGTTTAAATTCAGCGGTCTCAGTCAAATCAGCGTGTCAGTGGTTCAAAGCGTTGAATCCATAAATGCATATGAGA
>JAIWHF010000158.1:0-5818 GCA_048629905.1 Methanosarcinales archaeon
TCAGATCCGCCTACAGCACTATGGGAAAATGCTTCAGGACTCAGACTTGATTCTGAGTCATGAATGGCCGCACAATTTGGCCGTTCTCGAGGAAGCCAGGAACGCAAGCTGCAAGACTGCATTGGCGACGATGTCGAGATGCCCTCAAGCAGCTCGGGTACTGGAGATTCTTAAGCTGCAAGATGCGTTTGATTTCATCGCTACTCGTGATGATGTAGAGAGAGGGAAGCCCGATCCTGAAATCTATTATCTTGTTGCTAGCGAATTGGGGATTCCGAGTGAGCGCTGTCTCGTATTGGAGGATTCACCCTCCGGTGTCCGCGCTGCTGTAGCAGCGGGCATGTGGTGTGTTGCAGTCACAACACCTTTCACAAAAGAAGGTGTGCACGCACTGGGGCTGCTAGAAGAACGGTGGATCGTCGATGATTCAAGCAGGGTAGCAGGTGTAGTCAGGGAGTTGATTGACGAGCGACGAAAAGAGAGATGACCGGATATGGCAGACGATCGAGATGAACTGAAGAAAATGGCAGGTGAGAAAGCCGTCGAGTATGTCGAATCAGGCATGGTGGTTGGCTTAGGGTACGGGAGCACGGCGATACATGCCTTGCGGTTGATCGGTGAGCTGATTCGCCGGGGAGCGTTGGAAGGAATTCAGGCGATCCCCACGGCTGATTTAATTGCCGAGGAAGCCCGTAGGGCGGGAATCCCCTTAACCTCGCTGGAGGAACATCCCCGGATTGACATTACGATTGACGGCGCGGATGAAGTCGAGCCTGAATTGAATCTGATTAAAGGCGGCGGGGGTGCATTGTTGCGCGAGAAGATCGTCGCACAGGCATCCGCGCTGAATATCATCGTTGTCGATGAACAAAAGCTTTCACCGGTTCTGGGAACGAACTTCGATCTTCCAGTTGAGATCATCCCTTTTGGGCAGCGTCCCCTGGAAGAGTATTTGCGATCCCTCGGAGCTGAACCGAAGTTGCGCACGAAAACGGATGGCAAACCATTTGTGACGGATAGCGGGAACTACATCCTCGATTGTCGTTTTGGGCCGATCGATGATCCCTATGCTATGTCCGCAGAGCTAAAAAGCAGAGCGGGTATCGTCGAGCACGGGCTTTTCCTCGATCTTGCGAGCGAAGTCATCATCGCCGCGGGGGATGGGATTCGTTCACTAAAAAGAGATTAATGAAAGTAGGGCTGTGAGTATGAAAATAGGGATGGTTGGACTGGGAAAAATGGGCGGCAATATGACCTCCCGTCTATTGAAGGGTGGGCACGAGGTTGTTGTAATCGATCACAACCAGGATGCAATTAGCAAAGCGGAGTCGGAAGGCGCAGATGGTGCTGAGTCACTCGAGGATTTGGTTGGCAAGCTTAAAACCCCGCGGATTGTCTGGATCATGGTCCCGGCGGGAGATCCAACCGAGTCACTTCTGAACGAGCTGGGAGAGTTGCTCTCCGACGGCGATACTGTAATTGATGGCGGCAACAGCAATTATAAGGACACTCAACGCAGGGCAACTGAGCTGAAGGAGAAAGGGATCTCATTGGTCGACGTCGGCACGAGCGGGGGGGTCTGGGGTCTTGCCGAGGGCTACAGTATGATGATCGGTGGAGAAGCTTCTAAGGTGAAACAGCTTCAATCGGTCTTCGAAACCCTCGCCCCCGGGGAGAACACGGGTTGGGGTCATGTCGGCTCCAACGGCGCGGGTCATTTTGTAAAAATGGTCCATAACGGGATTGAATACGGCCTGATGCAAGCTTATGCTGAGGGCTTCGAGATCATGAAAGCCAAAGAGGAATATGACCTGGATTTGCACAATATCGCCGAGATTTGGCGTTATGGAAGCGTGGTGCGTTCCTGGCTGCTCGATCTCACCGCGGAAGCTCTGAAGGAGGACCCAGACTTATCCAATGTAAAGGATTGGGTTGCAGATAGCGGGGAAGGTCGATGGACAGTTGCTGAGGCAATCGACTTGGATATCCCCGCTCCGGTCATTACACTTTCGCTCATGATGCGCTTGGTCAGCCGGCAAGATGAGCGTTATTCGGCGAAGCTCCTGGCGGCAATGCGCAATCAGTTTGGTGGACACGCGATCAAGAGAGAGGCGTAAATGGGTCAGGGTAACGCTACGAGCATTGTGATTTTTGGGGCATCCGGTGATCTAACCGCCCGCAAATTGGTCCCGGCACTCTTTAATCAATATTGCAAGGGACGATTGCCGGAGGATATCCACATTGTGGGAACCGCCCGGAGCGAGATCAGCCATGAGCAGTTCCGGGAGAAGATGCGCCGAGGTGTGGAGGAATTAGCTAATTTTGAGTGCCCGAAACAGGAGTGGATGGAGTTTTCCCAGAGACTCTGGTATTTACGCGGCGACATCAAGCAAGGCGCGGACTACGCGGCGATGAATAGTTTTCTTCAAGAGCTCGAGGGTGGTCCAGCGAACCGCCTGTACTACCTCGCAACTGCCCCGTCGCTCTTCCCAGTTGTCGTTCAGGAACTGGGTAAAGCCGGTATGGCGCACGAACAAGAGGGTTGGCGGCGCATCATCATCGAAAAACCCTTCGGCAGAGATTCAAAAAGCGCTCTCGAACTGAACAACGTGGTCCATTCAGTCTTCAACGAGCAACAGGTATACCGAATCGACCATTATCTTGGGAAAGAGACGGCGCAGAACATTCTGTATTTCCGCTTTCTCAATACCATCTTTGAACCGATTTGGAATCGGAACTACATCAGCCATGTTCAACTCACCGTGGCGGAAGACGTCGATGTGCAGCATCGCGCTGGATATTACGACAATGCGGGAGTCGTGCGGGATATGTTTCAGAACCACTTGCTGCAGCTGCTCACATTAGTGACGATGGAGCCCCCAGCGACATTCGCCGCGGATGCGGTGCGCAATGAGAAAGTAAAGGTTCTTCAAGCTGTCCGGCCCATCAGAATTGAAGATACGGTTCGCGGCCAATACGACGGATACTGTGAGGCGGAGGGCGTCGCGGATAGGTCTCAAACCCCGACCTACGCTGCCTTGAAGCTCTATATCGACAATTGGCGCTGGCAGAGTGTGCCCTTCTACCTGCGGTCGGGAAAATCGCTGCGACGCAAGACGAGCGAGGTAGTAGTCGAGTTTAAGGCGCCGCCGCATGTGATGTTCCCGCTCCCGGAAGGCTACGAGCTGAACCAGAATTTCCTATCCCTCTGCATTCAACCGGATGAGGGCATCCATCTGCGTTTCGAGACGAAGGTGCCTGACACGCAGCAGGAGACGCGTTCTGTCGAGATGGATTTCCATTACCGAGACTCGTTTGGTGATGAACCCCTACCGGATGCTTATGAACCATTGCTCCTCGACGCACTGGCGGGGGATGCTTCCCTATTCACCCGCAGCGATGAAATTGAGGCCGCCTGGGGGATTATCGACCCCGTCTTGAAAGCCTGGGAAGAGACCTCGCCTACTCATGGGGTGGAGACGTATGGTCGAGGGACTTGGGGTCCGAAAGAAGCCGAAGCATTTATTCAACGAGACGGTTTTACGTGGCGCTTCGGCTGTTCGGACCACGAACATTAGGCCCAAGATCGTGCCCACCACTTTTAATCTATGAGGCGGCTCCAAGTTCGCAATTAGATCGATTGCCTTATCAAGATAATGAGACCTCACTCCCCAGATGACCGCATGGCTCTGGATGAGCAAGGTCTCTCAATATATCTATAGCAATTGGCGCTACTGCAGCAGCTCAAAGGTCACGGTTACGCGGGCGTTAACAGAGATCTGGCCAGGGGCGAATGCGCCGTCGAAATCCGCGGAGGGACCGGATGCGTTCTGCACGACGTTCTGCGACATCCCTGCGGAGCGCGAACCCCACCAACCATAGCCGTACCAGGACCACCAGCCGACGTGGTCTTCATAAATTGACTTTGCGTTGCCGACGGAGATCGAGAGCACACCAGCCATCGCCTCAGCTTTCTCGCTAGCAGCCTGAACGGCTAATGCCCGCGCCTGGTCTCGATATTTTCTCAGCTCTGATGTGCGGAAATCGATCCCATGAACATTGGTGGCGCCGGCTTCGGTGACCGCTGTTAGTAAATCCTCGAACACATCAATGTCGCGCAGGGTAACCACAATTGTGCGGCGCACATAATACCCGGTGATATCCGTGTAGGGGTAGGTGTCTTCATGCCTGGGCTCGATGCTGATGTAATCTGTTTGGATGTCCTTTGCAGCCACCCCATAGCGCTTGGTGATATTGATAACTTCCTGAACGTTGCTGTCATTTCTTCGTTTCGCTACGCTCAGCTCACGATGGAAGTTTTCAACCCCCAACGTGATAAGAACCTCATCGGGAACCACCTTCACGACGGCTTCTCCGGAGACCGTTATCACTCCGGGGTCTGGCTCTACCTGATTGGGCAGGCCAACCGCGCCTACGAGAAAAACGGCACATACAACTGCTAGAATCAATCCCGGTGCTTGTTTCATCGTTCGAACCTCCTTACTAAGTGAGTATTCTTGTTTGTGTGCCCACATTTGGAGACCAACTACTTTTGTGAGCGCGTGCTGTAACTGTAGGTATAGCGATGCTCTGTGTCCTATTCCCGCCCGAAAGGAGGCAATTCGGAGTCAAGTTCATGGCAAATAGGCTCTGACCCAGAGGGGATCATTTACGGATGAGGTACCCTAGCAAATCTGGAGTGAGTAGACTTAAACTGCTTCTCTACATGTATGAATGAACCTTTTTTCAAATGACGTGCTGGAATAGACGCCGCACCTGTTGCCCATCTCATAAAGAGCGGGCATTGCTACGATGTCGGCTTGCATGGACAGGTAAAATAATGAAGGATTGGGACATTACAATTAATGCGGGAATTTTTATGGGGGGCAATGAATTCCGTTATTATTTTGAAATTATGGAAAGGTTAGGTTCCCATGGTTGAGATCCATCTTTACGGAAAGCTCAGGCGGTATGCGCCTGGTAGCAGCCCTTCAAGCGATAGTGTGATTATCGTCGATCCAATTGAGGATGAAACAATTGAGATGCTTCTCGAGCGGGCGGGAATAGGGGCTGACGAGATCTATCATATTTTTCTAAACTCGAAACTGCTCGCGACCCATAATACGATGGCAAATTGGCTGGGCTATCAGCAGGTCCGAGAATCTCCGTTTGACTGGGACTTGAAAGTGCCGGTGAAGGATGGTGATCGTATCGGTTTATTCGGGGAAGATATGGCCGCGCTGGTTGTCTAATTCATCATAAGAAATGGGCACCATCTCCTCAGGGTATAGAAAGCAACCTGACACGGGATCATCCGGGCAGCAAAAAAGACGGGGCGAGATTATTCTCGCCCCGTCCAGTGTTCAACGCCGGATAATGTATTTCTCTCTTCCCGCTATCCCCCCGCAATCGCCGGAGCGAAAGCAATCCGATCACCGTCTTCGACGATCTCATCCAGCTCTGTTAGTACATGATTACGAAACACGATTTTCACTTCTTCAGCAGGAAGACCCAATATCTGTATCAGATCCGCGGGGGTGGCCCCAGGATCAACTTCGATATATTTAGAGCCACCCACGGGCAGATTCGGCAGATACTTCCTCAGTGTCGCAAATACTGTTACTTCAACCTGCATCTTCGCTAATCTTCATGCACCCAAGCGAAAACCTTATCCAGTTCCTCGTCCGTCATGGACCAGACTACATCATGCGGAGGCAGCTTCTCATAGCGCATGAATTCAGGCAAACGGTCATCCTCTTTGGTGAATCCGGCTCGCTCATTGAATAGGCGCTCCATCTTGAGGACCTCTTTGCCCAGC
>JAIWHF010000159.1:0-5794 GCA_048629905.1 Methanosarcinales archaeon
CTTTGACCGGGTCAACCACGACATGCTGATGGCACGCGTGGCGCGAGTGGTGAAGAACAAACGGGTACTGAAGCTGATCCGGAAATACCTGCAATCCGGGGTGATGATGAACGGCGTAGTGTTGAAGACGGAGGAAGGAACTCCGCAAGGTGGGCCGCTGTCTCCTCTGCTCTCGAACATCATGCTGGACGACCTGGATAAGGAACTGGAGAAGCGGGGGCACCGGTTTGTGCGCTACGCCGACGACTGCAACATTTATGTGCGCAGTCGCCGGGCAGGCGAGCGGGTGATGGAGAGCGTAGGTAAGTTTCTGGAGCGGAAGCTAAAGCTGAAAGTCAACCAGAAGAAGAGCAAGGTGGACCGTGCCCAACGGGTGAAGTTCCTGGGGTTCAGTTTCTATAAGCGCAATGGTGAAGTGCTGATCCGTGTGGCGAGAGAGAGTTTAGCTCGTCTGCGGGAGAAATTGCACTTGCTGACCCTAAGGTCCCGCTCGGGCAGGCTGGAGGAGATTCTGAAAGAAATCAACCAACTCCTAAGGGGTTGGATCGGATACTTCCAGCTAGCGGATACGCCAAGCACCTTCGAAGAAATTGATTGCTGGCTGAGACGAAGGCTGAGGCAGTTGGTCTGGAAACGATGGAAGCGGGGGAAAACCCGCTTCCGGGGACTTGTCTCCCTGGGCGTGTCGCGAGAACGCGCCGCTCTGGGGGCAGGAGGGAAGAGCCCCTGGCACATGGCAAAATCGGCCGTAGTTCATGAAGCATTGAGCAACTCCTTCTGGCGTTCTCAAGGCCTCATTAGTTTGAACGAACGATACTGCTCACTGCGTTATGTTTGACGAACCGCCGGATGCGGACCCGCATGTCCGGTGGTGTGGGAGGGGGGAGCCGTGAGGTTTCCCCCTATCCCGATTGTGGAACGAAAGGGTCTCCATGCCATGAACGAGATTCTTCGGCACGATGTGCCTCAGAATGACATTGGCCAGGAGCCTGTCATTTCGAGCGAAGCGAGAAATCCTTGGAGCGTAACTTGGGAGAGTTCAGCAAGTCAGGCGAATAGTTTCAGGTCACGATAAAGACCGGAAGCAGAGCTTCCGCACTACACAAAAACCAGCGCCTCACTCCAGGCTGTGAATGACCAACCCGCTGCGCAATTTTGGCTCAAACCAGGTGGTTTTCGGAGGCATGATATTCCCGGTATCGGCGATGCTGATCAATTGCTGCATAGACACCGGGTAAAGGGCGAAAGCCACTACCATCTCCCCGCTATCTACCCTTCTTTGCAGTTCTCCCAACCCCCTCATGCCGCCGACAAAGTCGATTCGTTTCGAGGTCCTCAGGTCCATGATATTGAGAATGGGTTCCAACACTGATTTTGAGAGAATCGTGACATCCAAAACGCCGATGGGATCGTTGTCGTCGTACGAGCCTTCATTGGCGATTAACTCATACCACTTTCCCTGCAGATACATGCCGAATGTGTGAAGGGTAGCCGGCTTGAAGGGCTCGCTTCCCTTCTCTTCTACCGCAAACACCTCACCGAGCCGCCCCAGGAATTCCTCGGGGGCCAGGTCATTAAGGTCCATCACCACCCGGTTGTAATCCAGGATGCGCAGCTGATCGTCCGGAAAGTGCACGGCCAGGAAGTAGTTGTACTCCTCGTTCCCGGTGTGATCCGGGTTGTCCTTCTTCTTCTCATTACCCACCAGCGCGGCTGCAGCCGTGCGATGGTGCCCATCGGCAACGTAGGTTGCTGGAAGCTCGTTGAATAACTCGATCAGACGCTGGATCTTATTCTTATCGGTTATCACCCAGAAATGGTGGCCGATGTCATCAACGCTTGTGAAATCATATTCAGGGTCCTGGTTCTCCACGATGTCCTTGATGATTTCGTCAATTTCGGGAACGGCGGGGTAAGCAAAAAAGACGGGCTCTATGTTCGCATTGGTGATACGAACGTGCTTCATTCGATCTTCTTCTTTGTCGGGGCGCGTTAATTCGTGCTTCTTGATGATCCCGTTCATATAGTCCTCTACGCCTGCACAGCCGACCAAACCGTATTGCCTGCGGCCATCCATCGTTTGGGCGTAGATGTAGAGGTACGCTTCGTCGTCCTGCTTTAAATACCCTTTCTCTTGAAACGACGCGAAGTTCTCCTTCGCCTTGTCGTAAACCGCCTGGATATGTATGTCGGTTCCCGGGTCGAAGTCGATTTCGGGTTTCGTGATGTGCAGCAGCGAATGAGGATTTGCTTCCTCCCTGGCTTCTTCCGAGTTCAGCACATCATACGGGCGGCACGCCAGCTTCTCTACTATGTCCACTGGCGGGCGTATTCCCCGGAAAGCTTTTAATATCGCCATAGTTCTAATCCCTCACAGATGATCTAAGTATCGAAACTATTCAGGGGCTTTGCGGCATTGTCTGAGGAGTGGAGCGATGAAGAATCTCATCCAGCACTGTGATCCCAAAGGGAAAAACCGAGATTCTTCGCTCCCTTTGGTCGCTCAGAATGACATACCTAAGTAGTTAATGCCTTCGTTTCTTTCATTCCCAACGCTTGAGAAAAGCGAGGGTTCCCCTGATGCAACCAAATAGGACGGCTAAATTCCAGTTATAAACTATGTCGCCGGGTTATTTATTTACCTGGAAGGTCTTATCACCGTCTTCCAGAAAATTCTTTATTTGCGTCATGGCGGCAGCGCCGGCATTGATATTCGCCTCGGCAGTCTGGGCGCCCATTTTCTTCGGCGTGAAGAAGAACCTGCCGGGGTATTTCTCTGCAATTACATCTTTGCAATCGGGAGCTATATCGGAGATATAGGAAAAGTCTTCCCGATCTGCAAACACCCTCAACAGGTCATCTTCGTGGACGACTTCTTTACGGGCGGTGTTGACCAAAACAGCAGGTTCGGGCATTTTGGACAGGAGTTCATAATTGATGGAGGCTTTTGTTTCGGCGGTTGCCGGGATATTTAAGGAAACAAAGTTGCAGGTGCTGTAGAGTTCTTCCACGGATTCTATGCAGACAACGTCGTCGCCTTCGATAACATCTTTGGAGATGAATGGGTCGAAAGCGAAAACGTCCATCCCGAAGCCTTTGGCGATGCCGGCAATCAATTTACCCACGTTGCCATACGCATGCAGGCCGAGTTTCTTGCCTTTCAACTCAGTGCCTGCTTTGCCGTTAAAGCCATTTCTCACCAAATAAACCATCATCCCCAGCGCAAGCTCGGCGACGGCGTTTGAGTTCTGGCCCGGTGTATTCATGGCCACGATGCCCTTTTCTGTGGCTGCTTCCAGGTCGATATTGTCATAGCCCGCACCGGCGCGAACGATGATCTTCAGATTCTTCGCCGCTTCGATGACTTCTCGGGTGGCCTTATCGCTCCTTATGATCAGAGCGTCCACATCGGCGACGGCGTCAATAAATTCTCCCTGATCGGCGTATTTCTCAAGAAGAACGAATTCGTAGCCGGCATCACTGGCGATCTTCTCGATTTTTTCAACGGCCTCAGGAATGAATGGTTTTACGGTTGCAACCAGAATTTTTGTCATGTCAGTATCCTTATGATCTTGATATGAAAACCAGGGAATATGCTCCCTGGCTTTCGCGTTGTGCTAATGTTCTGCTTCGAATTCCTGCATGCTGTCCACCAAGGCCTGCACGCTCTCGATGGGCAAGGCGTTGTAGCAGGAAGCGCGGAACCCGCCCACAGACCGATGGCCCTTAATGCCGATCATGCCTTTGCCAGCAGCGAACTCCAGGAATGCGTCTTCGAGGTCTTTGTATTCCTCGTTCATAACGAAGCATATATTCATCCGGGAACGATCTTCTTTCGCGACAGTGCCTACAAATAATTTGTTGCGATCGATTTCGTTGTAGAGGAGATCGGCTTTCTCGTTCTTGATTTTCTCAATTGCCGGCATGCCGCCCTGATCCTTCAACCAGATTAGGGTTTGCAGAGCGCTGAACACAGCCATGACCGGAGGCGTGTTGAACATCGAACCTTTTCCGATGTGGGTTCGATAGTCGAGCATCGTTGGAATGTCGCGCTCTACCTTTCCGAGAATATCTTCCTTGATGATCACAATGGTTGCCCCTGCAGGTCCCAGGTTCTTCTGATCCCCGGCGTAGATGATTCCGTATTTGGAGACATCGATCGGACGGCTGAAGATATCGGAGGACATGTCCGCTATGAGGGGCATAGGCACATCCAGATCTTCCAGGATCTCGGTCCCTTTGATGGTGTTGTTCGTGGTGATGTGGAAATAATCCGCATCCGCAGGGATCTCGTAACCCTTGGGAATGTAGCTGAAATCCTTGTCCGCGGACGAGGCGACCTCGACCATCTCCCCGAACAGCTTGGCTTCTTTCATGGCCTTTGTTGCCCAGGTCCCTGTGTTCAGGTATGCAGATTTCTCCTTCATGATGTTGTAAGGGACCATGAGAAACTGTGTGCTCGCACCGCCCCCCAGGAATAGCACCGAGTATCCCTCCGGGATTTTGAGCAGTTCTTTGATCAGCGCTTGGGCTTCATCCATCACCGCCTGGAACTCTTTGCTGCGGTGTGATATCTCCATGATGGAGAGACCGGTTCCGGCGAAGTCCTTAAGCGCTTCAATTGTCTTGTCAATGGTGAATTGAGGCATGATCGATGGGCCGGCGTAGAAATTGTGTTTCTTTTTCATGTTCAACTCCTCTTTTGAATCCAGGATCAGTAGTGGATCGATGCCAAAGTGATGATTATTTCAGTGTTTTCTTGAGTGCGATCGCGCAGCAACTCCTTGTCGAGTTAGGATGGTCAGTACCATTATAGTAAAGATATGATAAACATAGTGTGAGTTTTAGTGTTATTTGGCATATTAAATCAGCCTAAGTGCAACTTGGAGCGGTGGGTGACTTCGTATTATTGTAAATATGAGCCTACAAGGTTATCTTCCATATCATGATGGTTCACCCTCAGGTCGATGCCTTATCTATGCGACCATTCCTCGGAGAGCAAGAGTCGAGATGAAAGTGTCCTTCATGTGCTAAAGGAGTTGCTCTAGTGTCCTATCCCTACTTCAACACCGCGCTCGAAGACCTTGATCCGGATGTTCATCAACTCATTCAATTGGAAGCCGAAAGGCAGCGGAGGAGGATCATCCTCATCCCCAGCGAGAGCGCTTCTCCTGTGGCCGTTCGCGAAGCCTTAGGATCGACCTTTCAGAACATCTACGCGGAAGGGTACCCGACTGAAGATACGCGCTGGATGAGTGAAGATGAAATTCTGGATTACCGCACCCGGCTGGCATTTTATCGCCGCTACTCCGATCCACGGTATTACAAAGGGGTCGAATACGCCGATACGGTTGAAGCCCTCGCCCGCCGCCGCTGCGCAGAGGCCTTTGCCACGGAGGATATTTCTGCCGACGATATCTACGTCAACGTTCAGGCGCTGTCGGGCGCTCCTGCGAATAACGCCGTATTTCAAGCGCTGCTGAACCCCGGGGACACCGTGTTGAGCATGGACCTGCTTCACGGAGGACATCTCTCGCACGGATCACCGGCCAACCGTTCGGGTAAATATTTCAACATTGTGCCCTACACCGTTAACCATGAAACAGGGCAAATTGATTATGAGGCGATAGAGAAGTTAGCGTTGGAACACCAACCCAGGCTGATTATCGGCGGCTTTTCCTCCTATCCATGGACTGTGGATTGGGAGAAATTCCGATCGATCGCCGACCTCGTAGGTGCGTATCTGCTGGCCGACATCGCCCATGTTGCCGGGCTGGTGATCGCCGGTGAATAC
>JAIWHF010000160.1:0-5790 GCA_048629905.1 Methanosarcinales archaeon
ATGGCCAATACTAGTAATATCAAACCCGTTGTCAATCCGACAATGGCAAAGCGTTTTTCAAGCAGGGCTCCCTTGATCAAGGTCAGGTCAAAGAAATAATCTACGCCGATGAAGATCGCAAAATGGATGCTCGCATACATGAAGCTGTACAACCCTAACGGGCGGCGCAGCTTTAAGAGGGGTTTATAGTTGAGAATAGTGCTCACCGGGGTGCAGGCTAGCGAAAGCACCAGCAAGACCAGCGCGGTTTTCCCTGTACGCAGCGTCGCTTCGCGGATGATGTCGGCGCCGAGATTATCATGCGTTAAATCCCACAACAGAATGGTCAGGGGAATCCAAACGGCGATGTAGGTCAAAATCTGCAGGGGGTGGAATCTTCGACGCTTCATCTATGCAGTATCACGGTATGGGCGAGGGTAAATCTAGAACAGTCCGTCGCTCACCCGGTACGAAATCCTCCCATTAGAAATTTACCGCCAGGTCCATCCCGGAATAAAGATGGGCAACTTCGTCGGCATAGCCGTTGAACATCAGAGTCTCCCGCCGGCCGAGCTCCCCAATGCGGCGCTCGGTGCCCTGCGACCATCGAGGATGGTCGACTTCAGGATTGACGTTGGCATAGAAACCATATTCGTTCGGGGCTGCATTCATCCACAGTGAAATCGGCATCTCAGTGACCAGGTCAATCTTGACGATGGATTTAATGCTCTTAAAGCCGTATTTCCAGGGGACTACCAACCGCGCCGGTGCACCATTCTGGGGCAGCAAGTCCTTCCCATAGAGCCCGGTAGAGATCAAGGTCAAATCATGCATGGCTTCATCCATGCGTAACCCTTCGACATAAGGCCATTGGTAGAAGGGATATTTACTGAAACCAGGCATGCCCTCCGTGTCGTGGATGGTCTCAAAACGCACGTACGTTGCCTCGGCTTTGGGCTCCACCTGCGCCAGCAGCTTGCTGAGCGGAAATCCCAGCCAGGGAATGACCATCGACCAGGCTTCCACACAGCGCATACGATAAATCCGCTCTTCGATCTCGAAATTTCGCAGATCATCCAAGGAGAATGTTGTCGGGTTGTGGACCAAACCGCCTACTTGAATTTCCCAGGGTGAAGTGGGGTAACCCTCAGCCAGCCTGGCAACATCAATTTTATCCGTCGTGAACTCGTAATAGTTGTTGTAGTTGGTGATGTCATCGAAGGTGTTGAGCGGATCTCCCAATTCGTCCACGTTAGAACTGGCGGACGGATCAACGGGATCCGCAGTGGGATCTCCCTGAAGCCCCGGCTCGAGTGTCATCGTCGGAGGGTTCCCATTACACGCAGCCAGCAGGGCTGCCCCCCCCGTTAGAATACCCATGCTTTTCAAGAGTTCTCGTCGAGATAAGTAGATATGTTCGGGGGTGATTTCAGAGGGGCTGATTTTGCGCATTGTTTAGTTCTCCAGAATACACATAAGCTTAACTTAATACTCCAAGCTCCGCGAGGAGCACTTTAAACGCCTTTTCGGTTGTTTCGTAGCCGCCCCCGAGATTGCGTCGACGAACCCGGCATCCGCGGTTCAAACGGGAACCACTGTACGTTGAAAATAATGCTCCTCTGAGCACCCTAATGCAAGGTTCATGGTAGACGTGATAAGACAAGTACCGGAATGACACGAGTTGTCTTTTGCTCATACTCAGCAAAAAAAGGATATTGGGTGGACACCTTGTCATAGAGTTCTGTGCGTTCGGGTTCCTGAACAACCTCGGCCTGGGCTTGAAACTTTTCGGTACCAACTTCAACGGTAACCTCAGAATGGGCGACGACGTTGTGATACCAGGCAGGATGGGTCGCTGCCCCGCCTTTGGAGGCGATGATCACATATCTTTCGCCATCGGCCATATACACCACTGGATTCAGGCGAGGTTCCCCGCTCTTTGCGCCCTTAGTGTGCAGAAGCAGCAGGGTCATGCCCTCAAAATGCCCACCGACCTTGCCGTCGTTGGCACGAAACTCATCAATAACAGCTTTGTTCCAATCGCTCATGTTCAACCTCTTCAAATCCAGGATCGGCACAATCAAGACGATGGAAATGGTTGCGGAGGAGCACTCTGAGAGTCCAGCCCCGTTCGTCTACACATCCATCCTTTAAATTATAGCGCTATCAACAGTTTAGATGCCGTGGGCACATCTATTCTTACATTCCAAATCCTGTCTGGTGAGTTCGTTAGCAGGGGTGACCTGGGTGGAAGCGACGTCGATTGGTGTAGTCGGGGTGCTTGAGGGCTCTATCATAGGGGCAAAGAATAGGAGACCACTTTTCTCGATGTGGTCAATTCAGGATAGGTAGCCGTGTGGATCGAGGGATTGTTCCAACTCCCTCCCTGGTTCTGCTTTTCAACCAGAATTTGAGGCCGATTGTATCTCTAATCGGAAGCTCCAATGAAGCTTATGTATATTATTCCCGCTACTTAAATCCGATTCTTGTATCTCCAGGCGATTGTTTGTTCTATGAATAAGTTGAGATTTATTCCATTTACTGGCAAAATTACAGGCACAACATTGGTCAATCAGAAGAATAAATTGCTTTGAAACGGAGATGTGCATGAGAACCCAGATTTATACAATGCAATCGGTCGACGAAGCGCTGGCGGTCATTGATCAGGGTGTCGACCATGTCGGGATTACCCCCAGCGATATTGGGCTGCCGGGTGAAGTGGATCTTGCCACCGCGCGGGCGATCGTAGAGGCTGTGGGTGATTCGGCGATTACCGTCGCCCTGTCCGTAGAATCAAATTTCGATGCAATTGAAACGATGGTACAGGCCGTGCGTCCTGATATCCTGCATCTTTGCGGACTTGAAAACACGATCCTGCCGGAAGGAGTTTTGGAGCTGCGAACGCGTTTTCCCAATCTGCCCATTATGCAAGCGATCTCGGTATCAGGACCAGGCTCTATCGATACCGCCCTGGCATACCAGGAAGTAGCGGACTATCTTCTTCTTGACACACAGTCCCCGGAAATAGCTGGGATCGGCGCCTCCGGTGAAACCCATGATTGGGAGATAAGCCGCAAGCTGGTCCAGCAGGTGAGGATCCCCGTCATTCTGGCGGGAGGGTTGTCGCCTGAGAATGTTGCCGAGGCCATCCGCGTCGTACGGCCCTGGGCGGTGGACTCACTGACCCACACCAACCACATGCTGCCCGACGGCGGCTTCCGCAAAGATCTTGAGCGTGTGCGCCAATTTGTGACGGCAGCCAGAGTCGAGAACTGAAAATGACGCCCTCGCGCGTGGTTGTAATCGGCGATGCGAATGTAGACATGGTTATTCGTCTACCCTCTCGTTCTTCTCAAACCCCTGGCCAAAGTGGTGCCAACCCCCAGCTGCATGGCGGCGGTTCAGCCGCCAACGCGGCAGTGGCGCTGGCACGGCTAGGAGTTGGCGTATCGTTTGTGGGAACCATCGGTGATGATGGATACGGGCGATGGATCCTTGAAGATTTCAAGAAAGAAGGCGTGGATTCCAGAGGCGTGTCTCTGGTCAGAGATTCGTTTACTCCGATGGTCATGGCTCTTATTGAACCGAATGGGGAGCGGCACATTGCTGTCTGGCCGCATGAAGGTGGCGCACATACCCAACTTCGAGCAGATTCCATAGGGCCATCAAACTTTGAAAATGCAGCCTGGCTGCACACAACCGGCATGTGCCTGCGAGCCTCCCCCGCCCACGAGGCCATACTTTATGCCATGCAAATGGCGCGCGAAGAGGGTCTGACGGTGTCCCTGGATCTCAACCTGCGTCTTGAATCCTGGGAATTGGATAGAAGAACCAGAGCGGTGTTTGACCGGGCGATTGCGCTTGCCGATGTGGTCTTCGGTAATGCTGAGGAGGAGATCATGCCCCTCATGGGTATCGACCAGGTTGACCAGGCGGCGCTCAAGCTGAGCGGCGGCAAGCGTGCGGTTATCGCCAGGCAGGGCAAGTGGGGTGCGGTGCTGGCCGCAGAAGGGGAAACCTTCCACGTCCCGGCTTTCCAGGCAGAGGTTGTGGATACGCTGGGCGCGGGTGATGCCTTTGACGGTGGTTTCATCGCCGCGCGTTTGGAGAATATTGGGTTCAGGCAGGCAACGATCTGGGGACACGCCGCAGCGGCGCATAAGATAGGCCGGGTTGGTGCGAGGAATTTACCTTCCAGAGAAGAATTAGAGAAAATCCTGCAAACATCAGGTACTGTGGAAAGTTAGCGTTTGATCGCTTTTGGGATCACAGATTGATCTGGGCGGGAAGTATCACTTTCATTTTCAGATTTTGGCGATAACCGGCGGTATTCTCATTAACTCCGAGAATCATACCGCACGTTGGAACCTGTCATAATTCCAGGCCAAGGCCTCGCAGTCCGGCCATTGTGTCGCTTGCGAAGGCAATGCAATCTTCTGACCTTCCATTATTTTGAGAATGCACATGCAACTGTCTGGACCCCGGTTGTGGCTCAACTCCTTCTTTGGTTGTGTCTTTAAACGCCGATTTGAGACCAATAATTTGTGCAATCAGAATCTCGATTAAATATACTGCAGCTTCGATTGATAATCGGGTGCTCACAAATCGTGTCGGGTGTTCATCATCAACAAAGGACTCACAAGCCTTCCAGTGGTCTAATCCCAAAAAACCAACGATACCAGCCTTCGCATTGGTTACCGAAATGGGCAGATATCTTCACCGTCATAGCTCCTATTCGCTTCACCGTATACTGCCCATCCAAGTGATCCGAGAATTTCTCCAGAATTTTCTTCAGCAAAGTTCCTTGCCGCGGCACAACCCATTCCGATGGAGTTGGAGCCTTGATAGGCATCATAGAAACGCGTCGCCATCACGGCATAGGGGCGACCGGGATTACCTGCAGGATGCAGGTCCAGCAGATTTTGATACTGAGCCTCGGCCTCCTCGGAGTGCCCTAGCAAGAGGTTTGTTACCACGATCCTGAATCTGGCATAGGCTTCTACCCGATCCCCCTGATCCGGATCGGGAGGCGGATGGGTGGGCGTAGGCGTGCCGGGATCGGTCCACGCAGGCATCCACTCGTTCCTTTCAACATTCCAAGCTTCTAGCGTTGGATCTTCAATCGCTCGCCAATAAAGTTCGAGCGCTTGTTCGTATTTATATAATCGGCTAGCCACATCGCCCTCTTGGACAACATGGATCTTCAGTGAGGGCATAGAATAAGCCACATCGTAAAAGTTAAACTCCTCCCCGTTCCACATCCAGGTCTGAATCTCAGATCTTTGCGGCGCTGACAACATAGAAATGTAACCGCCGGTTCTTCCGCCCTTCAGGATGATTTCAATCGTGCCATTATGATCGACATCTTGAAGTTCCATGCTTCCGTTATACGTGGAGATAAAAAAGCCTTTTTCGAAGACGATGTAGCCAAATGCATAGTAAGGATGATGAACCTCTTCCGGGATGAGACTGGAAAACGTTTCACCATCCCACTCGTAGACCATCACATTGAGTGAATAGTCATTCAGGCCTTCATATCGACTTGTTAGCAGGAGGTCCTGGACGCCATTGTGGTTGAGATCTCGCGTGAGCACAGTCAAATTCCCTCCGTACATATCGAGGATCTCGGGCTGAATTTGCAGCATCTCATGATATTCGCCCTGAGAGCATCTGAATACGTAGACTGCGAAGGTGTGCAACACGATCTCCGAAACACCATCGTTCGTTAAATCAACAGCCTGTAATTCTGTATGGAAATTATCAATCTCATTAAGAGCGCGTTTTACTTCATCCAATGAACCGCCGGCATTA
>JAIWHF010000161.1:0-5741 GCA_048629905.1 Methanosarcinales archaeon
GAGACAGGCGCTCTCCATCCACGTCGTATCCCCAATAGCAGGGGATCAAAGCATCATCGGTCATATTTCCTTCGTTGGGATTGCCCCATAAAGGCCTGATTTTACGAAGATCGATCAGCGAGATTGTCGGCTGTGCCAACGGGTAGATCACGTTCCACAACAATGCATTTTCTGAGGTTGGATTGAGGAAGTTAGTCAGCACACTCTCAGGGAGGACTGAAAAAATACCCTCATTCTCCCCGGAAATGACCTGCTTTGGGAGCCACCTGCGCTTGTCGCCCTGACCACTCCCTCTCTTGCCCGAACCCACATTGAGGTCATCCGTCATTGGTTTTACTATCTCTTACCTTTGCAGCTTCAGTCATTGCCAGCAGGAAATCACTCAACCGTTTCTGGGCGTCGAAATAAAGGTAGAGGACAGGCGATCCGTAGTCTTTCATCGCCGCTAGATCGCTCAGGGCTTGCCCTTCAAACAACTGTCCGAATGTGTACTTTTTACCGGGTATAGCTTCATCTTTTCGGGGCTTCACCATCAGGATTAGATAGACCATGTCCTTTAGCCCACGGTCTGAACCGAGGTCACGTCCAGCGGAACTAACCAGTGAGAACAAGCCGAGTTGATCGCGAAGCGCATGACGCAGGCGTCTCACCTTTCCCTGAATGGTTTTCGACATGGGAGAATAGAAGCGCAATCCCAAGCCTCCCACTGCCTGTGATTCGGCGAGAATAAAATCAACCATTTCAGATAATCCGCTTCCTGTGAACTTCAAATCCCGTGACGCGGATCTCAATTGCACGCCATCGCTCTGCCATAACGGATCCGCCTGAGGCAGTTCACCCTTGCGTTCGAGTCTGTGCAAAATGTGTTGGAGCTCCACCCTGCTCCGCTGCAGGGCATCAAGATCTGTGGGATTTGCTGATAACAAATGCTGTGCGATTGCCGCGCCAATCTGCCATTGAACGAGAATCTCACCTATCGATTCGGGGCACGTGTTTGTCTCGAGCACAAGAACGGGAATACCCGCGCGTTTCCAGCCAGTCAGACGACGGTCCAATGCACCAGAACTGCGCAGGTACACAAACAGGCGATCGTCGCCGTAGACATCCCCAGACCCCGGAGGTTCATCCCAGATTGGGATGAATCCGCTCTCATCTCTCCCGCGCCCTGCAGCGAGCAGGCCTTCGATCCACTTGAGAATCGGCTCCAAGGGCGGGTCGGCGAAAAGCGTTACTTTATTCCGCCCACTGCGGAAAGCCGCGGCCAACACAGAGCTGAGAAAAAGACCGGGGTTCTGGGCAGCATCCACGAGTGGACCGCAGGCACGCGTCATACCTACGCCACCCTGCACGAAGGACTGGATATCTGCGCCAGATAACGCTGCGGGCAGGAGGCTCGTCCAATTGAACGGGGAGAGCCAGAGGTCATCCTGGCTTTCCACCTTAATAATTCTATGGATACCCTGCTCTACAGCCCAATTATGTAATTTGGAACCCTCTTCCGTGATGACGACGAAATGATCCCCTGTTTGCTCCTCAATCTTCTGAACCGCTTGTTCCCAAAAAGTTGAGAGTAAATGCTCTTCTATTCCATCGCCCGATGAAGAATCCACAAGAAGATACAAAGTTGCTTCAGGTGCAATTTTCTTCTTTAGTGCGCGGATGGCATCCGGATTCGCCGTACTAATTGTGTGCAAATCAAGTCCGTTGGGTAACGTCAGGATCCGCGCCAGCATCTCCGCAGTGAATGTTCCGCCCCCTGGTCCGATGAGGACAAATGTAGTAATTGCCGGGTTTAATGTTCCTGCGAAACGGGTGAGCTCAGCGATTCCAGTTGACATTCTCGCAGGCTCTGATAGCCACCCCAACCAACGGCGAACCCGCGCTTTCTCGCGATCGCGTTCCACCCAAAGAGTCACGTCCTCCTGCCAGAGCCTCTTCCCAACCTCATCTCGCTCTAACTCCACCAGGGTCTCCCGCATTTTCGGTTCAAGTGCAGCGAGCTCCTTCTGGAAAGCGCCCGCCTTCTCTTTGATAGTCCCCAAAATTGAACGATAAGCTACAGCGGACTCACTTACACACTGCATCTCAAGCTGTTCCGCAGCCGCATCGAGCGAAATCCCAAGGTCATCCAGCGCCTGCAATTGGCTGCGGGCAGTTGAGATATTCTCTGGTAGTGTCAGCTCCTGTGTTCCATGATCCCTGAAAGCCTTCAGGGTCGCTTCAGAAAGTGCGTTTACGGTATCCGGTCCAATCAGGTGATCCACATAATAGGTATCAGGATATTCTGGGTTCTTCGTGCTCGTAGACGCCCAGAGAGGTCTTTGCGCTCGCGCCCCACGCGCGGCGAGGTATTGAAATCGTTCCCCTTGAAACGTCGCCACAAATTGCGCGTACGCAAGCTTACAATTGGCGACGGCTACTTTGCCGAGCAAGGAGGAAGCGCGCTCGCCATCGGCTTCGCCGCGCTGGATAATCTCCTTCAGCTGCTCATCCAGTGCGATATCGATCGGCGAGACGAAAAATGAGGCCACGGAGGTAACATGATCGAGCGAGCCGCCATCTTCGAGGCGCCCTTCTAAGCCGCTCATGTAGGCTTCCATAACCTCGATGTAGCGCCCCAGAGAGAAAATCAACGTTGCATTTATATTGATACCTGCTCGAATGGAAGCTTCAATTGCGGGGAGGCCGGCGAGCGTTGCCGGAATCTTAATCATCGCATTAGGACGATTGACCACATCCCATAGACGCCTCGTCTCTTCAATGGTCCTGTTTGTGTCATCGGCGAGTTCGGGATTCACATCGATCGAAACAAACCCATCCCCACCGTTCGTTTGCTCGAAAAGCGGCAGGAAGGCATCTGCCGCGGCGCGGATATCATCAATGGCATGTTGGTCGAAGATCTTTTCTGCCGTCCACCCTGCCTGGGCGAACCGGCGCAAATCGACCGAGTAATTTTCGCTCGACACGATGGCACTTTCAAAAACAGTTAGGTTGGATATCGCCCCACGCAGCTCTCCAGCAGCGACTCTATCCGCCAATTCACCAGAATCGAGCGAGTCCCTGCGGATGTACTCCAACCACAGGGACTGACCTAGTGAATGAACAGATTGGATCGGGTCCATCTTCTGCTCCTGCAGGAGCCGTTTCCCTTAATATCTTACTCTGCCGAACCGAGATAAACACTCTTGTGCCGTTACCCAACCCATGGTTGGAAACACCTTCACTCGAGTAGCGAAGATACACAGAGTTAATATTTTCCGGCTTACCAACCGGGCACCTTCATGGCTTATTTGCCAGAGGTCTCGATCCGCGTCAGGACTTCCTGGGCATTCTGGACAACATTATCCGCTGTCAATCCAAAGCGCTCGTAGAGCTCCTCGAATGGGGCCGATTCTCCGTAGTGGTCAATGCCGATGACCGCTCCGTCGTCTCCAACCCATCGTTCCCACCCAAGCGTGATGCCGGCCTCAATAGCTACGCGGGCTCGAATCGCCCCCGGTAGAACCTGTTGTCGATACTCCTCGGATTGAGCTTCGAATAGCTCCCAAGAAGGGAACGAAACGATGCGCGTCGAGATACCATCGCCCGCGAGTTTTGCACCAGCTTCGAGGATGATCTCGACCTCCGATCCCGACGCCATCAAGATAAGCCGTGGTGGCCCCTCCCCTAGATCTGCAAGGATATAAGCGCCCTTCTGTAATCCCTCAGCCGATCCGAATTTCGTCCGGTCGATTGTCGGCAGCGCTTGACGGGTTAACGCCAGCGCCGTAGGGCCGTCATCCCTTTCCAACGCGGACATCCAGGCTTGTGCAACCTCATTTGCATCGGCCGGCCGCAAAACAACCATATTGGGGATCGTGCGCAGCGCGGTGAGCTGTTCAATGGGTTGGTGCGTGGGTCCATCCTCTCCGAGACCAATCGAATCATGCGAGAACACATAGATTACGCGCTGTTCCATTAATGCTGCCAGGCGGACCGCCCCGCGCATGTAGTCGGAGAACACCAGGAAGGTCCCACCGAAGGGGATGAGCCCGCCGTGTAGAGAAAGACCGTTCAGGATCGCTCCCATTGCATGCTCGCGCACACCGAAATGCAGGTACCGCCCGGCTCGGTCTTCAAGGGTAAAAGCTGTTTCCCCTTCCCCTTCCAGTGCGGTCTTGTTCGAGCCGGTCAGGTCAGCCGATCCGCCGATCAATTCCGGAATGAAGGGCGCCAACGCGTTCAGGACCTTGCCTGATGAGGCGCGCGTGGCCATGCCTTTCGCGTCGCTATCAAAAACAGGAAGCTTTCCTCTCACCTCAACGGGGAGTATTCCAGACAGGGTTCGCTTAAATTGCGCGTGCAGTTCAGGGTATGCCTCTCCATAACTGGCCAGCCTCTCCTGCCAGGATTTATACGCCTTGAGATTGCGTTGGGCGCCAGCGTGGTAATGCTCGCGCACATCATCCGGAACGAGGAAAGCAGGCTCTTGCGGCCAACCCAATTTCTCCTTCGCGCGGGCTAGTTCTTCCTCCCCAGGCGGCTCGCCATGGGCTTTGGCGGTGCCCTCCTTGGTCGGAAGACCATAACCAATAATGGAGCGAGTTACGATCAACGAAGGGCGTTCATCCGCCTTTGCGGCTTCGATGGCACGATCAAGTGCCTCCAGATCGTTGACATCCGCAACCTGCTCGACATGCCATCCGTATGCCTCAAAGCGTGCGGCGCGATCCTCGGTAAAGGTGATATCCGTGCTGCCATCGATGCTGATCCGGTTGTCATCATACAGATAGATCAACCGGCCAAGTTGCAAATGTCCGGCAAGTGAGGCCGCCTCGGAAGTGACACCCTCCATCAAGTCACCATCTGAAACAATGGCATAGATAAAGTGATCGACGATTTCGTAGTCATCACGGTTATATTGAGCAGCGAGGTGTTCCGCGGCGATCGCCATGCCGACACCGGAGGAGAATCCTTGCCCGAGCGGTCCCGTGGTCATCTCCACTCCTGGTGTCAGCCCATGCTCTGGATGACCCGGCGTCTTGCTCCCCCACTGCCGGAATTGCTTGAGTTCTTCCATGGAAAGATCGTATCCACTCAGGTGCAGCATGGCATACAGCAGCATGGAGCCATGCCCTGGGGAGAGGATGAAACGATCGCGATCCGGCCAAAGTGGATCTGCGGGGTTGTACTTCATATGCCGTGTATAGAGCACATACGCAGCCGATGCCATCCCCATGGGAAGGCCCGGGTGACCCGAGTTCGCCTTTTGAATCGCTTCCGCGGCCAAGAATCGTACTGTGTTAATCGCTTTTTCGTGCAGTTCCTTTTTTGCCATCGATCGCTCCATAATTTATTTTGGATTTTATTTTAATTCTTCAAGATTAATCGAGATGGATGATACCGACAAAGCTCACCTGCTGCTATTCCGCTGCGCTCTGTAGCAATTGGTTGCAACGCTTGGTTAGGTTTTGTTGTCATGTTCCACGGTTATGACTACATTCCCCTTTTTCTCCCCTGTTTCGACATACCTGTGCGCCTCGGCAATCTGTTCCAACGGATAGCGTCTATCAATGACCGATTTTATCTTTCCCGCCTCAATAAGCTCTTTGAGGAAAATTAAATCTTCAGTCTTTTGGCTTGCTGCCCCAAATATTACTTTCTTGCTGCTTGTCATTGAAGTCCACAACCCTCGAATCATTTGTGACAGCCCGGGATTAGCTAAAAGATAACGTCCATTTTGCTTTAGCGATCTTATGCTA
>JAIWHF010000162.1:0-5738 GCA_048629905.1 Methanosarcinales archaeon
AAGTGAGGATGATATTGCTTCGTTTCGCTCGCAATGACATTAAGTAACGGATATTTAGTGCACTGGGAAGATGTTCACTTTCGCACTAGAAGCCCTCTCGAGCAACATCGTAGGGATTTCTCGCTTCGCTCGAAATGACATTTTCTGACAAACTATTCCCGTTTACGTCATTTCGAGTGAGCCGCGCAGCGGCGACCGAGAAATCCCTGAGGCGACTCAATACGAGATTCAAGATTCTTTGGCAGTGGAGAATGTATCTGTTTCCCCAGATGGAAGGTTCCATGCGCTGCATCACAAGTGTTTCCCACGAAGCAATCTCCTCGCGATGATGTGAGCAGGGAATGGATTCGAAGAAAATAAACCTCCCGCCGTTTTTGAACCTGCGGGAGTGCTGTGGGCCGACCCATGTGTCGGCCCCTATGTTTTGTTATTGGGGAGGCAATACCAAGAACTTAATGGACTGCCCCCATTCAAATCGTAATAATCAAACGTTTTTTACCCTAACGATACCTCTCGATGAAAGCATCCAGTGTTTCTTTCGACGGGCGAAGAGCATCGTCTGAAAGCTGGGTTAGCGGTAGATCGACGAGATTCTCCGTCTCGTCAAGAGGCGGTGTATCTTCATTGATGTAAACCAAACCGGTGATGAGAACACCGCGATTGCAGGATTCTTCAAGCAATTTCAAAGCCGACATTCGATCTGTCGGATCGTAGTCATGCGCCAGTTTCCTAAATTTAATCTGGGAACCATCATGCATGTCCACATCAAGAGCCTCACCGGGTTCTAGTTCAATCTGGATCTCCTCACGCTTCGGAACCCAGGTGATGTCATGAAGCGGCTCTTTACGTGACCGGCCCCAGCGATAACTTTTCGAGGACCCCTCACGGTTATCAAATGTTACGCATGGGCTGACAATGTCCAAAACTGCTGTGCCCTGGAAGTGAATCGCCGCCTTTATTAGCTCCTTAACCTGATGGGGATCCCCGGCAAAAGAACGGGCCACGAAGCCCGCTCCCGAGATCAATGCTTCCATGCAAATGTCAATCGGCATGAAGGGATTAACCCCGACATCCTTTAGCTCCAAACCCTTGTCTGCAGTTGCGGAGAATTGCCCTTTTGTAAGTCCATACACCCCGTTGTTTTCAATAATGTAGACCATCGGCACATTTCGCCTGACGACGTTCTTGAAATGGCTGAAACCGATGCTGGCAGTATCCCCATCTCCAGAGATGCCGATCGCTTTCAAGGAATGATTGACCATCACCGCGCCGGTCGTAACCGTCGGCATACGACCGTGGAGCGAGTTAAATCCAAACGACCTATTGAGGATATACGTTGGGCTCTTGCTAGAGCAGCCAATCCCTGACATCTTGATTATCCGCTCTGGCGGGATTGATAGTTCATAAAGGGCGGCAACGATCTGACTGGAGATTGAATTATGTCCACACCCCTGGCAGAGCGTGGAGGGTCTTCCGCGATAGTCGGCTTTGATCAGGCCGATTTCATTCGGAAGCTTGTGTTTCACTTGCTTGTCCCCTGCCTTATTGTCCATCATTCCCTCCCTCGAGCTCAAGAACCGCTTGCGTAACCCAATGGGCGCTCATGGGTAGACCATCGTTATGCGCCAGTGAAATCAATTTTGTAGCCTGATCCGGAACCTCTAACCTGAGCAGCATGTGCATCTGCCCGTTGGTGTTCATCTCTACAACGTAGATACGATCGTGTTTGCGGATGAATTCATGGACATCGTCCGTGAAAGGGACAGCTCGTAGACGGAGGTAGTCGATCTTCATCCCCTGTGATGCTAAACGTGAAAGCGCTTCATTTACGGCCGGATCCACCGATCCGTAGGCGATCAGACCAACATTTGCACCTTTAGTCTCTTCAATTACTGGTTTCGGCATGTACCCCCGTGCAGTTTCATACTTTAGAGCGAGTCTCTCCAGATTGGCTACATAGTCTTCCGGTCGCTCACTGTAGAGAGCTTGCTCGTTGTGACCCGATCCCCTCAGAAAATAAGCCGCCTTGGGATGATCCGTCCCCGGAAGTGTTCGATAGGGAATGCCATCCCCATCAACATCGCGATAGCGAGCAAATTCCTCGACCTTCTCCAGATCTTCGGCCGTGAGAACCTTCCCGCGATCCATTGGCTGGTCAGGATAATCAAACGGTTTTGACATCCATAGATTCATCCCCAAATCCAAATCACTGAGCACATATACCGGAGCTTGCAGCCGCTCAGCAATGTCAAACGATCTCCAACCGAACTCGAAACATTCCTCGATATTTCCGGGGATCAGCATGATCTGCTGTGTATCGCCATGCCCCAAGAAGCGAGTAAAAAGGATATCCCCCTGCGATGTGCGCGTCGGCAGCCCTGTGCTCGGACCCATGCGCTGTACATCCCAGATCACGATTGGGATCTCCGTGTAATAAGCAAGGCCGGCAAATTCAGCCATGAGCGCTAAACCCGGACCGGAGGTCGAAGTCATTGCCCGAGCTCCCGCCCAACCAGCGCCAACAATCATGCCAATCGCTGCGAGTTCGTCTTCTGCTTGAATAATGGCGTAGGTTTGCTTACCCGTACCCTCATCTTTCCGCAGTCTGGGCAGGTGGGATTGAAGAGCTTCAGCCAAGCTGGAACCGGGAGTAATGGGGTACCAAGCGATGAAGCTGATCCCACCGAAAATCGTCCCTAGAGCTCCAGCGGTATTCCCATCGAGCATAATCATGCCCTCGGTTTGGTTATCCCGCTCCACAACGTATTTATCCACTTTGACCAAATTCTCACGCGCCCATAAAGAAGAGGCATCTACGATTTGCATATTGAGCTCGACAGATTTCTCCCGACCTTTAAAGTGGGTCTCGAGTGCTTCCCGAATCTCCCCGATCTCAATTCCCAAGATCTCCGCAACCACACCAACGTAGACCATATTGCGCATGTAGTTCACGAGAGCACGCGGAGGATTCACCTCCTTGATGATCTGTCTAACTGGAACGGGATAGAAGGTAACGTCATCCCGGGTTTCGGGAACTTCAAACTGGTCAGGGTAGAAGCACACACCCCCCTCTACCAGATCGTTCAGATCTTCGTCGAAGGTTTCTGGGTTCATCCCAATGAGTATTTCCATCTTTTCGCGCCGCGCGGTAAATCCATCCTTATTAGCGCGCACTGTAAAGTATGTCGGCATACCCTTGATGTTCGATGGAAACAGATTTTTTCCACTGACAGGTATCCCCATGTGAAATAAAGCCCGGATCAGAGCCAGGTTTGCGGTCTGGCTGCCGGAGCCATTGACCGTGGCAATGACCATGGAGAAATCATTGATGATTTTCTCCTGTGCAGCATCGATAGCTTGCACCTCGTTTTCGGTCGTTTTCTTATTCATATTTTATTTATTTCTCCTCAATCCTCCGTTACGCTGGAGAATGTCCCCCTTGATTGATTCAACATTTCGGTCAGTGCAATCCAACCCTCATCTACGCAATCTCACAACAGTCATATCCGTTTTCCACGTCGAATCTCAACAAATACCGCTGTATAGGCGGCTTCAAGTTGCTCCGGCGGTTAACGGGCATCACGATCGAGTTCCTTTGTGCGAGCTTTTCAAGTGTTGGAAGATGCTTTCCGGATACGGAAGCATGGGCAGCGAGGTATTTCAGGAATTCCGGGCCAAGATTGAGCTTCATGGGACTCTGCCGACAAGATCAAATTCGCCGAATTCATGCGATCTATACAACAAGAATGGAGTTTACCACCCTGTCCAGGCATGGTCAACAAATAATCACGGCGACCCATCCTGGGGAACCACAGCGGCCTTCCCTGGCATTCTTCACACACAGATTCATATCCTGAACGGCTGTCCTTGTGATCTGGCTTACTTCATAGAAAGTGATTCAGAAAAGCGTCAGTTATGCGTTTATTCGCAGCCGTGCAACCTATTTGGTAAAATCATTCGGTGCTATTGCGAACCATGATGATCGTATTCAAGATCCTAGTCTGGTGTTTACTCGCCGTCTTTCTTCTCAGCCTTCCTCGCTGGGTCCTCAGCGCGCACTACAGCAGTCGGATCCTCTCGCCCGAGGAAGCTCGAAGTATGCCCACTGCAATCGTTTTCGGCGCTGGGCTTCGCCGCGATGGCCGCCCGACAACGGTTCTGGCAGATCGAGTCTCAACCGCGGTTTCGCTCTACCAGCAGGGCAAAGTCAAAACGCTGCTCATGAGCGGCTCATCAAATCCATCTGGCTACGATGAAGCTGCGGCGATGCTTGAATTTGCTCTGCAGCTTGGAGTCCCCCAGGAAGATATCCTTGTCGACTCCGAAGGCGATCGCACCTACCTAACTTGCGCCCGCGCGAAGGATATCTACGGCGTGGAGAGCGCGCTTCTGGTTACTCAGCGCTACCACTTGCCGAGGGCGTTGATCCTCTGCGATGCATTATCCATCGAGTCTGAAGGCGTCGCTGCCGATCTACGATCATATTCCGCCCAAACAATCTGGTCTGCGCGTGAGATCGGCGCCACATTCCGTGCACTCTGGGAAGTGGGGAGATTGAAAACCGCGGTAATATGGGACCAAATCTTTTAAAGGGACCACTCCTATGATGACCAACCGAAAGGAAGCTCTCGCCATTCTGGATGAATTCATTCAGAATGAAAATCTAAAACGACATATGTATGCAGTCGAGGCTGCAATGCGTGATTACGCCATCGATTTCGGCGAAGATCCCGATTTGTGGGGTTTAGCAGGATTGCTGCATGATTTCGACTGGGAGATCCACCCTACCCTGGAAGCGCACCCACAAGAGGGTGTACCAATTCTGCGTGCGCGCGGCGTCCCGGAGGAGATTATCCAATGCATCCTCAGTCATGTCGATTACTCTGGCGTCCCGCGCGACACCCTGATGGCCAAAGCCTTGTATGCCTGTGATGAAATCACTGGTTTGATCACCGCAGCTGCTCTGGTCCGTCCCTCGAAATCCATCCTTGATCTAAAAGTGAAATCGATCAAGAAGAAATGGAAAGATAAACGATTCGCGGCAGCAGTGGACCGCGATGAAATCGAAAAAGCCGCTGAATTTGATTCACCCGATAAAAAAGGAGAGGCAGCAGTTATAACGCAAAATCGGTCTTATGCAATGGAAAATTTTATTCTTTGCGATTGGTTTTGGCCAATCGATTATACCGGGAATGTTGAAACAGGAGTTGGTGATCCATCATTAGAGGCAAGGCTTTTTTCTTCTGTTACCGGTGAGGATATGGACGAGGATGAATTTCTCCGTTCGGGTGAGCGGTGTGCAAATTTGTGCAGAGCTATATATCTGCGTGAGGGAAGACGTGGCCGTATTGATGATATTTTGGAAGAATTTAATTTTACGCACCCACTTAAGCTGCAAGACCCTCCTGTTGGATTGTTTAATCCTGAACTCATGATGCCAGGGAAAAACGGTAATCTTTTCTCATGTAAAGGATCAACGGTCAAGAAGGATGTTTTTAAAAAATTTATTAATAATTGTATAGTAAATAAATAAGTCTAGGGAAATGTAATGGCAAAAAATCTAATAGGTCTTGATATAGGTTCTCATGGCATTAAGCTGGTACAGCTTAAGGGGACGGGAAATAAAGTAAGTCTTGATAAGTGTGTTAATCAACCGTTTTCAACTGTTTCCATTTCAGAACTTGCACCCGATGACAGATTGAATCTAATATCCGGGGATCTTAAAAAGATTTTAACGG
>JAIWHF010000163.1:0-5737 GCA_048629905.1 Methanosarcinales archaeon
CACGTAATTTCACCGGCGACGGACGCCCTGAGCTGCTCACCTTATGGGAATCATGCGGCGCCCACACATGTTTCGCTCAGGCTGAAATCCTAAAATGGACCGGCTCTGGATTTGAGAATCTATGGCAGGGACGCAGCAACGACCTGCCCTCCCCGGATATTGAACTTCAAGGACCCCTTGCCGATGGCAGCACAGCAATTTCGATCACGGCAAGAGGGATCGGGTCTGCGGGTGCAGGGCCCTACCGGGAAATCCGGCGCACCTGGACCTGGCATCCCGAATCAGGACGCTTCGAACTCTCAGAAGAAGCGCTCGCAGACCCAAAATACCGCATTCACGTCCTGCACGACGCCGATCAAGCTGCCCTGGAAGGAGATTACGAGACGGCAACAAAAGGGTATCTGCGGGTTATGGAGGATGGAACCCTGGATGATTGGTCCTCCGGCGAGGACGGAAGAGCAGCACTCCGCGCTTATGCTGCCTTTCGCCAGATCGTCATCGATGTTCGTAATGGGAATACAGCGAACGCCGGAGCTGGGATAGATTTCCTTCGAGCCGCCTATCCGCCCGAATCCCCTCACCACGCCTACGTTGGCTTGACGGAGAGATTCTGGGAAACCTACCAGATCGAAGGGAATCTAAGAGAAGCATGCTTGGCCGCGCAAAGTTACGCCCTCTCTAACCCTGATGGCATACTCGAGCCGCTTTACTATGGCTACGCCAACCGCACCTACCTTGCAGCTGACATCTGCCCGTTCGACAACGATTAGAAAACAACAAACATCTTAGGGAACACCACAAAGGACTTCCATGCCTCCATTACCGATCACCCAGTTTGAAGTGCACATGCCAAAGCTTGTAGCTTTAATCGAGAGCCTCGTTCTAATCGAATCTCCAACAACCTCAAAATCGGCTGTCGACGAACTCGGGCGTTTTGTTGCCGCTGAGATGGAAGCGCGCGGCGCCCAGGTCCGCAACGAACCCCAAACGAATGCAGGCGATCATCGGATTGGCACCTGGGGCGAGGGTCAAGGGGGATTGCTGCTCATGGTGCACCTCGACACGGTTCATCCTCTCGGCACTCTGGAGAACATGCCCTTTGTGAAACGTGACAAACACCTTTTCGGACCGGGCGTGCTGGACATGAAAGCCAGCATTGCCATGGCGCTCACCGCGATCGAGATCCTGCGTCAGAACGAGAAATTAAGGCAGGACAAGCTGACTTTACTGTGCACCTCCGATGAAGAAACTGGAAGCCGCACGTCACGAGCGCTCATCGAACGGATGGCGCAAGATCATGAACTCGTCCTCTGTCTCGAACCGGCCCTGCCAGACGGCGGCTTGAAAACCTGGAGGAAAGGTACGCTCGCTTTCAGGGTTGAGGCGATAGGCAAGGCCGCACACGCAGGCAGCAACATCAAGGATGGAGTAAACGCCATCCTCGAGATGGCTCATCAAATTCCGGGGATCGCCGCGCTTGCCGATGAAAAAACCGAGACCACGATAAATGTCGGCGTGATTGAAGGCGGCACTCGCTCAAACGTCGTCCCCGATCTCTGCTGGCTGCGGGTCGACGGGCGCGCCAAGACAAAAGATGAGGGAGATCGGGTCTTAGCCTCAATGCTCGCTCTCGAACCTATCCTCGAGGGCGCGGAAATCAGGGTGAAAGGCGGTTGGAATCGGCAGCCCATGGAACGCAACGAACGAATGATAAAAACGTTCCAACGGGCACAAGGCATCGCCCGCGACCTGGGGCTCTCGGTCTCAGAGGGGGGCACCGGAGGCGGTTCTGACGCCAATTTCGTCGCTGCACTGGGGGTTCCTGTGCTGGATGGTTTCGGCGCGATCGGAACCGGCGCCCACACCCAACACGAACAAATTGAGACGGAAAGTTTAGCAGAACGGACCGCGTTGATTGCCGCCCTGATCAGCGAATGGTAGTCAATCCTTCAAGCACAGCCAATAAATCAGCGTAGTCGTTCATCCACGCCATCTTACGCAGGAAGTCCGCGGGCGAAGGGGAATGCTCCCAGAGGGCGCGGACAGCCTCACCCACAGGGTCATCCCCTGCGGCCCCGCCGGGTTCATCGGCGTAGGCTCCATGGAACGCGAAGTAAGCCTGATTCAGGCGTCGGATGCGATATCCGTGCTCCCAGAAGAACTCCCTTCTGGCGTCCATATAGCGCTCGGCAGTCTCAACCTCTCCCGCTTCCAAGAATGCGTCGGTGCGGACACGTGTCTCATGCATTTCCTTCCTAAAATCAAAAGCTGGAGGCTCCGCCTCGCTCTCGCTTGAGGTAGGGACCATCTCATCCGGCAGCATTGAAGGATAGTATCGTCGGATTACCTCCCACCCGATCGCCTTACCCATCAGCGATGCAGTAGTCTCGTTCATGGTTCGAAGCTCTTCGTTCGTGAAATAATTCATGCCCAGCGGTCGCAAGGTCAGGTAATTGTGAATCCACTCGTGAGCGATCACTTCAACGATCCACGTCAGATTGGTTGTCTCCATCACCATGGTTGGATAGGTTCCCATTCCACCGATGGGCACGACAAGCGCCGAGACGTCCAGACTCTCTTCGATACCACCCTCGAGATTCACTTTCCCTTCAAGCGTCAGGTCCACATCGAGGGTGATATTCGCGATCTGGCGAATGACCTCGCGCGGCGAGACGATGAGCGCATTTGGAAGCGGGTCGAAGGTGAACACGACCGGTGGGAAAGGCGCTCCCCCCAATTCCAATCCCATATCCGCAATCACAATCGCTACTTGCTCCTGAAGGATGCTCTCAGCGGGTGGTCCAAGCTGGTTCACCTGGTTGCGGATGTTCTCCAGGTTTACCAAATTCTCCTGGAGGGCAGAGCTGGTTTGATCCACATTCGGATCCCCAAGCGCTTCCTGTACTTCCCGCTCGGTCTGCTGTGCGCTTCGCACCAGCTCAAGATAATCAATGACCAGTTGCGCGCGCTCGTCCTCACCCGCGTATGCTGCCGGGTGAAGACTGAGTTGACTGAGCTTCTCAAAGGAAGCATCTATCGTCCAGCCAATATAATTAAACTCCACCGACCGGGTGAAGAGCCGGGTCCTATCCACAACATCGCGAACATTCAGACCGCTTCCGCCCAGAAGCAGAGTCACCATAAAAAGAAGTGCACAGCGCATAATAACGCGCCAGAACTTTTTGAAACCAACCGCTGAACGCATAGCGGCATGATACCAAGCGAGGAAATGGTGTCAACACCGGTATGTTATAATCTCGTTCCCTCCAGATCGGTAAAAACGATCAGGAGCCCATAAACCGATGAATTTCCTCGTAACCGGCGCCGCCGGATTCCTTGGCTCTGCACTTGCCAACCGATTAGCCCGCGAAGGGCACCAGGTTCGTGGCTATGATGACCTTTCAGCCGGGGACCCGTCGCGGCTCTCCGCAGATGTGCTCTTCACTCGCGGAGATGTGACGGATCGCCCCAAACTCTGGACGCTTTTGCAGGAGATTGATTGTGTTTACCATCTGGCCGCGAAAGTATCCGTCCCTGAATCGATCCTCTACCCACGCGAGTACAACATTATCAACGTCGGTGGAACCGTCAGCGTCATGGAGGCCATGCGCGACGTCGGAGTCCGCAGAGTAATATTGATCTCCTCCGGCGCGATTTACGGCGATCAAGGTCAACAACCCCTGGTCGAGAGTGCACCCCCGAACCCAGGGTCCCCCTATGCTGTTTCAAAATTAGCCGCCGAGCATTACGTTCATACGATCGGTGCACTCTGGGGCATAGAGACCGTCGCACTACGCGTGTTCAACGCCTACGGTCCTGGTCAGCCACTCGCCGCAGCCCACCCGCCAGTCGTACCGCATTTCCTGCGCCAGGTTTCCCATGGGGGATCAATGGTCATTCACGGGAAGGGTGAACAGACACGCGATTTCGTCTATCTGGACGATGTCATTTCGGCTATGATCGCCGCCGCTTCCGCGCCTACTATTAATCGCTCCGTAATCAACATCGGCAGTGGAACCGAGACGAGTATTCAATCCCTGGGGCAATCCGTCCTGGAAGCCGTTGGCATTAAGTCGGAGTGGATTTACAAGGAAGACCAGGATGCTGGCCCCTCACGCATGTGTGCCGACATCCGTCTCGCTAAAGAGAAACTCGGGTACAGACCGCGCTTCAGCTTGCAGGAAGGGCTCGAGCGTATGATAAATAAGGACCCACGGTTCCGCCACGATTCACCCTCCGGGTGAACTTCCTGCCGATTTGATGGCAACTTCCAGGATCGGATTTCGGGTATCGATCTTGGTCGTTCTTTAAGCAACCTTTCCGTTCCACGAAACTGCCGCCGGGATTCTTTTAACCGTATTTCAATGATGACATCCAATCCTGTGATCGCACGCAGCTTCTTCGATCGTCCTACATTGACCGTCGCTCGCGAGTTGCTCGGACAGCGCCTCGTCAAACTCGAGGGCGATCAGCGCATTGCCGGTTTGATCACCGAAACCGAGGCCTACATCAGCACCGATGACGACGGGTGCCACGCCCGCTCAGGTCGCACAAAACGCAATCACTCTATGTGGGGTCCACCAGGTCATGCTTATGTCTACTTCACCTACGGCATGCACTGGATGTTGAACTTCGTTACCGAGAGAGATGGTTTCCCAGCTGCAGTACTTTTACGAGGTGTGAAACCGGTTGAAGGACACGAAATTATCCGGCGGCGAAGAGCCGGACGCCCGGAGTCGGAGTTAACCGACGGACCGGCGAAATTGTGTCAGGCATTCGCCATCGACCGGAGCTTTGATGGTCTGGACCTATGCCATCCGCAGAGCACACTTTTCATCGAGCGGGATGTTGCCATCCCGGAACATAGCGTAACAATTGGACCACGAGTGGGTTTAAATCAAGTAAGCGAACCGTGGAAGAGTATGCCCTGGCGCTTCAGGGTCAATCCACACTGATAAGGAGATTTAACGATGCAATTACTGGATGGTAAAAACGCTCTGGTTTTCGGGGTAGCTAACGACCACTCTATCGCCTGGGGGATCTCCCGGGCCATGCATGAGCACGGCGCTCAACTTGCCTTTTCCTACGCCGCTGAGGCTCTTGAGCGTCGGGTGCGTCCACTTGCTGAATCGGTAGGCTCAGACTTCGTCGAACTCTGTGACGTTGCCGACGACAAGCAAATCGAGGCAGTTTTCACCAAGGCAGCCGAGAAACTCGGGAGCATTGATGTTCTCGTGCACGCCGTCGCCTATGCTGACCGCGAGGACCTCAAAGGCGATTTCCATATGACGAGCCGCAGCGGCTTCCATATGGCAATGGACATCAGCGTGTTTTCCTTTATCGCTCTGGCACGCGCCGCTTTGCCGCTGATGAAACCGGGCGGTTCGATGCTCACCATGAGTTATTACGGCGGCCAAAAAGTGGTTCCGAATTACAACGTGATGGGGGTAGCGAAGGCCGCTCTTGAGGCGACCACCCGCTACCTCGCCGCCGACCTCGGGCCCAGGGATATCCGCGTAAATGCCATTTCTGCCGGACCCATCCGCACCCTATCCGCCGCCGGCGTGAGCGGGTTTAAACGAATGCACCGGGAATTCTCTGGATTCGCCCCGCTGCGCAAGAACATCACCATCGAGGATATCGGCGGTGCGGCTGTCTGGCTCGCGTCCGACCTGGCAAGCAAGGTCACAGGCGAGGTGCTGTTTGTCGACTCGGGATACAATATTCTAGGAATCCC